>JAUVII010000237.1 GCA_030592845.1 Candidatus Krumholzibacteriia bacterium | reverse complement strand
GCGGCATCCGTGGTCTTCCAGATGGACGATCCCCCCGCGTACAGGATGTCCGGATTCACGGGATCCATCACGAAGGGCGCGATGAACAGGGCCGTTGTCCGGCTGCCCGTATCGGTTATGCCCGAGTAGCTGTTGGAGTAGGTTTCACCTCCGTCGGTGCTTTTTTCGATTTTCAGGTAGACGTACTCGCTGTACATCACGGCGGGATTGTTGTAGTTGACCGCGGCGAATCCACCGTCGCCGTATTGAGCTTGATACCAGCCCTGGACGCCGTCGGCCGGCCGGTACCTGAGATGGTCGTTGTCCTGCGTGCCGCCGATGATCACGCTTCCGTCCGGCGCGCACGCTCCGCCGTAGAACTGGGTGATACCCAGGTTGTTGGCGAGGTTGACCCACCCGTCATACAGGGAGACGGAAAAGATGTCGTTGGTCACTTGGATGCCGCCGTCGTTACCGATGTAGACGATTTCATTTTCGCCGATACCGAAATTTGGATGAGGGATGATGGCATGCTGGTCGGCGTGGGCGCTGAAGGGCCCCGCGTGGTAGTTGTGCCAGTCGCTGATCTTCGTAAGTGTCGTCCCGCCGTCGGTGCTGCGCCACAGGTCGATGCCGCCGACCACGATGAAATCGGGATCTGTCGGGTGGACCCAGATGGCGTTGTCGTACCACCCCTGGCTGCCCATGTAGTTGGTGCCGGTGTTGCGAAGGTCCCAGGTGGCGCCGCCGTCGGTGCTGCGCCAGATCTCGCCCTTGTCGGAGTCGAGGGCCACGTAGAAGGTGTTCACGTCGCTGGGTGCGAAGGCCACCTCGCACCGGCCGGCAGCGAAGTACGGGGCGGAGCCGTCGTCGTCGACCCGGGTGAAGGTTGCCCCGCTGTCATTGGAGTAATACGCGCGGGCTGCGGTACCCACCAGGATCAGGCTGGGGTCACTGGGGTGGAACCGGACATCCGTGGCTTCTATCGGGATATCGTTCAACTTGGTCCAGGTGGCCCCGCTGTCGAGGGTTTCAAACAGGCCCAATCCGGTGGTGGCCAGAAGGTGTCCGGAATCGGTGGGGTGATGCGCCAACCGGTTCACCCAGTAAAAATTCGAGCCGGTGGTCGAAGCGAGCTGGGTCCAGCTCAGTCCGCCGTTGGTCGACTTGAAGATGCCGGCGCCGCGAAGACCGACATGAGCGAGGACACCCTCGCCGGTGCTGGCGTACAAGGTGGTGGGGTGGTTGGGATCCAGGACGATGAAGGTCACCGCCAGGTTGGCCATGAAGTCCGCCAACGGAAACCAGCTGCCGCCACCATCGATGGTCTTCCAGATACCGCCGGAAACGCCGCCGATCCAGATCGTGTTGTGATTGGTCGGATGGATGGCGATGGCCCTGATCCGGCCGCCGATATTACCGGGGCCCAGCCATTCCCAGCCCTGGATGCCGCCGTCCTTGTCGTGGATGACGGGCTGCTGTTTCGCCAACTGGTCGAACTGATTCTTGGCGCGCATCAGGGCGCCGTGAGGGATGGTTCCGTCTGGGCCGGTCCGCATCTCGTATTCCCAGGCCGCGCGGTCCCTTGGATTTTTGGGACCATTGGTGTCTTCCCCGGCCAGCTTCATTTCCTTACGGTGGATTTTGCTGTCGATGACGTCCTGGCTGCGGACCAGGCCGGGAGTCATGTCACTGTTTGATGGGAATGGGTCGGGTTTGTCGATTTCTTCGAGTCCGAGAAAGCCGATTGTCAGAAGAACGACAACCGATAGTCCGCTGGTCAGCAGACGCCTGTTCGTGTTCATTTCAATCCCCCCTGATGATGTTCGGAGGCCGGCATGAAGCCGCCGGCAGACGGATATAGGGCCTCCCGGTTGAACAATATGATTTTTTCCAACAAGTTATGATTCCCCAACGTCCCGTGCGGACGTGAAAACACATCCTATCATAAATGACTTAACAAAATCAAATAGGAGACATGGCGCGATTCCCGATTGTTGGCGTAATCCGGCAAGGGGCAAGGGATTGATTTGGTCAGGACGTCCGGAAGGGAAATGGATGGGGAGTGTGCCGGGAGGGTTGATGTGCTGGCCGACTTTGCCGCCACCGCCGATGGCCTGAAGGCCGGGCTGGAGGCGTTGACTTCCGCGATTCTGGCCGAAAAGGCACTTTCAGCCCCGGGAACGATGAAAAGGAAACAATCGGGTCGCTGATGACGGGATTGGCGTTCCACGAGTCCTATCATTGTGGGCAGTTGGGGGTGCTGCGGCGGATGACCGGGGCCGAGGGGATCATCAAGTAGGTAAAAAACGTGATTTGGTTGGGTAGCCAACTTGTTTGGCTCTCATGTTGTTAACTTATTTGATGGTAATAGGTTATTGTCAAAAAGTTCCCCTGGGGGCACTTTTTCGCAATGATATTTATTATCCCTGCGTAGAAACCCGCCGGCGGGCTTTTCTGCATTGATATCCAATATCCCAGCGGGCTTTAATGGTTGGCTACCCAACTAAATCCACTTTTCGACCTACCCCCCGCCCATTAAACCCGGTTTCCCCCGCTTTCCTTTTTGACAATCCCTCCCAAAATACCATCTTTCCCCTATCCTTTAGGCGCCCCGGGACGGACCCCGCTAGCCAACCCAGCAGGCTGTTGAAAAACTCCTTCTGGTGTCATGCACGCCTCGCCAATCCGAGCTCGGCGTTGCGCATTTTTGCCGTAGCTACGGCTACGGCTGCAAATCCGCGCCTTGATCTCGAATCGGCGAGGCGCACCTGACGCCAGAACGAGTTTATCAACAACCTGCAGCCGAAGGTCAAAGGGGAATCCGCCAAATGGCCCAAAACGTCCTTGCCCGTGTTCAGATATGGACTATTTTACTCGCGTTGGCGTTGTCTGCGGTGCTTGTATTTACGGTTTCGCCCCAGTTTGCTCTTGGGGTTTTCCTGACCGCTTTGTGGGCCGCCGCCGGACTTTTCGCCCTGGAAAAATTGCTGCGCGTCGCGGTTCTTCCTCCGGGGGAACCGCGGAACGTATTTGCCATGTTTCTGTGGGGATTCGCTAAATTGGCTGTTTACGGATTGGCGGTCTGGGTGTTATTTTCCCGGCCGTTTCCAGCGATCAGCCACGCCGTAGGTTTCACTCTCATGATGGTCGTTCTCGTGGTGGTGGGCGCACGCGCCCGCGACGAAGAAATACGCCGCCTCAAACTGCAGGCCGCACAGGGAGATCAAGTTCAAGATGCGTAGAACATCCGACTTGAACATGAGTAGGCTGGCCATCGTGGCCCTCGCCCTTGGCGTGGCCCTGCTCGCTTTTGGCGACACGGCCCTCGCCCAGCACGATGAGCACCCCACCGACGCGCACACTGAAGTCGCGGCCCACGGCGATACCGAACACGGCGAAGCCGACGCCCACGCCGAGGGCGGCCACAGCAGCATCCCGCATCTCCAGAACCTTTTGACCGGCTGGATCGCCCCCCTGCTCCCGGACTCGGTCGCCCACGGCCTCGAAGAATTCCTGAACCCGATCTACTCCCTGGGCGTCGCCCTGCTGCTGAGCCTGTTCTTCATCAGCCTGAGCAAAAAACTCTCGTCCCGTTTCCCGGGCCGCGCCCAGATGGCTGCCGAGATGATCTTCGGCGGCCTCTACGGCATGTTCGAAGCGATCATCGGCCCCACGGCCCGCAGGTACACCCCCTACCTGGGCACGCTGTTCGTCTTCATCCTGGTGAACAACCTGGTCGGCATGCTGCCTTTGGGCCATTCCGCGACCAGCAGCTTCTCCCACACGACCTTCGCCCTGGGCATCCTGACGTTCCTGTACGTGCAGGGTATCGCCATCAAGGAAAACGGTATCCTCGGCTACCTGCACCATCTGGCCGGTTCCCCCAAGACGGGGATGGACTGGGGTTTTTCGATTCTTCTGTTCCCGCTGCACGTGCTCGGCGAGCTGATCAAACCGCTCAGCCTGGGTCTGCGTCTGTTCGGGAACATCTTCGGCGAGGAAACGCTGGTCGCCACCATGGTGATCCTGGGTTACCTGCTGATGAAGGCCATCGGCGGCATCGTCATGGACGGCGACGCGGCGATCTGGGGCTTCCTCCCCGGCATCCCGCTGCAGTTGCCGTTCTACTTCCTGGGTCTGCTTTCGAGCACCATCCAGGCGCTGGTCTTTACGCTTTTGTCGACGGTTTATATTGCCCTGTTCCTTCCGCATGGTGATCACGCGGAAGCTCACGGGCACTAGCCCGGGTTTTTCGAAGCCCGGAAACGGCGGGTTCCATCCCGCAACAATGAAGTGCAACGCACGCACTAGAAGGAGAAAACAATGGACGGGAATATTCTTGGACTGGCTCTTCCCATCGGCCTGGGTATGGCCGCCATCGGTTCGGGCCTCGGTCTGGGTAAGGCTGTCGAGGGCGGCATGAACGCCATGGGTCGTCAGCCCGAAGCCATCGGTCAGATCCAGACGGCCATGATCATCGGTTGCGCCTTCATCGAGGCCCTGACGATCTACGCCCTGGTCGCCACCATCATGCTGATGGGTAATCTCTAGTAT
>JAUVII010000099.1 GCA_030592845.1 Candidatus Krumholzibacteriia bacterium | reverse complement strand
GATCGTCGGCATATTGGCGCCCTCGCTGACGACGTAAACGCCGTTGCTCAGCAGGTTCTTGGCGTCGGTCGCGTTGATCTCGTTCTGCGTGGCGCTCGGGAAGGCACAGTCGGCCCTGTGATTCCACAGCGGGTTGTAATCAAGGTCATGATCCACCGGGGTGTACACAGCCGAGCTGAATTTTTCGGCGTATTCCTTGATGCGCCCACGCTTGACGTTCTTCAGATCCATGATGAAGGCCAGCTTCTCGCGGTCGATGCCGGCTTCGTCGTAGATGTAGCCACCACTGTCGGAAACCGTGACGGGCTTGGCGCCCAGGTCGAGCAGCTTCTCGGCCGTGTACTGGAACACGTTACCGGAGCCGGAGACCAGAGCGGTCTTGCCTTCAAGGGTCTCGTTGCGGGTCTCGAGCATGTTGGCGGCGAAGTAGACGGCACCGTAGCCCGTGGCCTCGGGACGAATCAGGGAGCCGCCCCAGTTCAGGCCCTTGCCGGTCAGGATGCCGGTGAACTCGTTACGCAGTTTCTTGTACATGCCGAACATGAAACCGATTTCGCGGCCGCCCACGCCGATGTCGCCGGCGGGAACGTCGGTGTTCGGACCGATGTGGCGGAACAGTTCGCCCATGAAGGCCTGGCAGAAGCGCATCACTTCGAGATCACTTTTGCCCTTGGGATCGAAGTCCGACCCGCCCTTGCCGCCGCCCATGGGCAGCGTGGTCAGGCTGTTCTTCCAGACCTGCTCGAAGGCCAGGAATTTCAGGATGCCCAGGTTCACGCTGGGGTGGAAACGCAGGCCGCCCTTGTAGGGACCGATGGCGCTGTTCATCTCGATGCGGAAACCCTTGTTGACCTGGACTTCGCCGCTGTCGTCAACCCAGGGAACCCGGAACAGGATGACACGTTCGGGCTCGACGCTCCGCTCAAGGATCTTGGCCTTGCGGTACTCCGGACGTTTGTCCAGGACCGGCCAGATGGACTCGACGACTTCTTCGACCGCCTGGTGGAACTCCACTTCCGAGGGGTTCTTGGCGACGACGTTTTCCATGAAGGCAGCAACGTTCTGAGCCATTTCGGTGTCTCCTTAGTTGACTGAACTTTATATCAGGTCCGGACCCAGGGGGCCGGAACCCATTTGCCCGAAAAACATGGAAATTCGCCAAGGGCGGCGCAAGTAAATTCATACCTTAACCGTGGATTTGTTTAGGGATTAACAGATACCCATATGGTATGATCTTGCAAGCTGTTGCGGATATATGAATTGGCTCGGAAACCAGTCCGGGGCGTTCCGGCCTGTCCACCCTGTGACAATGGTTTTCAACTGAATTCAGCCCCGCCCGGAAGCTCCCGGATCACATGATTGAAAGCGTGGATCTTATTCATTCCGCCATGTTTCGAAAAGATTGCCCGTGCAGCCCAATAAATTTGATTGTAGACTCTGAAATGGCCAAGCAATCCGATTAACCGGGAGGACAGCATGGAATATCATGATCTACAAAAAACCCGTGTCGCCGACTTGCGGGAAATGATGAAAGAACATTTGCCTGAGGTTGAAGGTGTCATCGGCCTCAAAAAAGATGAATTGATCGCCCAGCTTGCAGATAAACTCGGCATCGAACAACCGCACAAACATGTGGCCGCCGGCTTGGGCAAGCGGGCCATCAAGGCCGAAATCCGGGAACTGAAGGTTAAACGTCAGGCCGCCCTGGAGGCCAGGGACGCCGACGAGCTGAAGAAATATCGGCGGCAGATTCATCGCCGCAAACGGCGGTTGCGTCGGATGATGGACCTTTCCTGATCAGGAAAACTCCAACAAGCGGGCGGCGTCCGTTACGGCGTTGATTTTTGCGGCCAGACCTTCTCCGGAAGCCACTTCCTCGTCGGACAGGTAAGTGACATCCAGGATTTTTTCCACGCGGACTCCCGTGCGGGAAAAGTTCATTTCCTGGAGGGCCTGACACCAGCCCAGGAACCATTGGTCAAGTAACTCACGTTGGCCGGCATCGCCGCGGAAATGGACCAGCAGATCGATGTCGCTTTCCGGTTCCGCAGTTCCGTTTTTAACCGATCCGTATAGATAGACCGCCACGACACCGAACCGCTCGGCGTCCATTGCCCTGACCATCCGTTCGGCCATCCGGAAACGCCAGCGCCAGTATTGGCGCGGCTCATGCTCTGCGGCGGGAGCCATTCCCATCTTGAGGGTTCCGTCATCGCCCGCCTCGTCCAAAAGAGCCACCGCTTCTTCCAGATCGGCGTTCATAAGGACCCGCAGGACCTGCCCCCCGGTGACCGCGCCCACGTCGATGACCCGTATGCAATCCGCCAGATCCGCGTATTCGGGCACCAGTTCACCCAGCAGGTTGTCCGCTCCCAACAGGAATTCCTCGTTGAACACCACATCGGATTCATCCGGGTAAAGGGGCAGATAACGGATCTGGGCCTCGACCAGATCCTGGAAAAAATGGGTGCCGAAGGAAAGGTCGGGCACATAGTTGCCCTGCCGCCGGGCCACTTCGATCAGCATGGCGGTGTTGTTGATGTCCGCGTAGGTGATGCTCACTCCCAGTTTGATGTCGCCGCGGCTGCCCCAGCGGCCCGGTCCCAGCAGGATGAACTTGCGTTTGGGCAGCAGGGTATTGAGACGGCCGACCGCCCGGCCGACCTCCTTCATCTTTTCGGGCGTGGGCAGATTGCCGTATTCCTCGGGAACCACGTAGACGATGTGGGAAATATCCGGCACCCAACCGTTGGAAATGTATTTGCGTGCGGAAAAAATCATCTGGCCCGGGTCGACGTCGCGCGGAATCGGCGCCGGGGCCGCGTCACCGGTCATGGCCTGGGGACGGCACTGCAGCAGATAGAAATCCTCTCCATCGTGGGCGAACTCGATGTCCACCGGATTTCCCAGGTACTGGGCCAGGGTGGTCATCAGCGCGTGCAGTTTGGGAATCAGTTCCGTGTCGGTAAGCAGGCCCTCCATATTCGCGACCAGATCATCGGTCTCGGGATCCATCATAAAGCGGGAGGTCTTCTGCAGCATGCCGTCGCGATGTACGGAGAATATCTTTTCGACCATGGGGAAGTCCGACCCGGCCTCGTGCAGAAGATCTTCCAGTTTCACCGTCTCGAAGCGATTGGTCTCCAGGTTGATGACGTCCGCCATTCGGGGACTGTAACGCAGGACCTCGTCCACCGAAGCGCTGGCGCGCAATCCGGGCTGACCGGGTACCGCGAGAATGGGGAAGTCGTCCCCCAACCGATCAACGGCACGGGTGCCAAGACCCGGCACCAGGCGAATCAAACCGTCTTCACGATTAATGCGTGGCGACCAGCGGAATTCGTTGAGACTGAAGGCCACCCCCGCAAATGCCGGCATCCACCACCGGCCCACCCTTCTACCCACTACTTCCTGGATCAGGATACCCATTTCCTCGATGAACTCGGTCAGCCCCCGCTCGCGCCGGTATTCGATGGGGTCCGGGCCCAGGATCGAGGCCCACACCTCGGCCACCGCGTCCTGCAAAGCGTCCAGACGCTCCTCGCGGTCCCCCTGGTTGGCCAGGAACAGGCTCTTGTACTTGCCCGAGAACGCGGTGCCGAAGCGGTCCTCCAGAAGGCTGGAACTGCGAATGATCAGGGGTGTCTCGCCAAAGAAATCGAGGGCCTTGCCGAGCCCCTCGGTTATCTCGGGAGGAAAATTACTGTTCTTGAACAGCTGGATCATGTTGGGGTATTCGCGGCGGACCTGGGAAATCTCCTTGAATTTCTGGTCCATCACGTCATCGAGTTCGTTGAACTTGATGAAATCCATGATGGCGTCCGAGAGGATGGACCAGGTGTGGGGCATCTTGACCTTGCTGATCCCCCGGTCATCGGCTTCGGGCTGGCCCAGGATCCAGTGGGCCAGAAGCAGCCCCGCGGCCTTGCCCCCCAATTTTCCGTGGCTTTCATTGGTCATGATCATCTGATCGAGCAGGTCGTGGAAGTCCGTTATGCGGACAACTTCCTTGGCCACGTTGATGTAGTCGAGCTGCTCGGTAAGAAAGCGCTGGATCAGCGACACGCGCAGGCTCTTGAGGGTACTGGCGGTCAACCCGCTGCGCCCGCGCAGGACATCGTTGTACCGGCGGATCGCGTCGGCGATCTCGGGCATCGTTCGACGTGGATCACCCACGACGGTACTGAAAAAACTGGCCTTGCCCTCCATGATCCACTTGAGCACGCGCTCGGTGATTTCATCGTCCCCGAGGAAATCGGCGGCAAGTTCGAAAGGACCGCCGGACATCAGGTGGGAATCCTCCAGACGCACCCGCGCACCGGGAACGTTGGACCCGCCGGACAACGGGGTGTCCGGTAATCCAGCCGCCCCGTCCACTTCGGCAAGCATCTCCTGCGCTCCCGTCAGACCGATGGAACACAGGTGGTTGAGCATCTTGCGCGAAATACGCAGGAACCGTTTTGGGTAGTCCTCGCGCATCTCGTCAATCATCAGCCGCCATTGAGGGACCTGGTTGCCCGATCCACCGTCAAGGTTTCCGTTGTCGGTGGATCCAGTCATCAGCTACACCCAGCCCCGATCGCGACACGCTGATGCAACCTTATTGATGGCAACCACATAAGCAGCATCCCTCATGTACATCTTCTGCTTGGCCGCCAGATCGCTGATCGAGTGGTAGGCCGCGGTCATCTTCTTGTCCAGCCTGGCCAGGACATCATCCCGCTCCCAGAAGTAGTTCATGTTGCACTGCACCTGCTCGAAGTAACTGCAGGTCACGCCGCCGGCGTTGGCCAGGAAATCCGGAATCATGAAAATGCCGCGCTCCTGGATGACCGCGTCGGCTTCGGGCGTGGTCGGACCGTTGGCGCCTTCGGCGATGATCTTCACCCGGTCGGAAATCCGGTTCACGTTCTCGCCGGTTATCTGATGCTCCAGGGCCGCCGGCAAAAGAATGTCCACCTCGCGGTCGATCCAGTCGTCGCCCGGAAGCACCTCGTAACCCAGTTCCTTCGCCTTGGCCTTGTCGATGCCGCCAAAACGATTGGTGATCCCCTTCAGTTCCTCCAGATCGATACCGGAATCCTTGAAGAAGGCGTAGGTGGTCTGCTCTTCCTGATCCCAACTCGAGACACAGACCGTGGTGCCGCCCATCGCCGAATACAGTTCGATGGCATACTGGGCCACGTTGCCGAAACCCTGTACGCTGGCGGTGGTATTTTCCGCCTTCAGGCCCAGTTCGGCCAGCGCCTCACGCAGACAATAGACCACACCGTAACCGGTGGCCTCGGTGCGGCCCAGGGAACCGCCCATGCCCACGGGTTTGCCGGTGATCATTCCGGGATAGTGTCCCCCGGTGATATGTTCGTATTCATCCAGCATCCAGAGCATGTGCTGCGGGCTCGTCATGACGTCAGGGGCGGGCACGTCCGCCACCGGTCCGATATTCCTGGCCAGCTGCCGAACCCAGCCGCGGCAGATGGACTCCTGCTCCCGGGCGCTCAGGTTATGCGGATCGCAGATCACCCCACCCTTGCCGCCGCCCAGGGGGATATCAGCCACCGCGCATTTCCAGGTCATCCACATGGACAGGGCCCGCACCGTGTCGATGGTTTCCTGGGGATGGAAACGGATCCCGCCCTTGCCGGGACCGCGCGCGTCGTTGTGCTGGACCCGAAAGCCCTGGAACACCTTGACCGCACCGTCGTCCATGCGCACGGGGATGCTGAAGTGATATTCGCGCAGGGGACTGCGCAGGAGATCGCGGGTGCCCTGGTCCAGGCCGATCAGATCGGCGACTTTATCGAACTGGGTCCGGGCCATCTCGTACGGATTGAAAGTGGCGTCGTTGCTCATGGGTTTTTGTCCCCCCTGGGTTGAACATTGTTACCGGGTTTAAGGACCACGCCTCTGCGGGAGCGGCCATCGATCAAAACTGTCAAAGGTTCATTCAGGCGGATATGCCGCACGAATTCACCCTCTTTGTGCGCGGGTTGGGAATCGAGCCAGTCCCAGTCGAGACGGCTTTCCCCCTTCCCCGCGTTCACGGTCAGATACCCGACCTGGAAACTGGTCAGGTTCTGGAAAAAATGGGTCCCCTGGCTGGGAGTCACCTTGAAGTCGTCGAGATCGGTTTCGACGATCACCCTCGCCCCTGAAATCTGGTCCCAGCGGACGGGAATTCCAAGCCAGCGATCCGACGAGCCCCAGCGGCCCGGACCCAGAAGCAGAAAAGGTGTGGATTCGTTCACGAAACCACGGTTGAATTTTTCGATTTCCAAAGCGATGCCCTCGGTGCTGCCGCGGTCGAATCTGGCCCGGGGAACGTAAAGGATATCCCGGATTATCTCATTACTCCCGTTACCCAGGGCCACGTTGGTGGCCACCACCGCATCGGGGGAATCGAGTAGATCCTCGGGGATATCCGGCGCCTCGTAACCGGCGGCCAGTGGCCGGATCTGCAGGAACCCGAACTGATGGGAATTGAGTTCGCCGTCTCCGAGAACCACCGCGAACTCGATCTCCACTTCGGAGCTCATGGTCCGCCGGCCCAGTTCCAGGAGCAGTTTCAGGATATCCGCCAAGGGAAACAGATCGGATTTCAGTACATGGGCGAAAGACACCAGCCGCGTTCCGGGCCGGTGGATTCCGTCGTAGATTGCGTTGTTCTCCGGTGAATAAACCGAGCCCACGGATTCAAGGGTCCCGTGGCGCTCCGCGTCTTCGAGATCGAGCAGGGCCAGATTGAAGTCGTCATGGGCGTTGGGATAGGCGTCAGGATCGCTGACATCCACCGCGTAGAAATTGCGTTGGCTGATCTTGAGCCAATCGTCGACGGTTCCGAACTGGGGCAGGACTCCCGGCTGGGCGGGACTGAACCGCAGGGATTGGCCGCCCTCCACCACCATCCGGCCAAGGCCGAGGGCCACGGCCGCGATCCCGTCTTCGGGTTTCAAGCCGGCGGCAGGATAGAAATTGGAGGAATGGGCCACACCGGAAAAATGAGGATAGTCGAAATTCTCGTATTGCTGGCCCACCATCTGCTGGACGATGACCGCCATTTTCTCTTCTTCGATCCTGTTGCTGGTCGCCTCGATATATCCCTTTGCGGCACGCGAGTAGGCCGAAGCGTAGACCAGTTTGATGGCGTCGCAGAGTTGATCCAGCCGGACCTTCAGGTCCTCATGGTTGTTGGCCAGCATATAGGTGGCGTAGACCCCGGCGAAGGGCTGGAACTGGCTGTCTTCCAGAAGACTCGAAGACCGTACGGCCAACGGATACCGGACCTGATCCAGAAAAGCTTCAAGATCCCCATAGATTTCCGGGGGCAGTTTCGCCTCCAGGAAATGGTTGACGACCTCGGCATCGTCCACCTCGCCAAGGGCCACCTCGCGCAGATCACCCTGCCGCATGAAGGTGTCGAAGACGTTGGTGCCCACCACGGCCGTCGGGGGAACGTTGATCAGGGTGCCCGGGAAACGGTTGTTTATCCCGTAGCGGTAGAGAATGGAATTCATGAAGGCCAGCCCGCGACCCTTGCCCCCCAGGGAGCCCCCGCCGATCCTCACAAACGCGGCGCTGGTATCGAAATGCCTCCGTGAGAAATCCGCCACCAAACCGCGTTGGCTTTCGGTGCGAAAAATGTTGATGGACTGGACCAGATATTCCCGCAGCGCTTCGGGGTCCTTGAACTCCGACACCTTGCGCGGACGAAGAGAGGCCGCCAGGCCAAACTCGGTCCGGGCCCGCAGCCAGTTGGAGAAATGATCGTTTCTGGCGTGGTGATAGATGGATTCAGCCGGCACCGTTTTCAACAGCCGGCCCAGTGATTTCAGGTCGGGCGCCCGTCCGATTTCCCGGCCATCGGGCATGCGGAACACGAAATCCCCGAAGCCGAAATAATCCAGCATGAACTGCCGCAGTTCCTTCAAGAGCTTGCGGGAGCGCTTGTGGATGAACCCCGCCCCGATTTCCTTGGCTACCTCTTTCAGATCCGTGTTGGTGGATTGGAGCACCGCCGGGGTATGGGGATCCACATACTTGACCCTCTTGATGAACTCCACCCCCGCGTCATCCCGCTCGACGCCCTTCCAGGGAAACCGGCCGTCCGAGATGACTCCCAACAGGGAATCCTTGTAGTCCTTGTAGAAGGCCCAGGCTTCCTCGTAGGTGGTGGCCAGCAGGATCTTGGGCCGGGCACGCAACCGCAGCAGGCGGTGGCTCAGGTTGATGCCTTCGACCATCAGCGACTGCGTCTGTTCCAATACCTCGGTATAGAGCATGGGCAGATAGGAGGAATAGAACCGGACCGAGTCCTCGATCAGCAGGATGCAACGGACATCCCCGTAGTGCGTGTCGTGGCCCACGTTCAGGTAATCTTCGCAGTACTTGATGATCGCCAGCAGAAGGCGGACATCACCCGACCACAGGAAGTAGCGGTCGATTTGGCAGGCGCTGTCCTGTTCGCGCATGTGCTGAAGTTCACGGGGGTTGAAGGCCAGGTTGAAGATGGGCAGTTCCGGGTCGTTGGCCTTCAGTTTGCAGGCCAGATCCGGGGCCGCCATATCCCCCAGCCGGGACATGGTGATCACCATGTCGAACCGGCGCACCGCGGTCAACTTCAGGGCTTCTTCGCCGGTGGAGGCCCGGGTTACATGAGGGGGGAAACTCAGGTTCATCTCGCGGTATTCACTCAATAACAGCTCGGTCAGCTGGCCTCCCTCTTCAAGGGTAAAGGCATCGTACATGCTGGCCACCAGCAGGATTTCCTGCACACGGTGAGGCATCAGGTGCTGGAAGCCCGTGAAGTCGCCCCTACCCCGCAGATGGGTGTTTTTATTTGTTGAGCTTGCCATTAGGGAAGGCTAAGTCATTAGCCTTGGTTAGGCCAGTGGAATCAGGGATTCCGCCTTCAATTCAGAACCCCAGGGTGATCCCGAGAGTCATGCTGCGACGGCTTTTGCCACCGGCGGGCCCATCCTGGCCAACCCCTTCCAGTTCATGCAGGGATGGAACCAGATAACCCACGAAGGCCCCCATTGCCGCGCCGACCAGTATGTCGGTGGGATAGTGCCGCCCCGCAGCGTATCGCAGGTAACCGGTAGTGGCCGCCGCGGTCATGCACCCTCCCCACACCCAGCCCCTGGCGCTGGAATCGGGGTACAGGCGTTCAAAGACACTGGCCAGAAAAACCATGGAGGCGAAAGCGGCCGAGGTGTGGCCTGAATAGAAAGACCGCCGCGAGGTCTTCTCCATTTTCAATTCCAGGGGAATATCCGGATTGTCGTTGTAGACGTAGGGTCTGGTGCGGCTGAAGAGGTTCTTGGCCAGGTACGTCAGTCCGCCCTGGAGGGCGTAGGTTTCCAGGTACATCAGACCCAGGGTATTCGGCTGGAGCGAACCCCGGTCGGTCAGGCCCAGCGACAGGGGCGCGGCCATGGTCGCGTAGAGCATGATGTCGCTGGCCTTGGCGGCGCCGGGTGAATACCGGCGTGTGGCTGACCGGTCGAACCAGTTGATGGTTTCAGGGTCGAGGGCCGCTATTTCCTCGGGGGTCAGAGGCGCGTAGCCCTGGTCCGCCCAGAATCCCAGGCCGAACAGGATGGCCGTGCTGCCCAGTACGGCAGCTTCCGTGCCGCCTTCGAGTTCATAGGGAAAGGGGTCGTTGTCGGCGGCAAGGACGGGGCGGGCTCCCAGGAGGAGTCCGAATAACATCAGAACGACTGTCGTTTTTCCGATGGTCGCGGTCACTGTGGAACCATATCCGGCTTGCCATAAGTGGCGATGATCCGGAAAGAGGTGTGCTGTGGGTAATCCGGGGGGAAAACACTTGGGTCATATAGTTGCCAGGTCTGGTTAGCCCATAGAAAAGAAGGATTCCAGACAAAGCTCGAGGTATCAGCGTATGCAGAGTAGAAAGCTTCGGCGACCTGATCCGCCGGATCACCCGAAGCGAATATTTGCCCACCCGGAGCAAAAGGCATGGGGAAATCCAGGGGGAACTTCAACAGCCCCTTTGCCAGATCAAAGATGAATGGGTCCCACCAATCAACCAGTCCGTCCGAATAGCCGCTCTGCTGGGGATTGTCCCGGTCCAACCCGAAAATCCGAATGTAGTCCAATCCTGTTTCATCCTGCTGGGGTTGAATGGCACCGGCTGCGTTGCGTTCGATCCGCAGAGCAAAGGTGGTCTGGTCGATATTGGCTGCACCCAGGGAATAGATATTACGCAGCACATACCGGAACGAGCGGGGTTCCTGATCTGACACCGGGGCTTTCAAGAGCTTCATCCGGTAATAGAGACCCTCACCCCCGACAACCTCCTGTTCAGGGGCATCAAAGTGAGGGGAATCCCCGACCTTGACGATGCCGCCATCGGCCAACCTCACCTCGTATATGACCGCCAGGACATCCTGGTCCGACATCTTTGTGCGCAGATCCACGGCAATCAAATGCCCGTCATGATCGAGCATGACATCCCAATACCATGGGAAAATTTCCCGCCACCGGCGACCAAACATATGGGGCTCATGGAAGTTGATTCCGTCCCAGTTGCGGAACCCCATGGAATCGACATAGACCGCAACATTGGTGAGATCCCCGAGGCCGGGAGGCCCATCCGGCATCAACTGGAAGATCTTGATGGTTTCCAGCAGGATCCGGTCGCCAAGGCGCCTGCCGCCGGGCGCTTCCTCAAACGGCAGGTCCAGCTTGAAAAAGCGATGGTTCAGGTAATCAGAGGAAGCGATAACGAACTCGGTGAGGGGAATTTCGGGGGTTTCGGGTGTGACGACCGGGTCATCGGAATCACAGCCGGAAACCAGAAGGAGTCCGGCACAAAGCAATGCAATGCCCAAAAAGGATTTCATCAAATCTCCACTGGTTACGGCAGCCATGGGAAAGTGTACTGAAAATTCATCGTGAGAGCTATTCCGATTCCCCCTCACCATCAAGGATTTCCCGGAACCGTTTTTCCTGGTTGTGATAATACTCGTTGTCCGGATCCAGTTCGATGCAGTGCAGGACAAGACTCAGCGCCTCCGCCGTTCCACCACGAAGATGAACCAACTCGGCCAGGGTATCGGTGAGCATGGCGATATGCGCGGGCTCCCCCTCCATGACGATGCCTTCGCGTGCCTCTTTTACCGCTTCCTCGAGACAGACGCGATGCTCGAAGCAGTACCAGGCGTAAATATTGATGGCATAGGGACCACGGTTATATTCCAGGCCATCGTGCCGGGCGTGAGCGGCCGCCTCGAAGTCGCCAAGTACGAAATGAGCGTAATCAATCCGCAGTTGGATATTGTCCTTGAATGCGCCCGACTCCTTGGCCTCCT
>JAUVII010000325.1 GCA_030592845.1 Candidatus Krumholzibacteriia bacterium | reverse complement strand
TGTTCCTTGAGCATGGCCAACCGGGTGCCGGGATGGAGTTCCAGGATGTAGACCGAAAAATGTTCCACGCCCAGATCCGCGGCCTCGGTCAATTCGGCCAGGAGGGTCTCACGGTCCAGCCCCGGGCCGATGATCCAATCGGCCGAAACCCGGGGAAAAATGCGGCAGGCCCTCTCCAGCCCCTCGCGGGCGGTGGCGGGACCGCAGGCTCGCCCGAGCAGTTTCAGCACCCCGGGATCCAGGCTTTGCACCCCCAGGCTGACCCGGGATATCCCCAGATCGAGCCAGGATGCGGCCACCTCTTCGGTCAGGGATTCCGGGTTCGCCTCGGCCGTCAATTCAAAATCCGGAGCGAGCCCGAGACGCCCCACGGTCCCGGCGAGCAGGCGGGCCATAAGGCGGGGCTCCAGTTCCGAAGGAGTGCCCCCACCCAGATAGCAGGTGTGAAGGAGGCGCCGTCCCGACGACAGGATTCCGCATTTTTCCCGACGCAGATCGAATTCCGCCAGGACCAGATCCACATAACGGGCGCGGAGCTCCGGCCCGTGTTCGGCGGTCCTGGCAAAATGGCAGTAGGAACAGATCGACCCGCAGAATGGCACGTGAATGTAGAGTCCCATGGCGGCTCCGCGGCGGGTGGTCATCCATTGGTTCGATCTACCGGATCAAATCCCCGATCCTGTTCACCCGGGGCAGATGCTTTTCCCCGTTCCAGGACCAGTAGATGAACATGGCCTTGCCCTTGATAAGCTTCGTGTCGAGGGCGCCCCAGTACCGGCTGTCCATGCTGTTGAACCGGTTGTCGCCCATCATGAAAATATGCCCTTCGGGCACGACGTATATTTTCGGCATGCCGGCCCAGGGCCACGAGTGGTTGCGCTTGTTGCGGACATAAGCCGACTGGTCGTGCCGGGTCCGCGGCGGGGGACAGTTTTCGGGGTCGGTCCAGGAGGGAACACAGGAGTGATCCCCGTCGAGATCGCCGAAGTTCGATTCGTAGACTTCCCCGTTGACCGTCAGGATCCCGTTGGCCACCAGGATCGTGTCACCGGCCACGGCCACGCATCGTTTGATGTAGTCGAGATTCCGGTCGTTGGGATATTCGAAAACAATGATGTCGCCCTGACGCGGTTCGCGGATGGCCGGAAGTTTCAACACCGGCAGCCCGTCGATCAGGGTGGTCTTGCCGATCCTGATCCGCTCGGGCGTCTTGGCCCCGTACAGGAACTTGTTCACAAACAGGAAATCACCGATCTGCAGGGTATCGAGCATGGATCCCGTGGGAATGCGAAAAGCCTGGAAGAGGAACTGCCGCAGGATCAGGGCGATCAGGAGGGCCGTACCGATGGCCTTCGCGTATTCGATCACCGTGGCCTTCAGGGACCGGGGCCCCTTGGCCTTCCCGGTGCCTGGTTTGGCGGTGGTCTGCTCCTGCGGACGTCTCTTGGATTTCTTGGTCATTTCCACTCCATGCTGATCGTGGTCAGGATATCGGGTCGGCTCAGCGCTCCACCTTGAGCACAGCCAGGAAGGCTTCCTGCGGAATCTCCACCGAACCCACCTGTTTCATGCGTTTCTTGCCTTCTTTTTGCTTCTCGAGCAATTTGCGCTTTCGCGAAATATCACCGCCGTAGCACTTGGCGGTCACATTCTTGCGGAAGGCCTTCACCGAGGTTCGCGCCAGGACGCGGGTCCCCACGGCGGCCTGGATGGCCACGGCGAACATCTGGCGGGGAATGAGTTCCTTCAGCTTCTGACAGAGTTTCAGTCCCCAGTTGTAGGCGTTGTCCCGGTGAACGATGCAGGTCAGGGCATCGACCTCATCCCCGTTGATCAGGATATCGAGGCGGATGAGATCATCCTTGCGATGCTGGAGGTACTCGTAGTCCAGGGAAGCGTAACCGCGGGTGACGGACTTGAGTTTGTCGTAGTAATCCACCACCAGTTCGTTCAACGGCAGGTCGAATTCGATGTTCACGCGTTCGGTGTCCAGGTATTCCATCTTGGTCTGGATACCCCGCCGATCCAGGGAAATCTGAATCACCGGCCCCACGAATTCCTTGGGCGTGATGACCGACGCCCGCACGATCGGCTCACGTATTTCCGCGATGTATTTCGGGTCCGGCAGCAGGGCGGGGTTTTCGCAGAGCTGCACGGTGTCGTCCCTGAGCAGGACCTCGTATTCCACGTTGGGCAGGGTCGCGATCAGGTTCAGGCCGTACTCACGCTCGAGTCTCTCCTGGATGATTTCCATGTGCAGCAAACCCAGGAACCCGCAGCGGAAGCCAAAACCAAGGGCCGCTGAAGTCTCCTTTTCCCAGGTCAGGGAGGCGTCGTTCATCTGGAGTTTCTGCAGAGCCTCGAACAGTTCGTCGTACTGGTCGTTGTCCGTGGGGTACATCCCCGAAAAGACCATCGGCTTGGCCTGCTCATAACCGGCCAGCGCCTCGGTGCAGGAATTTTCGGCCAGGGAAATCGTGTCCCCCACCCGCACATCCCGAACATCCTTGGCCCCGGTGGCGATGTAGCCAACTTCACCCGCGGTCAAGGATGGCTGGGAAATCCTGTCCAGCCGGAACCAACCGATGTCCCCCACCTCGAACTGCTTGTCGTTTCCGAAGAGCCTGATCTTTTCGCCCTTCTTTATGGTCCCGGCGAACATGCG
>JAUVII010000317.1 GCA_030592845.1 Candidatus Krumholzibacteriia bacterium | reverse complement strand
CGCCTCGGCACTTCACCAGCACAGTTTTATCGTCTTCTGGATACGACCAACTATCGCAAATCCGTCGACAAGGTGCTTTTCCTGTTACATGTACTGGACTGCGAAGTTGATCTCGTCGTTCGGGGCAAAAGCGCGTAAAATGGCATGGCCAAGGATCGCCTGAATTGGTGGCATGGTTAATTGACTTCAAACGAAGCCCAAAGTCACAAAACCGATCATCGAAACAATGCCTTCAGGTTTCCCCAACTGGTCTCCTGGACCGCAACTGAAATGGATCCCGCTACTGATATCAAGTCCACCTGGCCCGATTCCCTGGTCAAGGACAACGGCCTGCGGGCCCAGCTTGGCGTGAGACATGGCTTGCCACCCTTAAGAGATTTGAAGCCGGACATCGGCCCCCACGGGCGGTTGCATCCGTTTCACCATGAAAATCCACCTTGGTGTGGGGGATTTTCATGGTAAGACATGGCCAAGGACCCTTTGAATTGGTAGCATGGTATCGATCAATCCGGGTCAACTCCATGGTAAGTCCATTTTCCGGAGCCACATGATGCCCCCCGAGCCTTCTGTCAGGATCCTTTTCGTCGGCGATATGCACCTGGGACGTTTGCCGTCCCGCGTGCCGCCGGCCGCCCTGGACCAGGGAGGAATGAACCTGCGGGATATCGGACCGGCGGGAGCCTGGAACCGGATTGTGGAGGCAGCCATCGAACTCGGGGTGGACGCCGTTGCTTTGGCCGGGGATCTGGTCGAAAGAGACAACGCCATGTTCGAGGCGTACGGACCCCTCGCCAACGGGGTGCGGAAGTTGGTGGAAAAAGGCATCATCGTGGCCGGGGTGGCCGGCAACCACGACACCAGGGTGCTGCCCAAGCTGGCCGCGGAAATCGACGGCTTTCACCTGCTGGGCCCCGGCGGAACCTGGTCGACACTCCCGGTTTCAGGGAAGAACGGGTTGACCATCAACCTGGCCGGTTGGTCGTTCCCCTCCTTTCACCACACGGCCAGCCCTCTGCTGACCGCACCCCCGCAACCTGACGGCATCACCTTCGGGCTTCTGCACGCCGACCTCCTCGACTCCGGCAGCCGTTACGCGCCGGTGAAATCCACGGATCTGCAGGGTGTCGGCTACCGGGGCTGGTTCCTGGGACACATCCATAAACCGGATCCCATCCCCACCGACGGAACTCCGTTCTACCTGGGCTCCGTGACCGGCCTCAAACCCACTGAGACGGGATGTCACGGCCCGGTCCTGGTCCAGGTGGATCACGGCGGCAAAATCGACGCCAGGCGACTTCCCCTGGCCACCCTGCGCTGGGAAGAGCGGGACCTCGACTGCAGCGCTCTGACCGACCCCGCGGGTGATCTCGCCGCCCATCTGCTTCACGAATTGCGGGACCTTCACGACAGCCTGGAGAACGAGCTGGATGAAACCCTTGCCCTCGGGTTGCGCGTCACCCTGACGGGTGAAGCCGATGACCCGGCCGCTTTGGAAAAGGCCGCCCGCTCCTTCGAATTCGGCGACGCCGTCATCAAACTCGGGGAAACCGTTCTGTTTGTTCAGAAAATCACCAACAGTGTGAAGGCCCGGATCGACCTGCTGGAGGTGTCCGGCCGATCCGATCCGCCCGGACTGCTCGCCCGCCGGATCCTGGCCCTGGAAAATCCGGGCCAGCCCGTACCCGGGGTATCCGACCCCGCCGCGGTGGTCGAGGAATTGGTGGCCGCCGCTCGCCAGACCATCGGCAAGGTGGATCGGGAGACAGCATTTGCGCCTCTGGTGGGCGAAGACAGCGACCTTTCCGCGAAACAGATCAAGGAAATGTTGGCGCGTGCGGGACGGCTGGCCCTGGCGGGTCTTTTGGCCCAGCCCACGGACAGGGAGGCGCACCATGCGGCTGATTAGGCTTCGTCTTTTGCGCACTCCAGGCATCAGGGACCCCTTCACCCTGGAACCGTCTGCCGGCGTCACCCTGGTGACCGGGCCCAACGGCGTGGGCAAAAGTTCTGTTTGCCGCGCGGTCCGATCGCTTTTATGGCCTGATTTGGCAAGCGAGGAGCCGTTCGAGGCCGAGGCTGAATTTGAACTCGGCGGCGTGCGTTTGCAGGTGTCACGCAGGAACCGGGACATGCCAATCTGGGAGGGCGGTTCCAGGCCGAACCTGGGTCCGAACCACCTTGCGGACCGTTATCTGCTGGGAGTTCCTGATTTGCTCCGGCCGGATCCCGGAAACGACGACCTGGCCCACGAAATCCGCACCCACATGGCCGGCGGATTCGATCTGGGAAATCTTCGCGACTCTCTTTTTCCCACCCGGACCGGCAGGGCCGAAAACAGCGATCTCAAAACCGCCCGCGGAAATGTCACCCGGCTCAAGAACGAACAGCAGTCCCTGGTTCTGGAACAGGACCGCCTCGATGATTTAAAAAAGGAACGCGACCTGGCCGGCGCCGCCCGGGGCCGCCTGGCCGTGCTGGAAACCCTGCGTGATCTGATCCGTCAAACGGCGGCCCTGGGCGACGCCGATTCCCGCCTGGCCAACCTGCCCCCCGCCTGCGCCCGAGTCCGTCCGGAAGATCCCGTTAATTTGAAAAGCCTGCGGCGTCAGGAAAGGGATCACCTGCAGGAGATCGAAAACCGGACCGGGGCCCTGGCTGCGATCGGCAGGGAACTGGACGAACTCGAATCAACCGGCGGGACGGGTGCTGATCTCTCCCTGGGTCTATTGAAGAAAAAACTGGAAGCCCTGAAGGACCTCAGACGGGAAGCGGATCTGGCCGAACGGGATACGGGCGGCCCCCATCTCGACCAGGTT
>JAUVII010000016.1 GCA_030592845.1 Candidatus Krumholzibacteriia bacterium | reverse complement strand
TGATGGGAGCCCGTGAATGAAGATCATCGTACTGGGGGGCGGTCTGGTGGGCGGCCCCATGGCCATGGATCTGGCCACCGATGACCAGTTCGCGGTGACGGTTGCCGACCGCGACGAACAGGTTCTGAACAACCTCGCGGCCATGGCGGACATCATTCCACTGGTGGCCGATCTTGCGGATCCCGCCGCGGTTACCGCATTGGTGGCCGGCTACGACTTCGTGGTCGACGCCGTACCCGGCTTCATGGGCTTTCAAACCCTGAAGGCGATTCTCGAGGCCGGCAAAAACGTCATCGACATCGCCTTTTTCCCCGAGGATCCCTTCGAACTGGATGCCCTGGCCAAGGAGAAAGGCGTCACGGCCATCATGGACTGCGGCGTTTTTCCCGGCATGGGCAGCGCGCTGATCGGTCGCGTCGCCCGCAAGCTGGACCAGGTGGATACGGTGCTGACCTATGTCGGGGGCCTGCCTGAAATTCGGCAGTGGCCCTGGGAATACAAGGCCGTGTTTTCGCCGGTGGACGTCATCGAAGAATACACGCGGCCCGCCCGCTATGTGGAAAACGGTGTGCTGGTCACCAGGCCGGCCCTGTCCGATCCCGAACTGATCGACTTCCATGAACTGGGTACCCTCGAAGCCTTCAACACCGACGGTCTGCGCACCCTGATGAAAACCATCGACGCGCCGAACATGAAGGAAAAGACCCTGCGGTATCCCGGTCACATCGAAAAAATGGCCGTTCTGAGGGAATGCGGATTTTTCTCCGGGGAGGAAATCGAAGTCGGCGGGAACAAGGTCCGTCCCTTGGATGTGACGGCCAGACTCCTGTTCCCCATGTGGAAACTGGAGGAGGGGGAAGGCGACATCACCGTCATGCAGATCCGGATCGAAGGCGTCAGGAACAATCAACGTCTGCGTTATGTCTACGACCTTTGCGACCGGTACGACCATGATATGGGCGTGACCTCCATGGCCCGCACCACCGGCTACACGGCTACCATGGCCCTGCGCATGGTGGCCGAGGGGCTCTACACCCACCAGGGGATCTCTCCTCCGGAGTACATGGGGCGCCAGTTCGGCTGTGTCGACTATCTGCTCAAAGGATTGGCCGACAGGGGCATTCACTACCGTGAGCGGGTGGAAGTCCTGTCCTGAGCCACAACCCCAGTGTCCCCGGCTTCACCGTATTCGTCCCCTTTTGGGCACGCTTGCGGGAAGTTATCGGGCCTTTCGGGGGGGCTGAATGGAATATTTTTTCCTTCCACATGGCATTTTTTGGCTGATTGGGGGTAAAATCAGGGTGTTGGGGTGACAGCGGACCGGTGGCACAGGCTTTGCCTGTTGTAAGAGCCCCGGAAAAATCCAGTCAAACCCAATCAGGGAAGACGGAGCACATGATTAGAATGGCGGACATCCACGGAATAATCAGCAGAGACCGACGGACTGTGGGCCTTTTTGGAGGAATTGCAGCCTGCCTGGTGGTTGCGGGACTGTTTTTGACCCTTTCGGGTCCAGCCACCGCCGCCCTGGTAAAAACCCCGGACGGTTCCGCGGAAAATGACCCACGCATGGTATTCGGCCGGGTTGCCCGGGCCTGGGAAAACGGAGACCAGCAGGCCCTGGCCGACCTGGTGCACGAAACGGGCCTCAAGGTAACCTCCGGAGGCAATCCCGACCGGACCACTCACTACAGCCCGAGCCAGGCCTTCTACTACTTCAAGAATGTGTTCCAGACGCACAGGACGATGATCTTTTTCTTTGAAAGGACCCAGGACGCATCGGGCGGGGACCGGGTTCACGGCATGGCGGTCTGGAAACGCCGGCGCCCCGATTCGGACCGGGTCCAGGAATTGAAACTGGTCTGCGTACTGGCCAGGCAGGGCGACCGCTGGATGCTGTCGGAGATCAACACGATCAGGTAGGAGGCCGTTGATGACCTGGCTGCGGGCCCGGGTTTTGCTGCTCACGGGAGTTCTCTGTCTGGCGGGGCAGGGGACTCTGTTCCTTGTGGCGGGCACAGGTTTCGGCACGCCCCGGCTTCCGCTGTCCTCCGTGTTCGTGGTCTTGACCATCCTTCAAATGTTTGTCCTGTTGCTGGACTGGCGCCGCTCCGGATTGTTCTCCACTCGACCGGTTTCAGACTTCGCCTTGCGGGGTTTGGCTTTGGCCGCCTCTCTTGTCCTGCTGGGAGTGGGACTCGGTTTCCTGTCTGTTCGTGGCTCCAATTCCCTGCCGGCTGCTTTCCAACCCGACCCTTCCCGTGGACTGGCCGAAGCCCGGGAATCTCTCGATGCCCTGATTCCCGCCCTGGACGACTTCGATCTGCAATTTCCGGATCTGTTCACCGCGCCGGCGGATTCGGCCGGATGGACCGTCGTGCAGGGAGGCGACCCTTTCAGGGTCATGCGGAAACTGCCGGTCAGATGGAAGGACAGCTATCCCTTTGGTGATTCCTATCCTCTGGGCGCGGTTCTCTGGGACGGCTCTTCGCGGGCCGCCTGGACCGCGGGCGCGGAACCCCTGCCCGCCTGGGATGGCTCCGTCCAGCGGGACTCCAGCGGGATTGGCCGCCGGAGCCTTGTCGAAAGCCGTGGCCGCTGGTTCCTGCGTGAAGTGGGGGGAATTTCCGGTGGTTATGGCCTGGAAATCCAGATTGCCCTGGATTCCCGGGCCGCCCAGGATTTTCACCCCGGGATTTATCTTGAGGTACTGGATCCGGGTACAACCTCTTTCCCTTCCGGCACCGCCAATGGTCCGGGGACCGATTCGGTGCTTGTCGAGAGTTTACTGGGTCGCGTGCTTCGCCTGACGGCCCTGGACGACGGCTTGTCGGGGGGTGCGGTCCGCTGGCGATCCCGCTTGCTGCTGGCCGGGCTTTTGGCCTGGGTTCTTGTCCTTGCCGCGGGAGCTCGCGTCGCCGGCGGCCCCATTGTTTTTCTGGCCGCCCTGTGGGTCGGCCGGGCCATGCTGGCCGCTTCAGAGTTGCTGCGCTGGATCACCCTTTCTTTTCCCGGCCAGATTTTTCCCGCCCATCCGGGTTCTCTTTTCAGCCTGGTGGACCCGGCCTATTTCGCCACACCATTCGCTTTCGGCTGGTTCGCTTCGGTGGCGGACGCCCTACTGACTTCCCTGCTGGTGGCGGTCACCGCCTGGCGTCTGCTGCAATTTCTGGGTGTCGTCGAGGGTCCGGCGTTTTATCGCCTTCGCAGCCCCTGGCGAAAGCAGGGAATCCTCCAGGGGGTCCTGTTTGGTCTGGTGGTCGGATTGGTCCTGCTGTGGCTGCGGTTCTTTGCCGGCCTTCTGGCCGAAAACGCCAATGCCCGCCTGATCGGAACGGGAGTTTCCCTTCCCTTCCTGTCTTTTTGGGGGCTACAGGTATCGCTCATGCTCATGGCCTTCGGACTGGCCGCCCTGACCACCGGACTTTTGGCGCGGCCGTCCTGGCCCCGCCGGGAGGAACTTTCGCGGTGGTTCGGCGGAGCCCTGGTGGCGGGGGGCACCGCCATGCTGGTCAACCTGGTGCTGGGCGAAGGTCAGCTTCCGGCGGGCCTGTTGATGGTGGCCGGGGTTGCATCCGTCCTCTGGGCCCTTGCGCCGGCCCTTTTGGCGCGGCCCCATTTTCTGCGCCGGTTTGCCTGGCCCGCGATTCTCCTGGTCACCGTAGTCTGGAATTACGGTTCCCTGCGCGGGGTCTATGACCAGGCCGAAAGGTCCTGGCTGGAGCGCAAGGGGGCCGTCATTACCCAGGCGGACCCGGAATGGACGAGGATCCTCCTGGGCAGTGTTCTCGAAGAGATGGCGGAACAGGAGGCCGGTTCGGGAACGCCGACGATCCGCCGTTACGATGTCTGGCGTGACGAAGCGGCCTGGGCCTTGTGGAAGGATTCGGCCCTGCGGGACCTGGGGTATTCCTGTCTGGTGGAAATCGTGGATGAGGAGGCCGGGGCCGAGAGTCTGTACGCCGAGGGATTCATGCGGGATTTCCAGTATGAAGTCGTGGCGCGATCCCCCTGGGTAGGTATCAACGGACTTCCGGTCCAGGACAACTGGAACATGATTTTCCAGACCGAGCGCCGTATCTACGCCGGAGGGCAGGAAGAGGTTGTGGCGGCGGAGGTCGCCCGTGCCGAAGGCTTGGGATGGATCCGGGTCGAATTGCCGGTCCGGTCCTGGCGCATTTCCACCCTGATCAGGGAACTGTGGGGCAGCCACGATCTGAGCACAAACGGATACCGTCCGCGGGCTGAAGTGGATCGTCCCATCCTCCTGCTCAGGGCCGATGACACCGGGTGGCTGGAAGCGGACGTCTCGGGTTTTCCGGGACCGGAGGCCAACCCTTTGGTGGCGGATCTGCGGGCCGGCCGAATATCGCTGGCCGAGATCCCGCGGGGGGGGCGGTCCTGGCTGTGCAGGTGGAACCCCCTTCCGGAGGGCGCCGCCCGGGTCTCCGGCGAAGGTTTCCTGTTGGGCCTGCGAAAGTCGGGGTTCCGGGAGGATCTCCTCGATCTGTCCCGACTGACGCTTCTGAACCTGGTCCTTCTGTTCATCCTGTTCGGTTTCATCCAGCTTTACCGGTGGGTGGCGCGTGGCAGCTTCGCGGGGGAGGATGTTCCCTGGCGTCCGGGTTTCCAGGAGAGATTCCTGGCCGGATATCTCTTGCTGGGACTGGTGTTGCTGCTGGTGATCGGCACCTCGGTCGATAAGGTCGGCCATGACCGGGTCCGGAGCGAGGCCAGGGCCCAGACAAGGGCCGGACTGGACCTGGCCGTGGAACAGTTGCGCAATCTTCTGGTGGAACAGGCCCGCTCCCTGGCAGCCAGCGAATACATCGCCGACCTGTTGGAAGGTCAACTGGCCGGCAACAGACCGGTTGGCCCCGGTGAGTACCGCCAGGGCATGGTCTTCGGGCCCGACGGAACGCTGCTTCTGGATGAAACCCTGAGCAACCTGGATGAGGATCAGGCCAGGGACCTGTTGAATGCCGGTCGCGAAGCTCCCCTGGTGGTCATCCGGGAAGGTGACGACTTGTTTGTCGGCACAGTGATCCCCCTTGATCTGGAGGGGTTTCTCACGGTTCCCGCCGCCGCGGAAAATCTGGGCCATTCGGGGAACGAAAGTCAGGGGTTCTTTTTCTACCGGCAGATCCTGGACGCCGACCTGATGGGAAGTCTGGCTGACCATGTCGATGGCCAGGCCATGTTCCGGTTCGATGGTTTGCCGGTTTTTGCCAGCCAATCGGCTGCGGTATTTTCGGGTGAGGCTCCCCTGCTGGCCGATCCCAAGTCTATGGCGGCGCTGTTGGACCATCCCAGCGGCAAGGGAATTTTCGCGGCTCACGGACGCCCCTTCGCGTTTACGGGAGCTCAGCCCCTGCCCGCCTTTGGGCGGAATGACCTTGGCGAACTGCGGGCCCGGCGGCTGCCCGCCATCCTGGCCCTCAATTTTCCGGACCGGGAACGCGAGTACATCGCCCAACGCCGGGGGACGGTTCTTTTTCTCACGGGCCTGGCCAACCTGATCCTGCTGACCGCCCTGGTTCTGGCCCTGCTCATGTCCTGGAATATCTTCCGACCCCTGCGTCTGTTGCTGACGGCGACCCGGTCACTGGCCCAGGGGGACTTCAATGCGCCCTTGCCGGATCCGGGTTCCGATGAAATCGGCCGCCTGGCCGGCGCGTTCAGCCTCATGCGGGATGATCTGCAAACGGCCCGGGACGAACTGGCGGCGCGGGAAAGGTTCCTCGCCACGGTCCTGGACCGCGTCACCGTCGGGGTGGCTGTCCTGGACAGCGCGGGGGGAATCGTGACCCTGAACCCGGCGGGCCGGCAGATCCTGGCCGGATTCCGGGCCGAAGCTCAGGCCGGATATGAAGACCCCGAGGGTGTTGCCTGGTTGCTCGCCGGTTTCAGGAACCTGGCTGCCGGAAATGATCGGGTGGGTGGAGAACTGGCGAGCGATGATGGACGCCGAACCCTGCGCGGAGCCATGGCTCCCCTGGATCTACCCGGCGGGCGCACCGACACCATGCTTGTCTTCGAGGACATCACCGAATTCCTCGACACCAAGAAGATGGCTATCAACGCGGAACTCGCGCGGCAGGTGGCCCATGAAATCAAGAATCCCCTGACACCCATTCAACTGTCTGTCCAACTGCTGGGGCAGGCCTGGCAGGACCAACATCCCAACCTGGACAAGATCGTGAATGAAACCGTGAGCCGGGTCCTGAATCAGGTCACTTTGCTGCGGAGCATCGCCGGGGAATTCAGCTTGTTGGGCCGCCCGGGAGAGCTGGATACCGAGGTCGTGGACCTGGAATCACTGGTCATGGACGTTCTCGCCGGTTATGGAGCCGCGGTCGGGGAGCGGGCGACCGATCCGGAAGTCATTTCCGCGGCCGGGATTTCGGTTCCCATGGTGGAATTGGAGACAGGCCCGTTACCGGCGGTTCTGGCCCACCGCGAATCCCTGCAGAAGATCCTGGGAAACCTCATGCAGAATTCCCTGGATGCCGCTCGCGAGGGACATCGGTTGACCCTCGCGATAACCTGGCGTCCGGAAGCCGGATATCTCACCCTCATCTGGGCCGACAACGGGGCCGGATTGCCCGCCGAGGTGGCCGATCGCCTGTTCGACCCGTATTTTTCCACCAAGAGCAAAGGCACCGGTCTCGGCCTGGCGATCTGCCGGAATCTGGCCGATCGCATGGGTGGGACCATCAGGCTTTTCAACCGCGGTGACGGGCCCGGAGCCATTGCCGAACTTTCGTTACCCCTCAGTGACCCCGATGGTTCTCAGGAAAGGGATTCCGAACATCCATGACCCTTCAGCTTGATTTGAAAAAGGCCCTCGGTCTTGTTATGACCGTTCTGGTGATCACTTCGGTGATACCCCGGTCTGCGGCGGGCCGAACTGTGTTGGAGCCCGAAGTGCGCCTCGCCAGATTGCACTATGACGGCGGCGGAGACTGGTACTGCGACCCCAGCAGCCTGCCCAACTGGCTGGCCCTGTTTCGATCCAGGACTGGCATTCCCACGGCGGAAACCGAGGTCGTCGTTACCCTGGACAGTGAAGACCTGTACAGTTTTCCCTTCCTGTATGTGTCCGGCCATGGCCGCATAGCGCTGGAGGCAAAGGATCTGATGGAGTTGCGCCGCTACCTGGACGGCGGGGGATTTTTATACGCGGACGACAACTACGGTCTGGACCCGTCCTTCCGCGCCATGGTCGCGCAATTGTACCCTGAAAACGAGTTGGAACCGGTTTCAGGCAACCATCCCATCTATCATTCGTTTTATGATTTGCCGGGACTGCCGAAAATCCACCAGCACGATGGGGAACCCGCCCTCGGTTACGGCGTTTTCAGGAACGGGCGGATGGTCCTCTTCTATTCCTATTCCTCGGATATAGGAGACGGCCTTGAAGACCCGGACGTGCATGGAGATCCGCCGGAGGTTCGCGAGGCCGCCGCCAAGATGGCCGTCAACATTTTGATGTACGCACTGACCCATCCCTAGCCCTTGAAACCGGAATTGAGCAACATGGCAACCGCGCCCCCGAAATCCGACTTCCAGACCCGACTCGGGAGGCTCCTGGCCCGCACCCGGTTGCGCGCCCTGCGTTACGGTCTGTTGAAGACGGTGACCGCCGCCGGAGCGGCGGTGTTGCTGGCGGCGTGGGCGGTGGGTGCGGAAACCGGCCCGGGGGGATTTATCGCCTGGGGTCTGTCGCTGTCCCTGTTGCTGCTTCTGATCCTGGTGGGGTGGGATTTCCTCATCCGGCCCTTGCGACCCTGGCGCAGGAAACGGGACCTGGTCCGGATTGTGGAACAGCAGGAGGATTTCGCCAACGTTCTGGTTTCGGCGGAAGAGGCGGGGCGCATTCCCGCGCGGTGGGAAGGGGATAACCCGGTCAGGGTTGAACTGCGCCGACGGCTGTTTTTGCGGGCCGATAAAATCCTGGAATCCCTCGAGCCCGGACAGGTCCTGGTACAACCATTTATCCGGCCCTGGAGTCTGGGCCTGGTGGCCGTATTGTGTCTGGGAATCCTGATGTTCGTCACCAGTGCCGGCGATCTGGGCCGGGGCCTGGGGCGTTTGGTCAAACCCTGGCCCGAAAAGATCATCGTACCGGTGGGTGGGCTCTACGGGCTGCCGGGTGAAGATTTCGTGATTGCGGGTCGGGACATCGAACTGGCCGCCCTGGATTTCGCGGGCGGCAACGATTCCGCGGTTTGCGAGATTCGCACGGGCAGCGGGCTGTGGCGGCGCATGGACACCGGTCCTGAAGGTGTCTTCGTCGCGGCTCCAGGGCTCCCCGCTCCCTACCGGAAATGGACCGCCCTCATTCCCGAAGTCCGGGAGGATTTTTTCTGGCGGTTTGTTCGCGGTTCCATGGTCACGGCGGAGGGCCTCATTAAGGTGCGGCACCATCCTTTGGTGACCGGCCTTTCAGCGCGGGTTACGCCGCCGGCCTACACTCGGTTGCCGGCGCGGGATATGGCCAGGCTTCCCACCTGGTTCGAAGTTCCCGCCGGGAGTTCCGTCCAACTGTCCGGTACGGTGAATCATCCGCTGGAACGGGCCTGGCTGATGGCCGATCCCGGCGATACGCTGGATCTCATGGTGGATTCCCTGACGATTACCGGCACCCTGCTGATCGCCACACCAACGGTTTTTTCGGTGAACCTTGAAGACGATTTCGGACTGCGCAATTTTACGCCGTTGCGGTACGAAGTGGCCGCGGCGGTGGATGCGGTTCCCGCGGTACATCTGGAACGATTGGATGACGATGGCATTCTGCCCATCTCCGGTGAACTGACCCTCGAACTGGAAGCCGCGGATGATTTTGGATTGGCCGGTCTGGACCTGTTGGTTCGCTCCGAAGCTAAACTGGGAGGGGGCTCTGAAAACGAGGTCCCCGGAGGTTCCGAAGGTTGGAGCAGGGGGCGGTTCTGGCCTGAGGCGAGATCGGGTTGGGTTACGGTAAAAACGGATGCGGGGCCCTTGCGCGTGCGCCAGCGCGATCAAACCGGCAGCCTTTCCGAATTGCGGGTTCGCCTGCGGTTGGAGATCCAGGCGGGGGATATGGACCTCGTCTCCGGCGACGCTCTCGAACTGGCGGTGGAGGCGGTGGACAACAAACGTCCCGGCCCCGCCGGCCGCTCCCGGTCGCACGTGATTCGCCTGGTGCTCCCTTCGGTGGCCGATGTGCTGACCGCGCAGGCTGAATCCAGCCTCGAACGCCGGAGCGAGCTGGAGGAAATGCGCCGCCGCAGCAGGGAGCTCGATTCCGATCTGGATCGCCTGACGCGTGAACTGATGAAGAACCCCCTGCCGGACTGGGCCCGGCAGCAGGAGATGGAAGCGGCGATCGAGCGTCAGAAGACCCTCCAGGAAGAGTTGGCCCGGGTGGCCCGGGAACTCCAGGAGGAGTTGGACCATCTGGCCGGCAGCCAGCTGACGTCCGAAACCCAGCAGCAAAAAGCCGACGAAGTATCGGAACTTCTGTCCCAGTCGGGAAGCGAGCGGTTGAACGATCTATTGGACAAGATGGACGAGGCCTCGGGGCAGGTCTCTCCGGACGAAGTCGCGCGAGCCATGCAGGAAGTGGCCCGGAACCAGAAGGACATGGCCCGCAAACTGGACGCGGCCCTGGCCATGCTGAAACGCATGGCCGAGGAGCAGGAGCTGGAGGGCTTGACCTCCCTGCTGGAAAAGATGATCCGGAAACAGCAGGAACTCGCGGATCTCAGCCGTCAGTTGGAAAAGGAGAAGGCCGCCGGGGAGCAAAAGAGCACTGAAGACGGTCAGGATGCCGAGGGCAAGGAAGGTCAGGAAAGCCAGCAGGGTGAGCAGGGGGAGACCGGTGAACAGTCCGCGGAAAAGTCCGCTGAAGAGACCCCTTCGGCCGAAGAACTGGCCCGCCGTCAGGAAGCTTTGGCCAAGGAGTTGGAGCAGCTGAAGGAAAAGCTGGAACAAGCATTGGAAGAGCTGCGCGAACAAAACGCCGAGAACCAGGAGTCGGGCAAGGACGACAAGATGGAAACCGCTCTCCAGGAAGCTCTCGAAAAACTCGAAGATCAGCAGAGTGAGAGCAAGATGAGCGAGGCCTCCGAGCAACTGATGAAGATGGATCCCGGCAAGGCGGCCGAAATGCAGGAGCAGGCCCTGCGCGATCTGGGAGCCCTGTACCATGTCATGGTCCAGTCCCAGGAAGCCATGCAGATGGCCATGAAAATGGAGCAGGTCTCCTCGCTGCGGGGATTGGCGGCGGATCTGCTGGCCCTGTCGTCCCGGCAGGAGGAAATCGCCGCCCTGATTCCACCTGACCTGAAGGACCTGCGCTCGCTGAATCTCACCCGTTCGCAGCACCGGGTGCAGAAGGCGACCGTGGGTGTGCGGGAAAATCTGTCCCAGTTGATGGATGAAGCCCCCAATCGCATCATGAAACTGCTCAAAAAGCTGGATGACTTGATCGAGGAAATGGGCCGCAGTCTGCGGGCCATGGAGGATAACCGTTCCCGGATCGCCCGGATCCATGCCCGGGAAAGCCTGGCGTCCTCCAACCGGCTGGTGATCAGCCTGTTGACCGAAGCCCAGATGTCCGGGGGCAGCAGCAGCTCCAGTGGCAGCCCCATGCCTTCGATGAGTGAGCAACTCAAGCAGATGGCCAAGGAACAGGCCGGGCTGAACGGAACGACCGAGGAACTGCGGCGCATGCTCGCCGACCGGGGAATGAGCCAGCAGTTGCGGTCGCAAATGAAGCGGCTGGGGGAAGAACAGGCGGGCCTGGCCGGACGCATGGGTGAGTTGGCGGAAGAACAGCACCGGGCCGACCGGCCCGAGGGAGAACGGGTTCTGGGGGATCTTGGTCAACTGGGTCTGGATATGGAAACCCTGAGCCAGGACCTGGATGACGGTCTGGTCAGTGAAGAAACCCTCCAAAGGCAGGAGCGGATTCTGAGCCGCATGCTGGATGCCCGGAACTCGGTGCGCCGGCGCGATTACACCACCCGGCGGGAGAGCCGGACGGCGACCCGTCTTTTCGATCTTCAGGACGGCAACGATGGCGATGGCGGGGAGGCCGGGGAACAGCCCTTCATGCTGCGCTATCAACCCCTGGAAAAAGCGCCACTGGAATACCGCGACCTGGTGCGACGATATTTTACCGCGTTGGATTCCCTGCGGCGCCTGGAGGATACGCCGTGAGATATTCCAGGATCCTGTTCCTTCTCGTGGTTCTTTTTGTTTGCCCGGCTGAGTTTGCCGCCGCGCAATCACCCAATGATCCTCGCGGGCGTTCCCAACAACAGGAACCCACCGACCGGTTGGAGATCCCGAAGGATCTGAAACAGCGGCCCGCGCCCATGAACCACCAGTCCATCCTCGATCTGCGTCGGCGGCTGATTGAACTCGATCGGCTTCTGGTATTGGGCAGTATCAGCAGGGCGGAATCGTTGATCAAGGACCTGGAGCAGCACAGCGCCCTGAGGCGGGAACTGGTTACGCGCAAAATCAAGCTGGCCCAGCTCAAGGAAGACCACCTTGAAGCCATCCGGCTTTGCCGCGACGCTTTGGCAGGGCAGGCCCGCAATCCCGGGTTGTGGCGATCCCTGGCGGAATCCCAGCTGGCGGTAGATCAGCCCGACAGCGCCATGCATTCCATCGGCAGTTTTATCGCCACCAACCCCAACGGACGCAGCGCGACCATGGTGGGGGTGGACCTGTTGCAGAAAGCCGGACAGCATGGCATGGCGGTGACGCTTATCGATACGATGCGCGTCATGCTGGTTGAGGTGCGCCTTTTGGGCAGGCAACGCGCCGTCAGTCTGTTGCTGTTGGACCGGCAACTGGAAGCCGCCGATGAAGTGGCCGCCGAACTGCGGTCCAACCCGTTTAATATTTCCCTGCTGAGGATCGAGCTTCTGGAAGGCCCCTACAACGCGGCCCTGCACGGGGAGTTTTTGGAACGTCTGAAGGATCGGTCCGGGGAACCGGGAGCCCAGGGGGCTGAAGCCCTGCTGGCGGCCAACCTGATGGTGGCGTCAGGGGATGTGGATGGGGCGCTTGCCCTGGTCGAACCCCAGTTCGTGGGCCGGCGGTCCATCATGGCGCTGCTTCAGAATACCATTCTGCTGGTCAGGGAGCTCGAACTGATGGAGGGTACGGATCAGGTCCAGCCCTCGGTGGATTATCTCCTGGTGGTTCTGGAAAAAATGGCGGGGCCCGTAAACCGGGATCTGATTTTGAGGCAGCGGGCGGCCGACCAGCTGGCCCATGTCTGCGAAATTGCCCTGGGCGTGGGCGCCCTGGGACCCGATCCCCGTCAGGCGGCGGACCGGTTCGGTGAGTTGCTTGCCCTGGTGCGCGAAGTTCACCCCACCAGCGAATACCTGTATTCCTCGCAGATCAGGTTGGCGGCCTATACGCGCGATGTCCTGCTCGAACCGGAATTGGCGGCCCGCCGGTTGGAGCGTCTGCTTTTGAACCTGAATCTGCCGACCAACGGGGTGGCCCTGGTGCGCCTGACCCTGGGGGAATGCTACCTGGCCGCCGGCGACACCTCCCGCGGCCGGATTGTCCTGGACAGCCTTGGCCGCGATCCCCAGTTCAGGCAGGCCGCGGGGCACGCCCACTTCCATCTGGCCCGGCTCGATCTGGCCCAGGGGCACTTCGCCACCTCGCGCGATCGTTTTGCCGTCGTGGCGATGGACAATCCGGGAGCCCCCTACGCCAACGACGCTTTGGATCTGGGCCTGGCCATCGCCGAGGAAATGGACAATCCCAGTGGCGGTCCGACCATCCTGACCCTTTATTCGGGAAGCGTTTATTTCGATCTGACCGCCAAACCCGCCAAGCGGACCGCCGCGCTGGAAGAGTTCATTGCCGAAGCCACTCTGCTGTTGGATCTTGAAGAGCCGCAACATCTGCTGGAACGGGCCCGGTTCGAACTCGCGACCTTGTATAGGGACGGTGGCCGGACCAATGAAGCCCTGGCCCAGTTGGACCGGGTGATCGCCGACCATCCCGACGGGCGATATCCGGCGCGGGCCCTGGAGATGCGGGGGAGTATTCTTCAGGCAGCCGGCCGTCCGGAAGAGGCGCGCCGGGCTTTGGAGCGCCTTTTGGCCCAGTATCCCGAGTATCTGTTCATTGATGATGTACGTGACGAATTGAGGGCTTTGCCATGACCCGATTCCTGTTCCTGTTTTTTGCCGCGGTAACTTTTTTGTCCTCGGGCAGCGCGCTGGCCGAGCGGTATCTGCTGGTGCCCATGGATTTGACCCAGGCCAACCATCTGCGGGCCTACGGGGTGGCCTTCCACAGCCTGCAGGCGGAAGAAAAAGTGAACTGGCTGCTCAATTACCGCGGCGGGAGTTTCCTGATAAAGGACAACAACCGGGTACGTCTGGACGCGCGGCTGCTGGGGGTCAGTTTCGAGGAGATCGGTGATACTGAAGTGGCCCGGATCAGGGCGACCGTGGCCCAGGAAAACATGGACGAAGTCCTGCTGGAAAAGCCACCCCGCATCGCGGTCTACAGCCCGCCGCACAAGCAACCGTGGGACGATGCGGTTACCCTGGCGCTGACCTATGCCGAGGTGCCCTATGAAATCGTTTATGACGTGGATGTTCTGTCGGGCCGGTTGAACGATTATGACTGGCTGCATCTGCACCACGAGGATTTCACCGGCCAGTACGGGAAATTCTATGCGAATTTCGGGCTGGAGCCCTGGTATCTGGAACAGAAACATTTTCACGAGGAACTGGCACGCGAACTCGGTTACGAAAACGTGTGGCAGTTGAAACACGCGGTTGCTTCAACGATCCAGAAATACGTTGAAGGCGGCGGATTCCTGTTCGCCATGTGCTCGGCGACCGACACCATCGACATCGCTCTGGCCTGGCTGCACACCGATATCGTACCGGCGCCCTTCGATAACACGCCCTATGATCCGACCTACAAGACCCAGGCCGACTTCGACCAGACTTTCGCGTTTCGGGATTTTAAATTGATGACCAATCCCATGGTCTACGAGTTCTCCGATCTGGACACGAGCAACTACGCCATGATGCGCGGCGCGATGGCCGACTACTTCACGCTGTTCGCCTTTGCGGCCAAGTACGATCCGGTGCCGGCCATGCTTACACAGAATCATGTCAACGTGGTCAATGGGTTTTTGGGGCAGACAACGGGGTATGGGCGGAGGCATTTGAAGAGGTCGGTGACGGTGCTTGGCGCGGTCGAGGGAACGGAAGAGGTCAAGTACATCCATGGGAAGCGGGGGATGGGTACCTGGACTTTCCTTGGCGGGCACGATCCGGAGGATTATCAGCATAGGGTGGGGGATCCGCCGACGGATCTGGATCTTTACCCGACCTCGCCCGGGTATCGGTTGATTTTGAATAATATTTTGTTTCCGGCGGCGCGGAAGAAACCTCAAAAGACATGATCCTCCTTGACCGACCCTATGTCTCGAGCTTCCTGCACACCACCATCGCGGACAGCGCGCTACCCGTGGTAATAACCGAAGCCGCCCGCAAGCTGGGCCTGACACCGGCACCTCATGTGCTGGACGAGGACGCGGCCCTCGCCTCATGCCGCGCCGCACATCTCAGCGGCGACCTGAAGTTGTACACCAACTCGGAGAATGCCCTGGGCTGGATCGCGGACAACCTGGCGTTTACAGGCCTGCCGGAGAAAGTCGAACTGTTCAAGGACAAGGCCCGGTTCCGCAAACTGACCAGATCCCTCTTTCCCGATTTTTTCTATCGGGAGGTGGCCGCCGCCGACCTGGTCGCGGTCGACCCTGGCGCGTTGCCCCTGCCTGTCATCCTGAAACCGAATGTGGGCTTCTTCAGCCTGGGCGTGCACAAGATCAATACCGTGTCCGACTGGACGGCCGCACTGGAATCGCTGGATCGGGAATTGGGTTCTCAATCAGAGCTCTATCCGGAACAGGTTCTGGATACCAAATCCTTTCTGATCGAGGAATTCGTGGAGGGTGAAGAATTCGCCCTGGACGCCTATTTCGACGCGGAAGGCAGCCCCGTAATCCTGAACATCCTGAAACACGTTTTTTCCTCGGAGGATGACGTCAGCGACCGCATCTACACCACTTCGAAACGGATCATAGAAAATAACCTGGATCGGTGCATCCGGTTTCTGGATGAGATCGGCCGGCTGTCCGGAGTGAAAAATTTCCCGGTCCACGTGGAGCTTCGCCTCTCCCCGGAGGGAAACCTGGTACCCATCGAAATCAATCCGCTGCGCTTCGGGGGCTGGTGCACCACTGCCGACCTGACCATGTACGCTTTCGGTTTCAACCCCTACCTGTACTTTCTGCGCGGCGAGCGTCCCGACTGGACCCGAATCCTGGCCGACAAAGCCGGAGCGAATTTCAGCATTGTCGTTCTGGACAATTCCACCGGGTTCGAACCTGAGCGGATCCTGGATTTCGATCATGCCCGCCTTCTGGAAAAATTCACGAAGCCGCTGGAATTGCGAAAAATCGACCATCGGGAATTTGGGATTTTCGGGTTTCTCTTCGTTGAAACAGGGGAAGAGGAATTCCAGGAGCTCGAAAGCATTCTTGGTTCGGATTTGCGGGAATTCATCACCACCTGAATCGGCCTTGGCGACTTTCCTCCCAACTGATGGTGCAAATCCCTAAACCCACTTTATCAACGGGTGGCCGAAACGATTTCCCTGATGGCTGTCAGGGTGGTGTCCCCGGTGACCGTCCAGGCGTATTGTTCATGTGGGAACAGGCGCCCCGCCTGCTGCGCCAAAACCCCGTACTTCCGCCGGCATAATTGAGCCAGGGGGTTGTCTGGTATCTCTCCGAACAATCCGAATCCCAGGAGCATATTTCTGGATTCCACCGGGTCATGAAGGTTTTCGAGAAAGGCTCCCAACAACTGGAGACGCGCGAGGGATACCTCTGCAGGGGTGGGCGCTTCATCCCCGATACGAGCAGTCACTTCCCAGACCAATTCAATGATCCTGGCTGTGTCTCCGGGTCGGTTGATTATTTGGATCCGGGGAAGGGCGGCAGCTCCAAGGGACTGGATCATGACTGCCACACTCACGGAATCGAGGTCCGCGCGATGGACCTCTACCTGTAATCTCCTCTCGAACAGGCGTTCCAGCACGAGAAGGTCGATGACACCCAGCGGCGGGCTGACCGTGGTCGGCCTCGGCGGGAACATGAACTCCACGACGGCAACGGTGGAGGTGCTGTCGTGCACCACATGACCCGCGACGTCGAATTCCTGTTCCCGGGCGGCGGGATGGAACCCGGGCTCGGCCTTGCTGAGCCTACCGAAGTCGTCCTCAAGGATTTCCCGCATTGTTTCGCGGTCGATATCGCCCGTGACCACGATTTGAAAATTGCCTGTTCGGCACAATTTGCGGTGAAGCTTGTTGGCCCCTTTGACCGACCAGTCAGCGATGGCTTCTTTATCGGGACAAAGCCACCCGGAAAGGGGGTGGTCCGGTCCGAAAACCGTTTCCATCAGCCAGGAATAGGATTTGAGTGCAGGGAAATTAATGTAATTCTTGACCAGTTTCTGGCGTTCATCCACCAACCAGGTATAAGCAAAGGGATTGAGGTGGTCCACGTCCATTCGCTTGTGCATCGCGGCAGTTATATTCCCGAATTGTTCCGCGGGGCCATGAGCGGTGATTGTCAGGGAATTCACCGTCGTCTCAATCCAGGTATCCCACCCCGGCCCCTCACCTTTTGGATCCATACGGCTGCCCTTGAAGTCATAACCCGCGTTGGCCAGGTACCGGTATACGATCAGGCGTCCGGGAGAGCGACTGCGGGCTTCTTCGGAGAGGGCGGAAAAGGTCCGGACCCCTCCGATGTAAACCTTATCCGCCTCTGGCAGAACCTTGATGTGGACAGGGATTCCATTGGACAGCACCAAGGTTTCCATACGGCACAGGTTTTCGGCCTCAGAAAGAACGGGTTCTATATCGGCAACCCCGAGTCCCGCGGTTTCCGCGTAGTCAATCAGATAGGGATTGATATTTAACCGCAGGAATCGGTTCCAGAGGAACAAATAGGTGTCCTTGGGGGGACGGCCCGCGGCAAATGCCATGTAGGCCCGAGAGGCCGTGAACTGTTCTGCGAAAAATTTCCTGATCTTTTCATGATCAAGGGAGTCGACCATGGTTGCCATCAGGTCCGGTTCCGGCAGGTCCCTGTCATCCGCCAGACTCTGGGCCCGCCAGGCAGCCCTCAGGTGAGGCCGTGACAACCTTTCCCGCAATTCATTTACATGGGCTTTACGGTTGCGCTCGAAAAACCAGCTGTCGCGCACTCGGTGGTATACCGTCCTGACCTCGTCATAGAACTGTTCGCTGGCCTTGTTCGCGGCCACCTGATCAGTCCGGTTTGTACTCCATCGGCCCTTAACGTGAACGATCAGCACCGCCTCATCATCAAATATCCACAGGGTCGGGTTTCCGTTTTCCTGCTCCATGATGGTCTCGGCCAGATGGACAATGGTGGCTTCTTCGGGAGTTCCGTATGGAAGCCGGAAGCCCACCGCCAGATGGTCTTCGAAGTCATCGGAACGGGTGACAAAGCTGCGGGGATAAGTAGGCGGGGGAGGTTCTCTCCCAAAAGGTTGGGCGCCCGCAGGCGGGATCATTCCGAAAGTGGCTGCTACCGCGGCCAAGACGCTGTCGGGTTCCACAGGACCGCTGACCAGGACAACCGTGTGATCCGGACGGATCCATCGGGAAATAAACGTATCGACATCGGCCAAAACCATTGCCCGAATGGTTTCAGGTGACCCCAGCAGTGGATCTCCGGCGGCATTATCCCCATAGGCCAAGCCGATGACCCGGAGATTGAGGGCCATTCCGGTGTCTGTCTCGGTGCGGAAGTCGTGTTCACCGAGTATTCGTTTCTTTTCGTGTTCAAGATCGGCCTGGTCGGGTTGGAGGCGTCCGAACCTCTCCGCTTCGGCCACCAACAGGCGGGGCAGCAGTCGTGGCAGGCAGCGGGATTGCGTGTGAATGTTGCGTGGTGTTGTGAATGCGTTGTTGTAGGTTGTCAGCAATTGGAGGGAGTCACGGAGGCTGCCGGCCGGACAGTTTTCCGAAGACCGAAACATGAGGTGTTCTATCAGATGCGCCATTCCTCCATTTTGCGCCGCGCCGCGAAGAGAGAGGTACACATCGACCTGGGCCAGGGGCTTGTCGGGTTGTGGCAGGACAAGAAGGCGCAGCCCGGTGTCGAATTCGGTCAACCGGGCCTGTTCGGCGGCGGCCATCCCGGCGAGAAGGAATGAAATAATAACCAAACCAATACGGCAAATGGAACCCGAAGTCAGGAAAGGAAATGACTTGATAAAATTTTTTTTAATCATGATTCCCCCCTTCCCAAAATAGTGGAATGGAGGATTCCTTGCCAACCATTGGCTCAGAATGTTCAAGGTGAATATGAGTTGGATAATCGGCTTGTTTCCGGGGATTGAGGTTGATTTTACCTACGAATTTGCTAGGATTTAAAGATGGACCGAGATGCGACGTGGTGTGGACGTGCGAGCCCGGGAGTTGATCATGGATTTTCCTGACTGCAAAAAGTGTAACGACGGCCTCCTGCTGCCCCTGTCCGACTACGGTCGCGATGGAGCCCCCATCCGCTACAAGGCCTGGGTTTGTCATAACCCGGACTGCGGATTCAGCATTCGCATCGACAACGGGGAAATCAGTCTGGGCAAGAGCCTGCGCGAATCCGTCAAGTAGTCTGTTTCCCAAACCTCAGCAAAAAGCGTCCCACCAGCGCCATGCCCAGGAGCGACACGGCCGCCAGGCCCCAATCCTGCATGGTGATGGTCTGGGGCTCCGCCAGACTTCCTTCGGTATTGAGCATCGCCCACAGGGAAATGGAATTGTGCACCGCGTGGGCCACCCAGCAGGCCGTCACCGACCGGGTGACTTCGTAGATGAAGGCCAGCATCAGTCCCACGCCGACTAGGCCGAACAGGAACCAGGGCTCCCCGTGAACGATCCCGAACACCAGGGCTGATATCAGCGCCGCGGGGACAGCGCCCCACATGGACGAGGCCAGGCGATGGAGCAGACCCCTGAAAATGATTTCCTCGGCGAGCGGCGCCACGATCACGACAGAGAAAACGGCCAATACGACTCCGAGGCTTGTCGTGGGCAGGTTATCCCTGAAAAAACTCTCCCACTGGGAATTGACCGGGTGCATGCGCAGGGACAGTTCGGCCAGTAACGAAGTGGGGACCAGGGAGCAGATCGCCAGCAGCGCGGAGGCCGCCAGGATGATGGGATGGGGGACGGTCAGGCTGAAATCGCTGCGCAGGGGAAAACCCCACCGGCGGGCCATCAGGTACACGGGCAACAGGACTCCGGCCACCGCTCCGGCCAGCACGGGCACGAACAGGTCCGCCCGGACCATGTAGAACAGGATCTGGAAGAAGAAGTTGCCGGCCATCAGCAGGGTGGCCAGACCCATGATGCGGCCCGGGCTCCAGGTTTCCCACAAACTCCGTGGTACCTGGGGTTCCTGGAGGTTTTCGCCGTTATATTGATTCAAATTGTTCATGTGCTCCAAGATCGGGGATCGATCGCCAGGGATCAACCGAAGATTGGTCAACAGGCCGCTGGGCAAGCGGCCGCAAAAAGGGTTAGTATCCAACAACGGGTCGACCAATGAAAGGGACCGCCGTGCCGCAGCATGACAAGCGCCATATCCAGGCCGTGATCTTTGATCTCGACAATACCCTGACCGATTTCATGAAGGCCAAGGAAAATTCCATCACCGCGGCGGTCGACGCCATGATCGACGTGGGGCTGCCGCTGTCGCGCGAGGAGGCGACCGAGCAGATCTTCGCCATCTACAGGAAAGAGGGCATCGAACACCAGCGGGTTTTCAACATCTTCCTGGAGCAGACCGTCGGCAAGGTGGACTACCGCATGCTGGCCGCGGCGGTGGTGGCCTACCGGCGCGGCAGGGAAGGATCGCTGGTCACTTATCCCCACGCCAAACTCGTGATCAATCGCCTGCTCAAGGCCGGATATAAACTGGCGGTGGTCAGCGACGCTCCGGGGTTCGAAGCCTGGATGCGCCTGACGGCGGTGGGTCTGCAGCATACTTTCGACGTGGTTCTCACCTTCGATGACACGGGCAGTCACAAACCCGATCCCACCGGTTTCCTGATGGCGCTGGACAGACTGGATGTGGCCGCCGAACGCGCGGTCGTCATTGGGGACTGGAAGGAACGGGACATCCTGGGCGGGCAAAACGCCGGGCTGCACACGGTTTACGCCAGATACGGCGATCAGTATTCCAAGTACGCCGACAAGGTCGAGAGCGATCCCACGGAGCCGGATTTTGTGGTAGACGATCTTCTCCAGCTTCTGGATGTCCTGGATCAACTGAACGGATCGGACCACCAGGGAAAGGAAACCTGAGATGCGGGTTTGCACGGCCGGACAGATGGCGGCCATTGATGCCGAAACCATCGCCGGGGGAATCCCCGGAGAAAAGTTGATGGAGCGCGCGGGGCACGCCCTGACCGAGGCGTTGCTGGATTTTCTGGCGGAAAACGGGGGCGGCGAGCATGACGGTCATGACCATGATCACGGTTCCTGCGACCACGATCATGGCCCCGGCGTTTTGATCATCTGCGGCAAGGGCAACAACGCGGGCGACGGCTTGGTTGTGGCTCGATTGGCGGCGGCCGAACAGTGCTCCGTCACGGTGATGCTTCTGGACCAGCCGAGCGGGCTCAGTTCCTCCGCATTGCTGAACTTCGGCCGGTTGCCGGAAGGTGTTCGGATGGTCATGCCGGATGCCGAACGCTGGGCCGATACCTTCATCGAACTGGCCGAAGATGCGGATGTGGTGGTGGATGCAATTTTCGGGACGGGTATCAAATTGCCCCTGCGGGAGCCGCACGCCGATTTGATCCGTGCCGTCAACGATGCGGGACTGCCCTGTCTGGCGGTGGATATTCCCTCGGGGGTATCGGGCAACGACGGCCTGGTGAATCCCGTGGCTGTCGCCGCCGATATGACCGTAACCATGGGTTTACCCAAACTGGGCCTGTTGCTCGCTCCGGGCAGGGATTTTGCCGGCGACATCGAGGTGGCGGACATCGGTTTTTCCGAGGACGCCTGCCGGCGGTACACGGGTGATCTGCACTGGCTGCAGCGCCAGGATTATCTGGCCCTGCTGGCGCCGCGCCCCGGAACGGTTCACAAGTACCACTGCGGGCGTCTGCTGGTAATGGCCGGTTCGCGGGCCTACGGTGGCGCCGCTCACCTGGCGGGACTGGGTGCCCTGCGCTCCGGAGTCGGCCTGGTGGCGATGGCGGTTCCGTCGTGTCTTGAGACTTCCACCAGGGTGATCCTTCCCGAAGCGGTGACACGCGCCCTGGCCGAAACACCCACCGGAACCATCGCTCAGTTGATGGCTCCTGCGCTGGACGATCTCCTGGCCAACAAACAGGCCCTGGCCATCGGCCCGGGCCTGGGGGCCGATCCCGCCACCGATGAATGGGTGGTGGAACTTCTGGCGAATCAGGATCTGCCCGTGGTGGCTGATGCGGATGCCCTGGGCGCCATCGCTCGCCGCGGCCTCCAGCCTGTATTCGGTTCTGACCAGGTGATCCTCACTCCCCACGCGGGAGAGCTTTCCCGGATCATCAAAATGAGCAGTGAAGAAATCGAACGCCGCCGCCTGCATCTGGTGGGGGATTTGGCGTCGAAATGGAATGTGGTGCTGATGCTGAAAGGATCGCCTTCGGTAATTGGAGCCCCCGACGGGAGGATTTTCATCAATCCCACCGGCGACGACGCCCTGGCGAAGGGTGGGAGCGGAGACGTGCTGACCGGTTTGCTGGGCGGCCTTTTGGCCCAGGGCATGACAGCTCTGGATGCGGCCCTTCTCGGGGCCTACATTCACGGTCAGGCCGGTACCGTGGCCGCCCGCGGGCGCGGCAACCGGTCCGTTCTGGTCAGGGAGATCGCGGCGGCCATCGGCCCGGTGTTCGAGGAGATGGAAAAAGAAGCCAGCGCCAGCGCCGAATTGAGAGAAAAGATCTGGCCCGTCAATCCGGAAGCGTCACCATAGTGGAACCGTCACCATGAAGATCCTGGGCATCGAAACCTCCTGCGACGATACGAGCGTGGCCCTGTATGACAGCGATTCCGGGGTGGCGGAAAACCTGGTCTCCTCCCAGGTGGACCTGCATGACCATTTCGGCGGTGTGGTTCCCGAATTGGCGAGCCGCGCCCATCTGGTCAACCTGTTGCCGTTGGTGGATTACCTGCTCGAGCGGCAGAAACTCACCCTGAAGGATCTGGACGGCGTGGCGGTCACCGCGGGGCCCGGGCTGATCGGCGCCCTGCTGGTGGGCCTTTCCACCGGCAAGGCCCTGAGCATGGCGGCGGATTTGCCCCTGGTGGGGATCCATCACATCGAGGGCCATATCCTGGCCAACGCCCTGACAGCCGACATGGTTCTGCCCGCGGTGGTCCTGGTGGTGTCGGGCGGGCATACCGAGTTGATCTACATGCCGGAAGTCGGCCGGTACGAACTGCTGGGCGGCACCCTTGACGACGCAGCCGGGGAAGCCTTCGACAAAACCGCCAAACTCCTGGGTCTGCCCTATCCGGGCGGTCCCCAGATCGATCGCATGGCCCGCGATGGAAATTCTGGCCGGTTCAAGTTTCCGCGACCCCTGAAAAACGATCCCCGGACGGTTTTCAGTTTCAGCGGGCTCAAAACTGCGGTTCGGGTGGTCGTCGATGATCTGCCCAGGCCCCTGTCGGATCAAACGGTGGCCGACGTCAGCTACGAGGTGCAGGAAGCCATCGTGGATTCGCTTTGCCACAAATTGTTCCGGGCCGCCCGGCGCAAACATGTTCCGGCCGTGTACCTGGCCGGGGGAGTTTCGGCCAACGGCCGCTTGCGAGAGAGGGTGGCTGAAGAAGCGGCTGCCAGGAAACTCCATTTTGTGCCCCCAGAGCCTGTGTACTGCACCGATAACGCGGCCATGATCGCCTATGCCGGCTGGTGTCATTTTGCCGCCGGACGCCGCGACGGCCTGGATCTGGACAGTTTTCCCCGCAAACCCCTCGCGTCCTGGCGCTGATCCATCCAACTAAAAATAGCCGTACGGTTTACCTGATACCTGCCGATAAAAGATCAGAATCATGGTGGGAGGGTGTGCCCTGTTACGACCAAGAAGGTGGATATGACCGCGAAAGCGCGCATTTTGATAGCGGACGACGAGCCTCATATCAGGCGAATCCTGCAGTTTCTGCTGGAAGAAGAAGGATTCGAAGTCCATATGGCTGAAGACGGGGAAGAGGCCTGGAAGGCCGTGGCCAGCTTTCAGCCCGATCTTGTTTTGTTGGATGTCATGATGCCCCGCATGGATGGCTTCGCAGTTCTGGAGATCATTCGCGCCGGATTCGAGACCGCCAGGCTGCCGGTGATCCTGCTGACCGCCAAAGGCGAGGAACAGGACAAGGTCAAGGGTCTGGCCGGGGGAGCGAACGATTTCATCGTCAAACCGTTTAACCACGAAGAACTTTTGCTGAGGGTCAGCAATCTGCTGGAGGCCACACGCAGGGAACGTGAGGCCAACCCACTGACGGGCCTGCCGGGCAACCGGGCGATCGACCGGGAAATCCAGAACCGCATCGACCACGACCAGGAATTCGGATTCATGTACATCGACATGGACCGCTTCAAGAGCTTCAACGACAAGTACGGGTATTCCCGCGGAGACCGGGCCATTTCATTTTTGGCCGGTGTCCTGGTGGGCATCACCCAGAAATACGGTTCGGGCCGTGAATTCGTGGGCCATGTAGGCGGCGACGATTTTGTGGTCGTGGCCAATTCAAAAGATACCGAGCGTTTGGCGCATCGCATCATCCGGGAGTTCGACGAGGGCAAGACGGATCTCCATGATGATGAAGACTTCAAGAACGGCTACCTGGAAATCGAGAGCCGCAACGGCCAGGTGGAACGCTTCCCGTTGATCTCCCTGACCCTGGCCATGGTTTGTGACTGCCGGGGCCGGTTTGGACATCCGGCTGAATTGAGCGACACCCTGGTCGAATTGAAACGGTATGGAAAAACCAAGCCCCACAGCGTGGTTGTCCAGGAGAGACGGTCCGCGGACAACAAGCCGGAAATGGTCGCTATCATTGTGAACCGGGAAACTCCGGACGATGCTACCGGTGATCCGACCTCCTGACCTGATGGAGTTCATCCGGGTTCTGCACAACAAGGACGTTTTGAACGACGTCCCCGCGATCGCCGGACCCCTCGGTTCCGGTGTTTGAGGAGAGGCAATGAATGATTTTCCGAGGGTTCTGGTGGTGGATGACGAAAAGCCCATCTCGACCCTGCTCGCCCAGATGTTTGAACAAGAGGGATACGAGGTAGCCAATGCCTCCGACGGCATCGACTGTATGAACAAGATGGCAACTTTCCGTCCGGACGTGGTGATCATGGACATCATGATGCCGAAGCTGGACGGGGTGGATGCCACGCGTCTCATCCGGCGGAATAAAAGCTACTCCGAGACCATCGTCGTCGCCCTTTCGGCCATGTCGGATGATGAAACACGCCAAAGGATGAAGGACGCGGGCGCCAACCTCTTCATGAGAAAACCGTTTGTCATCGCCAAACTGCTGGCCAGGGTTTCCCGTATGCTGGAAATCCGTTCGGGATCGCGTTGAGGTAGACGGATATGTTGATGACCGCCGCCATCGGAACGTCGGCCGCCCCCTTCACGGGTGTGGTCGCCGCCGTATCGGTTCCGGCGACTGTGGTTGTGCTGTTGGTGGCCGTAACGGCGGTGGGCGTGTGGGCGGCCATGATGTGGTTGCGGATCAAGGCCGGCCGCCGACGGCTGGAGGTCAAAGCCGAAGTCCTGCGCGGCCGGACCAGGACCCTGGAAAACATCCTGGCCGTGTCGGCCCGGATCAACGCCACCAGGAGTTTGCCGGAACTGGCCGACAAGGTTGCCAAAGCGGTGGAGGAAGTCACCGGTTTCCGGCGGGTCATCCTGTATCTCTGGTCCCATACCACCAAGGCCTTCGAGGCCCGGTCCTTCGCTGGCATCGCCCAGGAAGAGCGGGCCAATCTGGCCGGGGCCCAGATCATGCCTTCGGACTATGACGAAATGTGCCGGGAGGAATGCCGGTACTCCAACTGCTACCTTATCGACGCGGCGGCAACCCGCGGGGATGCGGGACACTGTCTCGATCTTTTGCAGGATTCCCGCAAGTGGCAGGCCGGCCAAAGGTTGATCGCCCCATTGGCTTCGGCCGCGGGCGATGTGGTGGGTTATCTCGACCTGGCCGAACCGGCAGCGGGACTGGTGCCGGATCCGTCCTCCATCAGGCAGCTCGAATTCCTGACCCACCAGGCCACCACCGCCATCGAGTCCGCCGATGTCTACGATCATCTGGCCAGGAAAAACGCCGATCTTTCCGCCGCTTCGGAAAAGTTGAACAGCCTGGCGGACATGAAGAAGAATTTCGTGGCCAACGTCAGCCATGAACTGCGCACCCCGCTGACTTCCATATCCGCCTACACCGAACTGCTGCAGAAAAATCTCGACACCATGGCTCCCGAATCCCTGGACGAGTTCCTGGAGGTGATCCACGACGAGAGCGTCAAGCTGACGGGGATCATCAACGATATCCTGGATCTGAGCCAAATGGAGAACGGCCGCCCCTCCCTGAAGCAGGTGGAAACCGACCTTGTCTCCCTGGTGAAGCACCTGGAGGATTCCTGGAACAGCCGCGCCCGCAAGATGAACATCAGGTTTACGCTGGAATCCGCCGCCGAGGTCATCCAATTGCCTTTGGATCCGCTCCTGATCCAGCAGATGCTGACCCATCTGGTGGGCAACGCCTTCAAGTTCACCCCGGACGGGGGAGAAGTGCGGGTCGGACTGCAGGAAACAGGCACCGCGGTCTGCCTGACCGTCCAGGATTCAGGGATCGGTATTCCCTCCGACAAGCTGGGGGACATCTTCGAGAGTTTTTACCAGGTCGATTCCTCCGCTACGCGGCGGCACAATGGACAGGGAGTCGGTCTGGCCATCTGCAAGGATATCGTTGTCCACCACGACGGCAGGATCTGGGCGGAAAACGTCATGCCTCAGGGCACGAGGATCACCGTCCTGTTGCCTCGCCGCCCGGCGGTTCTGCAGCCGGCCGACCCTGTTTCGCTGACAAGCCTGCCTTTTGAAGCCGGCGAGTTCGTGCAGCGGTTGATGCACTGGGTCAGCGAGAGTCTGGGAATCCAGGTGGCCACCCTGATGGTGCCCGAGCCCGGCGGGGATCACCTGACGATCCGCGCGGCCATCGGCCTGCCGGAATCGGTGGTTCAAAGCGCCCGGGTGCGCAAGGGCGCGGGTTTCGCGGGCCGGGTCTGGGAGTCCGGGGAGACCCTGTTGGTGAACGATTTGACCAGCGACATCCGCTTCCGCCGCGAATTGAACGAGCCGCGCTACTCGACCCCTTCGTTGCTCTGCGTCCCCCTGATGGATGGCGAAGAACTGGTTGGGATTATTTCGGTCAACAACAAGGTCGACGGCACGGTCCTGGACACGGACGATCAGGTTTTCCTGGAGTCGCTGGCGCCGCGTCTGACGCGCCTGCTGACCCGGTACGAAAACTGGCAGGACGGCGCGCGCGATTTCGAGGCTATCCGCGATACCCTGCGTTCCACCACCGCGGTCGGGCACATGCGTCACGAAAGCCTGTTGGAAGTCTGTCAGGAAATCTGTCTCGCGTCGGCCCGCAATGTCATGCTGCCTGGTGACGAACTGGAGCACCTGGCCTTCTCGCTGCAGTTCTACGATGTAGGCCTGGACACGGTACCCGCCAATGTGCTGAGCAAGCCGGGCAGGCTGAATGAAGAGGAACGGCACCATGTGGAAAAACACGTGGACGCGGGTCTGGGTATCCTGGAATCACTCGAGTTGAACGCCAAGGTCAGGCAGCTCATCCTGCACCATCATGAAAACTTCGACGGAACCGGTTATCCGGTGGGTCTGGCCGGAGAGGCGATTCCCCTGGGTTCGCGCCTGATCAGGCTGGCCGACACGCTTTCATCACTTTTGAGCCCTCGCCCCTGGCGTCCGGCAATGGATTTGGACGAGGCCTTGAACGTGATCCGGGGCGGCATCGGGCGGGAGTTCTGTCCGCGCATGGCGGATGTCTTCCTGGCTGAAACCGAAGCGCGCCGCCGGCGCATCGTTGATCTTCAGGCCAAGGAAGGTTTTACCGCCGACCTCAATCGTCTGGCCATTGACCGCGGCGCGCCTGAGCTCGCCGAAGTTTGAAACAACGCACAACGAGAGGATCGGCCTTGTACAAGGTTCTGATAGCCGACGACGAACACAACATCCGCAATATCCTCGATTTCAGTCTTCACGCCGAAGGGTTCCTGGTCGTCTCCGCCCTGGACGGGGAAGAGGCCTTCAAGCTGGCGGTGGAAACCGCTCCGGACCTGATCATCCTGGATGTCATGATGCCGGGCCAGGGTGGAGTGGAAACCTGCCGGGCCCTGAAAGAGGATAAGCGCACTTCCGCGACCCCCGTCATCCTGCTGACGGCTCTGGTCGGGAAAAAGGACCGGGCCGCCGGCCTTGAGGCCGGAGCGGATGCCTACATCACCAAACCCTTCAGTCCCCAAAAGGTCATCGACGCCGTTCTGGAACTGCTCGGGGTTCCCAGCGATTAGCCAAATCAATCCCTCTCCGACATGGACGCTGTGATCCGGGCACTGTAGAATCCGCCCCTGGATGATCCGGCCTTTCAGCCGGCCACCGTTTATTTCCGCATGGGGTTTGAGGCTTCCTTGTGTCAGTTGGTTGAAATTGTTCTGCCCGTGCCCCTGGCGCAGGTGTTTTCCTATCGGTTCCCGCGGCAGCCTGAAGCGGAAGGGGAGTCCCTGCCTGAAATCCGGATGGGGGACCTGGTCGTGGTGCCCTTTGGCCGGCGGCGTGAAGTCATCGGGATGGTGGTGGGTGTCTCCGAACTGGCTGCCGACATCCGGGAAATAGACGGGGTCAAGCTGCGCGATGTCATCCGTTGTTTGCCACCCGAATACCGGGTCACCGCCGATCGTCTGGGGTTGGCCCGCTGGTTGGCCTCCTATTACGCCCTTCCTTTGGGTGAAGTTGTGCCCCTCTTTCATCCGCCTTCTCCCGGGACACGCGCCCGGAAGGGAGGATCCGGAACCCCCCAACCCGAATATCCCGTGGTTGATCCCGAGAACATCACCTTGACCCCAGCGCAACAAAGGGCGGTGGAGGCTGCGTCCAAGGTCCTGGATGACGGGGTTTTTGGAGCTTTTTTGCTGCATGGGGTGACCGGCAGCGGCAAGACCGAGGTCTATCTCAACCTCATCTCCCAGGCGTTGGATGCCGGCCGTGGGGCGATCTATCTTCTGCCGGAAATTGCCCTGACCCCGCAAACCCTGGCCCGGATCTCCGCCCGGTTCGGCGACCGTGTGGCCGCGATTCACAGCGGACTTTCGGCCGGCCAGCGCTGCCGCGTGCATGAAATGGCCGCCCGCGGCGAGATCGAGGTGGTGGTGGGACCGCGGTCCGCCCTGTTCGCTCCGGTCAGGGATCTGGGGGTCATTATCGTTGACGAGGAACATGAAACCTCCTTCAAACAGGATGAAAAACCGCGTTACCACGCCCGCCATGCCGCCCTGGTCCGGGCCAGGGAATCCAGGGCGGTGGTGATGCTGGGGTCCGCCACTCCGGATCTGGAATCCATGGTCAACGCCCTGGAGGGACGCTTCCAGTTGATGGAGCTCCCGGACCGCATGGGCGGAAGCCTGCCTGAGGTCGAAGTGGTGGACATGCGGGGCGGGGGAAATCTGGAAGGGTTCACCCCGGCCCTGACCGAAGCCATGGCCGCGACGCTTGAAGAGGGCCGGCAGATCATTCTCTATTACAATCGCCGGGGGTTTGCACGGGTCCTGCAATGCATCGATTGCGGAGAAGTGATCATGTGCCCCAACTGCGATATCGGGGTGACCTACCACCTGAGGCCGCGGCGGCTTCTGTGCCACTATTGCGATTTCACGCGCCAGGTTCCCGACACCTGCCCCGACTGCGGGGGGCAGGAATTTCTGCCGTCCGGGGGAGGAACGGAAAAGGTCGAGCTGAATCTGCAGGCCCATTTTCCGGAGGCGAAAATCCTTCGTCTGGATCACGACACCACCCGGCGCCGCGGCAGCCATCGCCGCATTCTGACCGCCTTTGCCCGGGGCGAGGCGGACATCCTGGTGGGGACCCAGATGGTGGCGAAGGGGCATCATTTCCCCAAGGTGGGACTGGTGGGTGTCCTGGCGGCCGACGACGGCCTGGGTCTGCCCGATTACCGTGCCGCCGAACGGTCCTTCCAGCTATTGACCCAGGTGGCCGGCAGGTCCGGGCGGACCGAAGCGGGCCGGGTCATCTTCCAGACCTGGCGGCCCGAGGATCCAGTCATCCTGGCCGCCGCCGATCACGACTACGCCACTTTTCTGGAAACCGAGATTCCCCTGCGCAAGGCCCTGGGTTATCCCCCTTTCAAACGCCTGGTCAGGTTGGGGATCAGCGGGAGGCGCCTGGCGCACACTGAAGAAGGGGCGCGTCAGCTCGCCGATGCCGTTCGTGCAACCCTGGGGGGGCCCGGCATGGACATTCTGGGGCCCGCACCGGCGGTTTTTCCGCGCCTCAAGGACAGGTATCGATTCCAGATCCTGATCAAGGGAACCTTGGGAAAAAAGAAAAAGGAATGGCTGGCGGAGTGTCTGCGAAGCTTTAAAGAGGGATTCCGGGGGGTGGACGTGGTCCACGACGTGGATCCGGTTTCCATGTATTGAGCCAAAAAATGAAACCACCAGAATCTAAAATGATAAAAAATAAATAAATCAGACAAGAATGATAAATGGATTGCCGATATTCAATTTAGTATATTAATGGGGATCGGTAGCCTGAAGGCGCTCCAAGTGCCCGTGTGCGCCCAATTCCGGAGTTTCAGGTAGCAGAGAAATGGGAGGATGCTGAAGTTGCAATCCATCAAAGACACCACGGGCCCCCTGGGCCGGTTTTTCCTGATTTGCTGCATCGCCCTGGCAGCGGTGGCACCATTGTCCACCCTCGCCCAGGATGCCCCCGATATTCTGGATCTGCAACGTCAGATCGACCGGAACGGATGGAATTTCCAGGTCGATGACCACTTCATCAGCACCCTGACCGAGGATGAGAGGTCCAATCTGCGCGGTTACAACCCGCCTCCCGGTTACCAGCGGGAACTGGATCAGCATCTGAAGATCTACCCCATCGACAAAGACGGTCTGCCGGCCTCCCTCAACTGGCGGGATATCGGGGGGATTACTTCCGTCAAGAGCCAGGGGTCGTGTGGATCCTGCTGGGCCTTTGCGGCGACCGCCGAGATGGAAGCCTTCATCAAGATCTATTACGGAAAGGATACCGACCTCTCCGAACAGCAGTCCGTTTCCTGCAATCCGTACGGCGCGGGATGCAACGGCGGGTGGGCCACGGCTTCCTATTACGTCTTTCAGCAATACGGAGCCGTCCTGGAAAACTGTGCTCCCTACGTGGGCCTGGATCCTCCGGCCGCGCCCTGCACCCAGGACGATTTTCTCAAGTACGGGACCATCACCGGCTACAACCACATCAGCAACGATGTCGATCAGATCAAGGCGGCTCTCCAGTACGGCCCGGTCTGTACGGCCGTCGATGCCGGTCCGGAATTCGAGGCCTATGGCGGTGGGTGTTTCGACGTACCCGGCCATGGAACCAATCATCTGGTTTTGATCGTGGGTTACGACGACCGCAGTTGCGATGGCGCCGGCGCCTGGCTCATCAAGAACAGCTGGGGTTCGGATTTTGGCGAGGGCGGTTACATCTGGATCGCCTACGGCGCGGCCTCAGTGGGCACCAGCGTCACGCAGCTTCAGTACGCCGAACCACCGGTGGCCATCATCCTGGACGAAAGTCTGGGCGATACACCGCTGTATGGGGATCAGCCCGTGGATGTGACCTGGATCACCACGGGTGACCCGGTTGGAACGATGGATTTCTGGATGGGGGTCGATGGGTATTGTCATGATATCCTGATCGAGGAAAACGTCCCCAACACGGGCTCCTATTCCTGGATGGTGCCCAACATGGGGACCAACTTCGCGAGCCTGGTCATCATGCCAAGTTCCGGAACCGAAACAGGGTACGACTTTACCGAAAAGCGGATGACCATCATCGGCCACAAGACCCGTTACGTTTCAACGGCCGGCAGCAATACGCCGCCCTACGAGACGCCGGGAACGGCGGCCCACACCATTGGCGCGGCGGTCAGTGCCTGCACCGGTACGGACACCGTCCTGGTGGCGGGCGGCAATTACATCGGTAATGTGACCGTCAGCACAACCGTCAAGATCCGCGGGTCCTGGGACCCGACCTTCAGCGTTCAGGATCTTCAGACTTATCCGACCCGCCTGCAGAGCGGGAATTCCTGTATGCGGTTCTACGGGGGGTCGGGAGATTACGGCAGCGTCGAAAACATCGTGTTCCATGATTGTTACGGTGGCAATACGACCCTGCCCTCAAACGGCCAACACGGTGGCGCCATCTACATTCTGGGCGCTTCACCGACCATCCGCAACTGCGTCTTCGACAACAACCGGGCCGCTGCCGGGACGGGTATCGGGTTTGGCGGGGCCATCTGCATCATCGACGGGTCGCCCACCGTGGAAAATTGTGAATTCACCGGCAACATAGCCAGCAGCGGCGGCGCGGTCGGAGTATTCGGGACCGCGGACGCCACGTTTACGGATTGCGGTTTTTCCGCCAACAGGAACAGTGAAATCCTCGAGAATTATCACGGGGCCGCCTTCTTCGTCGACGGGGGAACCTTGACCATCAACGGGGGAAGCGTGACCGGCGGAACCAACTGCTTCAAGGGTGGTGCCCTGGCCATGTCACAGGGACAGGTCATCCTCGACGGGGTTCTGGTGGAAGGCAATGAGGCGATCAGCGGCGGCGGCGCCATTTTCGCCGAAGGCGGCCGCCTGGAAATGAACAATACGCGGCTGGTCAATAATACCGGCGGCAGCGGAAGCGGAGGCGGAATTGAGGCCACCGGCACAAACCTGGCCCTGCGAAATACCAGGATAGGCGGGAATACTTCCGGAAATATCGGGGGCGGGATCTATGCGATGTCCGCCACCGGTGTGGTCGAGAACTGCCAGGTGGACGGGAACCACGGTGCCAGCATCGGCGGCATGTTCCTGATGGCGGCCGGGGAATTCCTGG
>JAUVII010000205.1 GCA_030592845.1 Candidatus Krumholzibacteriia bacterium | reverse complement strand
TCCAGGTGAGATTAACGGTCCAGGAGCTGGGTTACATTTGGGGCTGGAATGGTAACGATGGTTATCCCGCTCCCTACTTCGACAACGTGACCGTCAAGGTCTATCCGTTCATCGGTCCGGCCATGTATGCCCGGGAACTGGATCTGGCCCAGGATAATTTCCCCGAACGCCGGACCTTCGATTACGAAGATCTCGGTTCTCACCATGTCCGCTTCGACATGGCGAACAATATTTCGTTGAGCGCGCACCTTCGCAACGATCCGGGTGATTCCATCGTCGCGGATATTGCCGTGATCAGGCCCGGCGCCGACTTCACCGGGGATCCCGAACTCCACTACATTCTGGATGCCAATCCGGTCTTTGATCCTTACCGCACGTCCGGTCTTCCGGCCATGGGTTCGGTCACCGGTCAGCCGGCAGTGGGCATTGGCGGGAGTCCGGTCGAGGACAAGTGGGCCTTCGACCTGCCCGACACGGGCTTCCTGTACCCGGGCGATGTGCTGCACTACTACTTCTCGGCAACCGATGCCATCGGCGGAGCGGGTGGCACCGACCCCCGGACTGCCCTGATGCCCTCGGACACGACGGGGTTCAGCCACGGGATCAACAACGAATTCGGTGATCCGCTGGGTTACAACCAGTCCTTCACCTTCCGCGCCCTGCCCTCGATCCGTCTGGGTCGTTCCGGCGCTTACGAACAGCCGATCGCCTTGTTCATCAACGATTTCGCCAATCGAGACCCGGGCAATACCTGGTACAACGCCCTGAACAACATCGATGCCGAGGTCCCCGTGGTGATGGATCTGGTCTACGACATCTACTACGTCAACGGGCCCAGTTCGGGTGTGGGAAACGGTATCGGTGGACGCGCCGATTCCCGGACTCTCGCGAACTATACGGACATTCTCTACACCTGTGGCAACCTGGGTGTCAATACCATCGCCAACGGCGATTTCCAGAATGACGCCGGTGACGACATCGGGGTTCTGACCAGCTGGCTCGACCTTGGCGGCAAGGATATCTTCCTGACCGGCGACGACCTGGGCAGCGACCTGGCGCAGTCGGGCAACCAGACCCTGACCTTACTCAACGACTATCTGGGTGTCAGCCTGGTGACGAACATGATCCGGCCGCTCATCGCCAACCAGGTCGTCCCCACCGTGGAGGCCATTGGCGGCAATCCGGTGTTTAGCGGTATCCTTCAGAAATGGATCGCCTACGGTGGCTGCAAAAACATCAACTCCTTCGACGGTGTGGATGTCCTTGGAACCGGCCAGCGCTTGGCGGAATTCCTGGATCCTGCGGGGCAGAGCGGGCAGTACACCTTCTCGGCCGCGACCCTGAACCTCATTAATCCGGGTATCACCCAGAGCCGGGCCATTTCGATACCCGTTGACCTGATGTTCGTCTATACGGATCCCGGTTCTCCCTTTAATACCCTCTCCGCTCGTGACCAGTTGTTGATGGATGTTTTGCGGTATTTCGAAGTCATTCCCGGCCCCATCGGCGGCGTGACCCCGGGCCTGCCGGGCATTACGTTCCGGACGAGTAATTTCCCGAACCCCTTCAACCCGAGCACGACGATCAAGTACTCGATGCCCCGGGCGGGCCATCTGTCCCTGAACGTCTACAACGTGCGCGGCCAGCTCATAAAAACCCTGATCAATGGTGACCGGCCCGCGGGTGAGGACCAGGTTATCGTTTGGGACGGCAGCGACAACCTTGGTTCCAGCGTCTCCTCGGGTGTCTATTTCTACGAGGCGCGGGTGGCAGGTGAAGTTAAGATCGGCAAGATGACCCTCTTGAAGTAGCGAAGGAGACGCTACTTAGGCAGATGGAGCCCTTTTTTCCTGGTTTTGGATACTTGACATCCAAAATATGGTAAACTTATGCGATGAAAGGCTATATTTGCCACGGAACAAAGGATTCCGTAAATTCAATAGCGCCTGTTCGCCATTTCTGCAGGTTCTTCTGATCGTCTAAGGGGGCAGATCATGCAGTCCCATACTTTCGCTCGCTCGTTTTTTCTTCTTCTCCTGATTGGTTTCCTCGCTTCCTTCGCCCAGGCCGATGACATGCCCCGGTACACCAGGGGGGATGATGTCATCCACGGCGGCAGTGCGGGATTTGCCAAGGCCGGGGCGGACACCATCAACCTGATGTCCACTCGCAATGACCCCACCAACGGTCCCGGTGAACCTACCTACTTTGGTGACTTCGAAGACGCGGCCGGCAACCCCGACTGGAACGGGTGGACCCATTACGACGTTACCGCGCCCACCAGGACTTCCTGGACCGTCAGCAAATACAACCAGCCCAACCCCGATAACCATGCGGCCTGGTGCGGCGACATCGCCTTCGCCGCCTGTGACACCAGCGACGCCCCCGGTGGTTATGGCAACAACTGGAACGAGTACATCGAGTTTCGCACAACGGTGCCCTATCCCTGGAAAAGTTCCACCGTATCGGTCACGGCAACTCTGATGTACGACTGTGAGCCGGGGTACGACTACACCTATCTGAGTTACCAGTATGAGGGCCAGTTCATCGCCAATATGGAGAGCTGGGACGGTACCGGTACCGTTGCCGTGTTGAATTCCGTAGGTTACCTGCCCGGTGAGTACCTCGGCGGTACGGACATCGTGGTGTACTTCCGCTTCAAGTCGGATGGCGGCTGGTCGGATGAAGACTGCGCCTGGCCGTCCGCCGGCGGTTGCCAGGTTGACGACATCAACGTCCACCTGGTCAACGACACCTTTATCGGGGATTTCTTCGAGGACTTTGAGCACGGCGGCGATCCCGAGAATTTTGGTATCTGGGTCCCCTCCTTACCCACGGGTGTGGGTGACTTCGCCAAAATCTGGACGGGCCTGCGGGACATCGATCCCTGTGTCGAAAACTCGAGTCCGCAGGTCGCGTTCATCGACGACGGGATCGTGGTGCCGGGGACCGGGGGCAGCGAATGCATCAACTGGTGCTATGGACCGGGTGGTTACATCGTCAACACGACCGGTGGATTGTACGGGCCTACAGGGCATCTCCACAACGTCGTCGAGTCACCGGTGATGGCCTGGCCCGGACCCAAGAGCGGAACCGGGCCCGATGACGACGGCATCGACATCAGGATAGGGGTCTTTCGTCACGAGGATTTATCCGCCGACGCTCCCGGAATGTTCTACACCTGGGCCATTCGCTCAGCGGACACTGACAATTCCGCGGGAAACGGTTTTCAGGATATCACGGAGCAGGGTTGGCGCGATCGGTCCTATATCTATTACGGTGGGCCGGACTACATTCGCACGGGTGACGATGTGACCGACCTGATGCAACCCGGACGCGACGAAGTCCAGATTCAGTTGGGCGTCTACCAGTTGGGTTGGGCCTGGTACTGGATCGGGAACGATGGTTACCCCGCGCCCTATTTCGACAATGTGACTGTCAAAATCTTTCCCTACACGGGGCCGGGCATGTCCGCTCGCGAGTTGGACCTGGCCCAGGACGACTTTCCCGCGCGAGGTTCGATCGATACCGGTGATCTCGGTTCACACAGCGTGCGCTTCGACGCGGCCAACAATATTGCGCTTCCTTCGCACATACGGATCGACCCCGGGGACTCGATAACCGTTTACATCGTTCCGGTCCGATCGGGCGCTGACTTCGATGGTGATCCCGAACTGCATTACATCGTGGACCGTAATCCTGTCTTTGATCCGTACCGGACATCCGGTTGGCCCGCCATGGGTTCAGCCACCGGCAGGCCGGCCGTCGGCTCCAGCGGCCAGCCTAACCCCTCCAGGTGGGCCTTCGATCTGCCCGACACCGGTTTCCTGTTTCCGGGAGACGTGTTGCACTACTTCATCTCCGCGACCGATGCCATCGGTGGCGTGGGCGGCACGGATCCCCAGACTGCGCTCATGCCCGCCGATACCACCGGCTTCAGCACCGGCTTCGGCGACCCCATGGGTTACAACTCCACCTTCGTGATCCATGCCCTGCCTAGTATTAAGGGTGATGGTTTCGAGGACTTTACCCAGCCTAGTATCCTGTTCATCAACGATTTTGCCAACCGGGGCGGGGAGAATGAATGGTACACCGCCCTGAATAGTTTAGGACTGCAGGTGGGTGAAGATTATGACGTCTATTACGTCAACAGTCCCAGTTCCGGAGTGGGCAACGGCATCGGCGGGCGGGCCAACGATATTCTGCTGGAGGGGTACTACGAGATCCTCTACACATCGGGCAACCTGGGTGTGAATACCATCTCCAACGGCGACTACAACAACGATCCCGGCGATGATGTCGGGGTTCTGAAGGCCTGGCTCGACGGTGGCGGAAAGGACATGTTCCTGACCGGCGATGACCTGGCGTCCGATCTGGCTCAGGCCGGTACGAAGACAATGAATTTTCTGGAAAACTACATGAGTGTCGGGTTGTTCTCCTACGATATCCGGACGCTGATAGGCAACCAGACATCCCCGTTGATCGCGACTTCTCCCTCCAACCCGGTTTTCAACGGATCCCTGCAGAGCTGGATTGCCTACGGTGGTTGTCCTGGAACAAGCACTTTCGACGCTGTCGAAGTAAAATCCGGCGCCATGCGAATTGCCGAATTCACCGACCACGCCGGCCAACCGGGGATTTATTCCTTCTCGGCCGCCACGTTGGACTCAGCGGCGGGACTTGTCGGCACCAGCAGGGTCATATCCCTCCCTTATGATCTGATGTCCATCTACACGGACCCAGAGGCCCCCGGCCACCTTCTTGCGGGCCGCACCCAGCTACTCAGGGACGTCCTGTACTACTTCAGTGTCGGCGCCATCCTTCCGCCCATTTCGGGTGTGGATGTGCCGGGTATCACGTTCCGGACCAGCAATTACCCCAACCCGTTCAATCCGAGCACGACGATCAGTTATTCACTGCCCAAGGCTGGCCATCTGAAGCTGAGCATCTACAACGTGCGCGGCCAACTCGTTAAAACCCTGATCGATGGCGACCGGCCCGCCGGCGCGGACCAGTCCATCGTTTGGGACGGAAGCAATAACCTGGGTTCCTCTGCGGCGAGCGGGATGTATTTCTACGAAGCGCGCGCCCTGGGGGATGTCCTGATCGGAAAGATGACCTTGCTCAAATAATTTCCCGATGCTCCCTTAGGGAGATGACGATGAAATCAATGAATATCTTCGCCTGTGTTTTGGCGGTATGCCTGCTTGTCACCGTTTCGGTGCGGGCCGAGGACCCGCCCCGGTTTTCGCGCGGCGGTGATATGACCCACGGCGGGAATCCCGGTTTCGCCAAGGCGGGCGCCGACACCATCAACCTGATGGCCGCCTCCGATGACCCGACCAACAACACCGATCCCCGCGACGGCGGTCTCGAACCTTATTACGATGGAGATTTTTCCGACGCCGCGGGCATTCCCGACTGGAACGGGTGGACCCACTACGACATTACGCGGAAAAACACGATTCACTGGAACGTGAGCAACTACAATCAGCCCGATTCCTCGAACCATGCCGCCTGGTGCGGCGACATCAATTTCGCTGCCTGCGACACCAGCGACGCCCCCGGAGGATACGGCAAT
>JAUVII010000132.1 GCA_030592845.1 Candidatus Krumholzibacteriia bacterium | reverse complement strand
CAGCACCGTCAAGCAGGCAGCCCATGCTCTCCCCGTCATGCGACAGGGAAAAATCGGCCCACTGGCTGGTACCCGGGGTTTCCAGCATCTCGAACGATACCTGCTGGCCGGCCGCGCTCCCGCCCTCGCCCACGAGCAGGAACGCGACCAGCATCAATGTGAATCGATAACGGATGACAACCTCCTTGATCATTCCGGTTACTTGACCAGCATCATGCGTTGGGACCGGACTTCTCCTTTTTCCCCGTTCGCGCGCGCGAAGTAGACTCCGCTCGCGGTCTGAAGACCACGTCCGTTGCGGCCGTCCCACTGCATTTCGTTCCGTCCGGCGATCATGGCGCCGTCATGCAGTACGCGGACCAGGCGTCCCCGGGCGTCGAAGATCTCCAGCCGGACATTCTGGGCGCGGTCCAACGACAGGGCGATGGTGGTGGTGGGGTTGAACGGGTTCGGGAAGTTCGGCTCGAATGACAGGCTTTTGGCGTCCGTCAACTGGGGAACGGGGGAGACGTAGTCCATGGTCACGACGAATCCTTCCCAGACTCCGGTGGTCGAGTCGTAGCCGAACCCGGAGATCTTTTTGCCGTCGTGGGACAGGGCGGTCAGGCTTGAAATCACGTAATTGGCCGGGAAGGTCAGGCCGTAGGAGGTGAAAAAATCCTCGGCGGAAACCATGCCCTCGTTCAGGGTCCAGACAAACCCGGTGCCCTGACCGTTGTTGAACTCGTTGTAACCCACGCCGATATTGCCTATATCGGCAATGTCGTAGAGGGTGGCCGAACCATAACCGGGGAAGGTGCCGGGAAGCACGCCGATGGTCTGTTCCTGCCATCCACCCGGGGTGCGCAGCCAGATGGCCGCTTCCACCTGGTTGGTGGTTGGATTGTAGGCATTACCCCAGATGGTGTTGCCGTCGTTGGAGACACCCTGGGCCTGGGTCCAGGAATCGCTGGAGTGGAGAACTTCGAAACCGCCGTTTTCCCAGACGGTGGGCTGCCAGGTCCCGAAATCCGTTTCGCTCCATCCGACCACGACCGACCCGTCGTAGTTCAAGTCATTCCCGCGGTAATTCCTGATAACAGTAGGCAGGTGGGTGAAGACGCCGTCCATCCTGTTCCAGGTATTGGCATGAGCGGAACCATCGGTCATCCCATGATCCGGCCGCCAGAAAAACCCGGTCAGCGTGGTGCCGTCACCGGACAATCCCCAACATGACCCCAGGGCTTCGCCCGAGACTCCGCCATCGGGGGGAATGGGCGGCATGGACCGTTCCCAGCCGATGCCCTTGGTCCAGATCCCCTGGGTGGCGTAGAGGGAATCGGCTGTGATGACGGTGGCGGAAACATGCAGGCCGTCGTCCGAAATGTCGGGTGTGCCGCCACCGGCGGCGAGGCCCCCGGTATGCATACCCAGGTCGATCGCCCCGGACAATTCCGTCCAGCGGAACGCGGAGTAGTTTCCGTCAGCAGTGTTTCCCGCGACTACCGAACCGTCGGCCGAAATGTCCCAGGGGAAATTGTTGCCCGTCCAGGTGATGCTGGGCACGGCGAGGGCGGCGCCGGTCGCCAGGGTGAGACAGGCCGCCGCCAAGGCGAGGGCCGACCAACCGGTTTTGATGTTCAGGGTCCGCATCATGTTATCCACTCCAGTGGTTTGGGGTCCAGTTGCATCTACTCGGTTCTTTTTCCAGGAGCCCGGCTTCATCGCACGAGCAACATCTTGTGGGTTTGCACTTCGTCTTCGGTTCTCAGGCGGAAGAAATACAGTCCGCTGGCGGTGTCGGCGCCGCGGGTGTCACGGCCGTTCCAGGGAACGCTGTGGCGTCCGGCCGGGAATACCCGGTCGTCCAGTTTCTTCACCAGGCGGCCTTTCACGTCGTAGATCTCCAACCGGACCGGGCCTGACCGGGCCAGTTCAAAGGAAATCACCGTTTTAGGATTGAAGGGATTGGGCGCGTTACCGACCAGGCGGGTCCGCTGGGGCAGGCCGCTCGATTCCACCGGCGAGGCCCCGTGGTCGGTAACAAGCAGGTTCAAACCCCAGGAATTGAGAGTGCCGAGAGCTCCGAGTTGGGCGTCGACGACCTTGAACGTCCACGACCCCAGCGGGCTTTCCTCTTTAAAATCCGCCAGGGAACCGGGACCGTCGATGAACAATGTTTTCGGCCAGTTGCCCACCAGGTTGTCGGCGGTGCCGCCGGTCCTGTTGTGCAGGGTGACGCTGGTGCCTTCGGGGCTGGTCAGGGTGATGACGAGATGTCCGATGGCGAAATGGCTGATGTCCGTGTCGATGGTGATTCCGAGAATATTGCCGACCTCGGAGACCTGGATGACATGCTCAACTCCCGCGGGATTGTTGTCTGGAATCGGCAATCCCGGACTGGCTGAATATTGGACTTCCGTGACCGGTAACAGATAGAACTCCACTCCGGGTGTTTCGGCGTCATCGATCACCGCCAGTGACCGTGTCTGCGACGAGAAGTTTTCGATTTCCGCCGTGATCCGGTAATCCCCGCCCCAAAGACCGGTCAAATGGAACGACCCGTCCGCCGCGGTAACCGTGGACTGGTTCGTGCCGTGTTTAATGGTCACCCCGGAGTGATCATTCATGCCCGCCAGGATGACGGTTCCCGAAATCGATCCGGTACCGGGAGGCTCGTTGTAGAGCAGGTAGGTAAAGATGTTGTCGATGAGGGCGCGTCCGTCCGCATCCGGGGTCTTGAGAAGATCGAAGGGGAGATAGACGGTTTGTCCGGCATCGGGGCACGTGTTGTCGTCATGGACGATCACGCCGCCCCGACTGGAACCGTAACCCGATTGCATGGCGACAAACGCATCGGAGGCCGTCTGGACGAGATCCGCCGCTGACCAGTCGTTGCCGTTGTTGTTGAAGATCTCCAGGGGACCGGAAATCCTGTGCGGCCGGTTGAGCAGGGGGTGATTGATCATGGGGGATGGAACCCTCAGGAGGGCCCCGTCTTCACCGGCATAATTATCGATGTGAAGGACCTTGGACTTTACCTCGGGATAACCGATTTCATCATTGCCGATGGCGGCGGCATAACCCACTTCGCCGCCCTCGACAACAATCCGTCCCCCGTTCTCCACCCAGGCGACCATCGTTCGTCGCAGTTCATTACTGCTCAGGGGGCTGAAATTCCCCCCGCAGGTGACAATGACCGCGTCATGGCCGTGAAAGCTGCTGGAAGTCACCTGGCCGGCGGGAAGGACGGCGACGTCGAAACCGGCGTCGGCGATCATGGTGGCGATGTCGACGGCGCTCTTGTCCTGTTCCGTGCCCTTGGACAGGTCGCCGCGCCCGCCGGAAGCCTCGCTTTTGGTGTTGGCCCGGTCGTCCACCACCAAAACGTTTCCCTTGCTGTACACGGTGGAGAAGTTATGGGACCCGCTGATGGTGAGGTTGGGGATGGCGGCTTTGTCCCTGGCGATCAGCATGTAACTGATGTTCAGGCCGGGGACGGCGTACAGCGGGTCGATGGGGAAGGGGAGTTCGTAGTGATCTCCCACTTTGGCCATGAAATGGGGCCCGGGGTTCAGCCCCGGATTGGGGTTGAACAGGAGTTCCACGCTGTCCATCTCGAGGTTGTCCGACGCGTAGGCGATCAGGGTCGGCGGCCAGTTGGCCTGGACCTGGTCGGGGATGTTTATGTGTTCAAGCACGGGCGGAGTCGTGTCGGCACCCACCCGGAAGGTGTAAACGTTTTCGGGGGCAAGGGCGGGATCCCGGGTGGCGGCGCCACTGCTGTCGGTGGCAACGATGTAGTATTCGACATCGCTTCCATTGCGTGGTTGCGGCGGGATGAAACCGGTGTAGACGTCGCTTCCGTCCGCAACCAGCGGTTCCACATGCCAGGCCTGTCCTTCCAGCCTCCAGGCCACCCATGTCCGGGCCTCGTCCAACGCCTGGGGACCCGTGATAGTGGCAGTGATCCGGTAGGCTCCCGTACCGCCTTCGGTATCGACCAGCGGAGTATGTTCGATCGCGGGGGCCCAGTAGTTCATGGCAGCCACCGCGTCGATGATTCCCCAGCCGAAGTCATTGTCCGGCAATTGGGCCCTGTTGCCGCTGGCGTGGAGGGCCTCCATCACCTGGATGGGGGAAAGATGGGGATTCTGTTCCAGCATGAGCGCCACAACGCCGGATACGAGCGGGGTCGCGAAGTTGCTGCCGTTACCGAAAAAATACATATCAGGATAGAAACTGGAGGCGACCGCGACCCCTTCCCCAAGGGCCAGAAAATCGGGTTTGATCCGTCCATCAGCGGTGGGGCCGGGGGAACTGGTCACGGAAATCTGGCCGTTCAAGTCAGCCGAGCCGACGGAAAGAACGCTGCGCCCGTCGGACGGGGGAATGATGTGGTTCCATTCCGGATTGCCCCTTTGATTGCCCGCGCTGTTGACTACACAGACGCCCCGGGCGGCCGCCAGTTCCGCGGCGACGGTGATCAGGGCAGTGGACCCGTCAAGATCACTGAAATCGTACCAGGAATAGTAACCGAGGCTGCTCGAAACCACGTCGGCGCCCAGACTCACGGCCCATTCGAGGGCGGCGATCCAGTTGTCCTCCTCGATGGGGGTTTCGTCGGCCAGGTCTTCGGTTTTGGCCAGGATCACCGAAGCTCCATAGGCGGAGCCGATCAGATTGTCGGGACTGTATCCGGCCACGGCCGATAGAGAAGCGGTGCCGTAGTACGTCTGGTAAAGGTCCTCCTTCTTGCGCGGACCCACATACTCGTGGTCATTGATGAAATCCCAGGTGGCCACGACATCGAGATTCCGGAAACATTCGTGTTCCAGTTCGAACCCGGTGTCCAGGATGGCGATGGTCACTCCCCGTCCGGACAGGCCCATGGCATGGGCGCCCGTCGCGTTGATCTGGTCGAGCCCGGGCAGACTGAAGCCGTAAGCAAGGGGTTGGAGGCTCTTGTCGGATCCGGCAGCGGCCATGAAGGCTTCCACTTCGGCCGGTATTTCCTCCGAAATCCTGGGTTTTGACCCCGTCCCTCCGGCGACGAGATCGATCACGGTCACGAAGGGCAATTGGGCGATGGCCTTGATCTGGCTTGATGTGGCGTCGAAGCTGGCGGCGTTGAGCCAGCGTGACTGCTTCCTGCCGAGCGCTCCTGTTGCGGCCACGGCTTCCAGGTAACCGGGGTCCAGGGGCAGGTCGGCTTCATCGACCGCGTTTGTGCCGGGTGTTCTTTTGGCACGGCGTTTCAGGAGGTCAACCGGCAATTCCGCCTCGAAGGCTTCGAGGGCCAGGGCCGTCTCTGTGGCCGTCATTCCCTTGTCGACGAACCTGACCCACACCGGAACAGCAGTTTTTTCGGTGCTGTCAATGGCCTGGATGAGTCTGGTGGTGTATTTGGTTTCGTCCGCCCGGGCGACCCCGGGCACGGCCACAGCCGCCAGAATCAGGCCGGCCAGTATGTATCCCATTGTTTTGGAGAACATCGTATTGCTTCCTTGTCCTCGTTGTGACAGCCGGGTCATCGGACCAGGGCCATCCGTTTGATGCTTGTTTCGCTGTCGACGCGCAGTCGGGCGAAATAGATTCCGGAGGCCACGCTCAGGCCTGAATTGTCGCGTCCGTCCCAGCGTTCGCTGTGGGCCCCGGCTACCATGGTCCGGGAAACGACAGTACGTACCAGGCGTCCGGCGATGTCATAGATGCCCAGGTCCACACTTGCGTTCCCGGGGAGACTGAATTTGATGTCGGTGGCGGGGTTGAACGGATTGGGTACGGCGCCATGGAAAACGAGGTGGCGGGGGAGTCCGTCGCCGACGGCACTCACGGGAGTAACCGACAACTCCACCGCCACCAAGGTGTCCGGATGGTCGGGGTCATTGGAGGAGAAAACCAGGGACGCGGTATGTGTACCGGCCCAGAGAAAGTTGCTGTCGAAGTTCACCGACAGGGCCTTGACACTGCTCGGATGCACCGTATCGACCGGGGGAGTAACGCTGAGCCAGGGCAGGTTATTCTTGGCGACGTCCGTGGAAGAAGTTACGTAATCCAGTTGGAAGCTACCGACATTGCCGATGGTAAGCGGAAGGCTGGCTGTCGACCCGGCGTCCATGATCAGACTCAACGATGTTTCACTGAGGGTGATACCCGCGGTTGGCTGGATGCCGGTACCAGGGAAGTCGACCAGGTCGATCCAGGCGGCATCCTGGCCGGTGGCCGCGGATTCATCCTTGGCGTACAACCACTTGAATGAATGGGTGCCGGAAGACAGGTTGACCGTGTACAGGGTCCAGTCGATGGCTCCGCTCCAGGTTTCCAACAGGGCGCCGTCCTGGTAGAACTTCAGGGTATCGAAAAGATGCTCGGAATCCACCTTGTACCAGAACGAAAAATCGCCTTCGCCCTGGACGTAGTAGTCGATGGACAGTTCGGTGGTCTCGCTATCGGAAATGGCCCCGGTGCGCGCACTCATTACGCCTTCGTAGGCATGGTCATTGCCCACGGTCCAGGGCAGGGCGCCGGTCGTTTGCCAGTCGAAGGTGGAGAATCCACCCGATTCGAATCCGTCCGATTGGGGCGGGAGCAGGTCGAAATCGACGGTCCTGTTTCCCTGGAGGCCGGTGTGCCGCAGTGAATAGGCCAGGTTCGGGGCAATGGCCATCAGGTCGTAGGCAGCATTCAAACTCGAGGGAAGGATAATGGAATACAGACCGGAGGCATCGCTGAGAACCGGTTCCACGGGCGTGCCAAGGGCGGAAATTTCGGCTCCGGCCAAAGGAAGGCCGTCGGGTCCGCGAACGGTGCCCGATATGACGGCCGGGGTCATGGCGACCAGGTCGATATCCAGGGTCAGGGTGCCGGTGGTCGGGACGGTGATGTCCAGGGCGACCGTATCGTAACCGAAATATTCCACGGTCAGGGTCGTGGCCCCGCCGAGAACGGTAAAACCATAGATCCCATCGGATCCGGTAACGGACCTGGTCGAGCCGCGCATATCGCGCACAACGGCGCCGTCGATAGGTAAACCCGTTCCCTGGTCCGAGACTATCCCAGTAACTGTTCCGGTATTGTCCAGAACCATGGCCACGGCGGCATATGCGTCGATGAAACCGTGACCGTAATCGTTGTCCTCGCCAGGGATTCCTTTATCCAGGGCGGTGGCCATCAGGATTTCCTTGATGGTAATAACGTCCAGGTCGGGAGCGGCCTGGCGCATGAGGGCCACGACTCCGGCCACATGGGGGCCCGCCATGGAGGTGCCGCTCATGGCCCCGTAACCGCCGCCGGGCAACGTGCTGTAGATGTCTTCGCCGGGCGCCACGACCTCGGGTTTGATTTCATAGGGCCCGCCGCACTGGGATGGGCCGCGTGAGGAGAAACTGCTGATCGTGTAGGGGAGGCTCTGACCGGTGGATCCTATGGTGAAACAGTTTGTCGGCGTGGTGGCGCGGTTGCCCGGGAAACGCAGGGTGCCGGGCCCGGGACCTTCGTTGCCTGCGGAAAAAGTCACCACGACGCCGGCGGCTTCACAATTGTCGATGACTTCCCAGACTGTTGTATCGCAGGGATCGGGGGCTTGATCCGGGGGGACGCCCCAGCTGTTGTGGCAAACGTCCGGAACATCATCGGTTGTGGCGGGATCCCCGTCGGGATCAGCCAGCCATTCGAAAGCAGCGAGCACGGCAATGTCCAGGGCGGAATGGGTCGCGATGGCGTTGGTGGCGATCCACTCCGCGCCCGGGGCCACGCCGGTGGTGTCGAAGGCGGTGGCGCCGGTGATCGTCCCCATGACGTGGGTGCCGTGGCCGACGTTGTCGATGGGGAAGTTGGGGGAACCGAGGTTGGCCACGTCCTGCCAGGCATGGGCGGCGGGAACTGAAGTTCCTCGCCAGCGGCTGGCCAGGGCGGGGTGGCTGGCGTCGACGCCGGAATCCATGTTGGCCACCAGGGTGCCGGAACCGTCAATACCCAATTCATGCCAAACCCGGTCCGCTCCAATGGCGGAGATTGCCGGAGACAGGAATCCCGCCGTGTTTTTATCACGGGGCAGGGGAGATTCCTTGGTCATGACCGGATTGATCAGTTCGGCTTCCAGATCCGGTTCGACCACCTTGACGTCCGGGCGTTCGGCTATTTCCCGGATGGAGGCCACTGTTCCCTTGACCACGACCGCGTTGATGATCCAGTGGGGCGTGTAACCGACAATCCCGCTGGCGGATTTGTCGGTGGACAGGGATTTCAGGAGATCCCGCTGGGAAGAAAGGGCGGCTTCCTGAAGGGTGGAGACCACCGCGATATGGCGTTCGGCCAGGGTAGCACGGTTATCGTGCAGGGATTTGTCCAGACTCTTGATATCCGGTTGGTCCCGCATGACGACCAGCACTTTAATAAGGTCCTGGTCTGCGAGATTTTCCATCCTGGCTTCCAAAGCCGGCGAAATGGCGCCGGCGGCCGCCTGGGAGGCGACAAGCAGGATGAAGGCGGTGATGATGGCTGAATTTTTCACTTCGACCTCTCATTTTTCGAAGGAAAACGGACGTGGCGACGTACTGGGGGAAGAATAAACATCCGGCATGTTCCGGCGCTAACGGCCCTGTTTCAATGGTGCGCTGAAACGTGCCAAATCATGTTCCAAAGCACGGAACACCGGGTTTTGAGGCAATATGAGACCTTTTATCCGCGCCGATGGCCTGTTAGAATGGCCAGAAATCCGGTCACAAGGAGGGCAGAAGTTGAGTGGTTTTCTGAAAGGGTTCGTCTACGCGGGGCGGGGCATCGCCGCGGGGGCCGCGGGCCGCAATTTCCGGGTCATGCTGGCCGCCGCGGTCGTCGTGATTGTTTTGGGATGGGTCTTGAACATTTCCCTCGTGGAATGGGGTCTGGTGACCCTGGCGATGGGCACGGTCCTGGCGCTGGAACTGCTCAATACCGCGGGGGAAAAACTGGTCGACATTCTCAGCCCCGATCACGATCCCCGCTACGGCCTGGTCAAGGACATCCTGGCCGGAGCCGTGCTTGTCGCCGCGTTGTCCGCGGCAGTGGTGGGGGCGCTGGTTTTTTTGCCCAAGCTGCCTTGAGCAGGGGCATGGACCCATTCGAAAAAACCGGGAACCCTCAAGCCTTTCGGCAAGGATTCCCGGTTCCAGGCCGGTTCGCCTCCTGCGGTTCCGACCGTAAGCCCAATGGCATAAACTACTTCTTCAGTTCCTCCTGCATTTTCTTCAATTCTTTCTGCATCTGGTTCAGTTCCTCACGCATTTCCTTGAGTTCACTGTCCGCTTCATGCAGTTCCTTCAATTCGAGATACTCATGCAT
>JAUVII010000182.1 GCA_030592845.1 Candidatus Krumholzibacteriia bacterium | reverse complement strand
TGGTGTTACTGGCCGGCTCGGTCTCTGCCGAACCGCCTGGTGAAAAACCCGCGCTCGACGTTTTTTCCCGCCTGGAGCACGCCGGCCTGGCCGCCGATCACGAAGGGGCCGATCACCTGGTGGTGTTCACCGAAGCGGTCAACAACGTCAAACCTTCCGGCGTCACCTATGTGGATGGATACGAGTTGACCAAGGTGCTTACGCCCGAGGGATGCCGGGACAGGTCTGTCCTGAGCTGGCACTACGACCCCCAGAGCAGCCACGTGGAGGTACGCGAGGTCAATATCGTGCGCGATGGTGAACTCATTCCGGTGGACGTGACCGCCGTTCATGATTTGCCCGCTCCCCAGGCGGCGATCTATTGGAACGACCGGATCAAGACTCTTCAGTTGCCCAGGTTGCGGGTAAACGACGGCATCGAGGTGAAAACCTTCCGCAAGGGATTCACCTATGCCCTGCTGGCCGCCGGTGCCGCTGGTGCCACCGGATCCGGGGAAGCACCGGATGACGACCGTTACATCCCGCCCATGCCCGGCGAGTATTTCGATATCGTACTTTTCAGCTCCGCCGCTCCCATCCTGGAAAAGCGTTACGTGCTGCGGTTGCCGGCGGACAAGCGCCTGCATGCCGAGGTCTACAACGGGGCGCTATATTCGAGCGTCACCTATGACGATGAAACCACCGAATACGCCTGGTGGGGCCTGGATCTGCCGGCCCAGGTTCACGAACCGCGCCAGCCGGCCGCCAGCGACATCGTTCCCAAGGTCGTCATGGCCACGGCCGCCAGCTGGGAGGCCAAGAGCCGCTGGTTCTTCGACGTGAACAGCGACCAGTTCGAGGTCACGCCCGCCATCCAGGAAAAGGTTGACGAGATTCTCAAGGAACAGGGTCTCAGTCGCGCCGATGAAGAGCTCAAGGCCAAAGCGCTGGTCCACTGGGTGGCGCAGAACATCCGTTACAGCGGGCAGACCATGGGCGAGGGGGAGGGGTTCACCCTTCACACGGGCGAAATGATCTTCGAGCAGCGCAGCGGGGTGTGCAAGGACATCGCCGGCATGCTGATCACGATGATGCGCGCCGCGGGCATGGACTCGTACGCCGCGATGACGATGGCCGGCAGCCGCATCGACGAGGTGCCCGCCGACCAGTTCAACCACTGTGTCACCGCGCTCAAGCTCGAGGACGGTTCCTTCCGCATGTACGACCCCACCTGGGTGCCCTACAACAACGACATCTGGTCGATGTCCGAAACGGAGCAGCACTATCTGGTGGGTTCTCCCGAGGGTGAGACGCTCAGCCGCATCGAATACAGTCCTCCCTCCGAATCGCCGTTGAGGGTGACGCACGACGCCAAGCTGGATAAGGACGGCACCCTGTCCGGTACGTTCAGGTTCGAGGGCACCGGCGCCATGGACAGCCGCCTTCGCCGCATCGTCAACGGGACCAGGAAAATGGAATTGGCCGCGCGTTGCGCTCGGCTTCTTTCCCCGGTCAGTACGCGTGTCGAGGGTGTCAAGGCCAAGCATCACCCCGTGGATGATTTCAGCGGGGACATGTGGCTGGAGGTTGAATACCGCATTCCTTCCTATGTCCAGCCTGTCGCCGAAGGATTCGAATTTTCCAGCCCCCTGATGCAGGTCGTACTCAACGAACGCAACCTCTTCGGAACCGGGGGTACAGACTGGGGCGAGGAACGGGAATCTGACCTGTTGCTCTGGTATACCCAGGAGTTGGATGGATCCGAGACAATCAAGATTCCCGGCGGCTACGATTTGATCGATCCCCCTGAAGCCGATGCGATCGATGAAACCTACGCCGCGTTCAGCGGCTCGGTGGAGCAAAAAGGAAGCAAATTGGTGTTGAACCATCAGGCGGAAATTAGGCGCCGGCAGATTCCGCCCGACGGTTACCCCGGCTTCCGCAAGGCCATGGAAGCCGCCCTCGATTGGGGCCAGCAAACATACCGCATCGAGAAGGGAGGCAAGTAATGAAAGCTCTTAAGATTATCACGTTAACGATTGTATTTGTGTTACTTGCTGGAATGTCACTTGCGTCTGAGATGGGTATTTCTTCCGGCCACAACCTGGACGAACTCTGGGCCAAAGCCCAGGCGGATTATGATCTGTCAGGCGAAGATGCCGTGCTTTTGCTGGAGAGCCGTCACGTCACCTGGGATGGCGAAGGCGCTCTGGCTACCCGGGTTCACCGGGTGGTTTGGGTCGGCACTTCGGTGGGCATCCGCGGTTATGCCGACTTGCGGATTCCCTGGAACACCGCGACATCTCAACTGGATGTCGAATTGCTGCGCACTTGGCGCGACGGACGCTGGTGGCCGGATGAGTCGGTCATCAGCGAAACGGCGGTGGTCCAGACTCTGCCCTACGCCATGAACCTTGCCGACGATTACACCTCCATGCGCGAGACCATGCTTCTTCATGACGGGGTCGAACTGCCCTGCATCATGGAGACGGCCTATACCATCACCGAAAAGGGTTTGCCCGGCGCCGGCGATTTGTTCGTGATGCCGCAGCGGGATCCCTCGGTACGCACTGAGTTCAAGTTGACGTTTCAAGGCGAGACCGATCCCCAATTTGAAATATTGAACGCGGATGCCTTACCCACCTTCCACGACGGACCCGGTTCCGTCGTGTCCTGGAGCATGGATAATGTCCCGGCCCTTCTAATTCCACTGACCGGGGCGCCCGCCGCGTATGAACCGGCGGTCGTCTGGTCGACCTGGACCGATTGGCCTTTGCTGCGCGACCACTGGCGCGGTTTGTTCGACGAGGCCGCGGTCCTGGATGCGGCTTTGACCGATTCTGTGCAAGCCTGGATAGAGGACGCGCCCAGCCCCTGGAGCAGGGTCCGGACGGTGGTGGACCAGGTGAACAAATACGTGCGAGGTGTTCACTACCCCGACAGTTTCTGGACCTTCCAGCCCCGGACCGCGGTCCGCACTTGGGAAACAGCTTACGGACATCCTCTTGACCGGGCCGTCCTGACAGCGGCACTGCTCAGGAGCGCCGGGTACGAGGTCACCCCGATCTTTGTCGGCAAGGGCAATCGCTTTCCCGGGGATACTATCCCCAGGCTGAATGGATTGGGTAATATTCATCTGAGCATCAAGGGTGACCCGGCCGGCCTTTACGATCCCGACCGGGGGACGCTGTCGGGCCAGGCGCCGTTGATCGGTCTGCCCCTGTGGCGTACCGACCAGTATGTGGAGCCTTTCCTCGGCAATTCCCCCTGGCCCCACCGCCTGGAAGTGTCGGTGACCCTGGAACCGGGTGAAGACGGGTTCTGGAAAGGCACCGGCCAGTTCGAGGGCTCGGGAGTCTTTTGCCCCCAGGGCGACATGGCGGGCATGGGCGATGGGGCCCGGGACTATCTCGCCGAGGTGATCGGCACTGTGATTCCCGCAGCGACCCTGAACCGGTCCAATCCGGAAATCTTCCATCAGCATCAGGTCATCTTCGGGTTTGGGCTTGATGTGGAAAAACCGGAAGTGGAAACTTCAGGCCGGACCCGGCTCGTGGTCGGCGCTCCAGCGCACGGATTGATGAGCAGAGCGGCCGGCGTCCATCTTTACGATGAAAGCCGGGGCTCGCCGGTCATGCTTCCGGCTCCCATGGAGCAGAGGGTGAAGATCCGGGTCAAGACCGGCGCCGATGGCGTGGTTAATCTGCCGGCAGCGGTTTCGATTGTGAACGATGCCGGCGAGTTCACGGTTAAAACCACTGAACAGGACGGCTGGATAACCGTCGAACGCGAGTTGAAGCTGAATGCGGATACGTATCCCGCGGAAATGTGGCCGCAGCTAAGGGCGCTGCTCCTCGAGGATGCGGATCCGGTCCACGGCACCATCCTGATGGATTGACGCGGGCAGCGAAATGAACCTAGTATCCGTGGTCGCCCTTTCTTCAACCGCAAGCGAGTCATGAGCAAAAAGGACAAGGACAAACAGCCGGAAAACCCTTCGGCCCTGAATGTGCGCGGCGGCGTCACCGGCGGTCACGACGGTATGCCCGGCAATTCCTCAGCCAATGGGGGGGAGATTCCGGGAACGCGCCGGCGATTGCTTTCGGCGCGCGAGTACATCGACGGCGTCCTGTCGGGCGACCGGGTCCTTCTGGCCAGGGCCATCACGCTCATCGAGTCCAATGCGGCGGCCCACCAGGAAGTGGCGCAGGAAGTCCTGACCGCGCTTCTGCCCGAACGCTGCGAATCGACGAGGGTCGGTATCACCGGAGTTCCCGGCGCGGGCAAAAGCACTTTGATCGAGGTTTTGGGAACCGGCCTGACCGCCCTCGGCCACAAGGTCGCCGTCACGGCGGTCGATCCCTCCAGCAGCCTGACCGGTGGCAGCATTCTGGGCGACAAGACCCGCATGGAAAAGCTGGCGGCCGATCCGAACGCCTTCATCCGGCCATCGCCCACCGGCGGCACCCTGGGCGGCGTGGCCCGCAAGACGCGTGAGACCGTCATGCTTTTCGAGGCCGCCGGCTACGATGTGATCCTGGTGGAGACCGTGGGGGTCGGCCAAAGCGAGATCCAGGTCCGCTCCATGGTGGATTTTTTCCTACTGGTGCTTTTGGCCGGCGCCGGAGATGAACTGCAGGGAATCAAAAAGGGCGTAGTCGAGATTGCCGACGCCATCCTCGTGAACAAGGCCGACGGCGCCAACCTGTCCGCCGCCCGCAGCGCGAGGTCCGGGTTTGAGCGGGTGCTCCACTATCTGCGGCCGGCTACCGAGGGCTGGACCACCGGGGCCCACCTCAGTTCGGCCGCCAGCGGCGAAGGGGTCATGGACCTGTGGGGGGTGGTGGAAAAATTCACGGAAATAACCAAGGGCAGCGGGGTGTTTGACAGACGGCGGACCGATCAGGAAAAGTTGTGGGTCGGGTCCCTGGTGAGCGAAGGGCTGGAGGACCTGTTCCGTTCGCACCCGGGGGTTTCGGAGCAGATGGCCGCCCTCGAACAGCAGGTGGCCCGGGGTGAAATTCCCGCCACCGCGGCCGCGCGAAAGCTGCTGGATTTGTTCCGGAAGCCCTGATCGATCATCGGAACTGGTCCCCGCGCCACCTTGGTACTAGATTCTGTTGATCCTGATTCCTCCGGCGTTCCCGCCGGCATGACTTTAATTCCGGGAATGGAAACATGAGCGATTCGTCTGCTGCGCAACTTCCGGTCATCACCCTCTTCGACACCCTGACCGGTAAAAAACAGGATCTCCAGACCCTTGAGCCCGGGCGCTGCGGCATCTACTGCTGTGGGCCGACGGTCTACGGCTTGAGCCACCTGGGCAATGCCCGGGCCGCCCTGGTTCCCGATGTGATGGTGCGCTTTCTGCGCCATCAGGGTTACGACGTGAAATATGTGCGCAACATCACCGACATCGACGACAAGATCATCAAGCGCAGCCAGGAGGAAGGCATCCCCGCCCAGGAGGTGGCCGACAAGTACGCCGCCGAATACAAGCGGGACATGGCCGACCTGAACATCCTCGATCCCGACGTCGAACCCCGGGTCAGCGACCACGTGCCCGAGATCATCGAACTGGTGCAGGCTTTGGTGGACAAGGAACTGGCCTACGATGTGGAAGGTGACGTCTACTACCGGGTCAGGAATTTCAAGGGCTACGGCAAGCTGAGCAAACGGAACATCGAGGAAATGATTGAAAGCGCCGGCAGTCGCATCGACGTGAACGAGCGCAAGGAAACTCCCCTGGATTTTGCTCTCTGGAAATCCGCCAAGCCGGGGGAGCCCGCCTGGGACAGCCCCTGGGGTCCGGGCCGGCCCGGCTGGCATATCGAATGCTCGGCCATGAGTTCGACCCACCTGGGCGACAGCTTCGACATCCACGGCGGTGGTCGGGACCTGATTTTTCCCCACCACGAAAACGAGATCGCCCAGAGCCAGGGTGCTCACGGCGAGGACACGTACGCCAGCTACTGGTCGCACAACGGTTTCATCGATTTCGACGGGGAGAAAATGTCCAAGAGCCTGGGCAACTTTTTCACCACCCGGGAAATCACGGCGCTCTACGATCCGGAATCGGTTCGGTATTTCCTGCTGACGGTGCACTACCGCAGCGGGCTCAATTTCGAGGTCGAGGTGACCTGCCCGTCCTGCGAAGCGGAACTGGACAAGGACGGCCAGGAAAGCGGCCGCTGCGAAGCCTGCGGCACCGAGACACCGGTTGAAGAATTGCGTCAGCGAGTCCGGTTTCCCGGGCTGGAGGAGTCCGACGACCGTCTGGCCTATATCTACACGACCTTGTCCCAGGCGCGCCGCTTTCTCGCCACCGCCAAAAAACCGGGCAACGAAGAACCGGTCACCAGTGGCGTCGAGGGTATGCTGATGACCTTTATCGTGCACATGCGCAATGATTTCAACACCAGCGGCGCGCTTGGAACCCTGAGCAAGGCCCTGGGCGAAGTCAATGGCCTGCTGGATTCGGGCAAGGGGGTCAGCAAGGCGGTCCGGTATCTGACCATCGAACGCTTCGTGAAAGACATGGAGGACGTGGCGAGTATTCTGGGCTGCTTCGGGCAGGATCCGGACACCTGGCTACGGGGCCGGCGGGACGGGAAAGCCACGCGGTTGGGACTGGATATAGCCCATGTGGAGGATCTTCTGGTCAAGAGGACCACCGCCCGCGGCGACAAGGACTGGGAAGCCGCCGACCGCATCCGCGAGGAACTCACGGACCTGGGTGTGGGTGTGCAGGATGGTCCCGACGG
>JAUVII010000084.1 GCA_030592845.1 Candidatus Krumholzibacteriia bacterium | reverse complement strand
GGGTGGTGCCGATGAAGGCGTCCAGGCTGTCGTAACCAAGATAGAGCCCCAATCGCGAGGCCTTGTCATGGTTGGTCGGGGAAATGGTCTTCCCATCCCTGTCGCTGCGGATCGACAGGAACGAGAGGATGCCGCCGACCCGCCCGTGTTCACCGATATTGGGGCCGGATGCCAGATATATTTCATCGGAGGTTTCGAAGAAGTTTGCCACCAGGTTGTCCTTCTCCCGGTGGTAATACTCGAATTTGTAGCCCCAGTGATTGCCCCACACCCAGGGATTTTCCAGCCACAATTCCAACTCCGTATAGCCACCCACCAGAAAGCGGGCCGAGAGGAAGATATCCTTGCCCATCAGGTTGGGAACCTTGACCCCCGTCCCGGCGGAAACACCGGTCTCATCGGAAAACTTGATTCCCACCGAGGGCACCAGGATTAAAAGTTCGACGAATTTGTAATGGACGATGACCCCGTCCGGCCCCAGCTCGGGTTCAATTTCAACACTCGTGAAAATGTCGAGTTGGTGGAGATTCAGAGCCTCCTTGTCCAGGTTCGCCTGCAGACATGGCTCCCCCACCTTCGACACGAGTTCCCGGTCCACAATGTATTGTTTGGTGCGATTCAACCCTTCGAACCGCAACTCGCCGATGATCTCACCCCAGGGTTCGGCGACGACGACCTTCTCCTGGGCCAAGGCCCCGGATCCCGACAGGCAGGCCCCGAACGATACCATCACCAAAACGAACCAAAGGAATTTCCCTTCCACCATCACCAAGGAATACCAAGCCCTTTCGCCAAAAATGCCGGTAACAATTTATTCCCCTCCATAACTTAAGTCGTACCCCGGCCAGCTCAGAAATGAAAGGACATTGCAAGGGAACCAAAGCGGTCGGCGCCGCTTTGCCCCTTGAATTCAGGACTGCGCACAACGTAGGTAAAACCCAGACGCGTCCCCAGGCCGGTTACTGCCACACCGCCTACCAGATCGCCGACCAGCAGGTTCTTTTCAACGCTGTGGCTATCGGAAAATGTGTTCCCGTCCAGGAAAATGTTATGCAGCATGAGCCGGCCGTCCAGACCACCGAACAGATACCAGCCAAACCCTCCGACCGGTGCGCAAAACCCCGAACCGGGCGGCGCAGGTTGAATGCGGGGAGGGCCAAAATCTTTTTCGAGACCTTGGCCGAGACGAACGGTTCCGCCCACGCCGCCATAGGTAAAGACGTTGCCAAGGGCCATCGACCCATGGGGTGAAAGGTCGACATCCAGACCGAGTCCGCTCAAAAAACCCGGGCTGTGGATATTGCGCCACTTCTGCTCGAAAACCAGCATCAGGGTCAATTCGTTGTTCAACTGGTTATCCCAACCCATGGGTTCGGGAGAATCGATAATCTGGTGGACCCACTTTTGGAACTCCTCTCCTTTCGCCGCCGGTCCCACTATTCCAAAGGAAAGCTGCAGGGTGCGCAAAAGGTCATCCGTCTGACCCACCAGACTTAGATCGACATGAAGCCAGGCCGCGTAGGGACGGTCATCGACCACCAGTTCCGGAGTGGAAATATCTTCGGGTGTATAAAGATTGTGACCTACCGCCAAACCGGCGCGCAAACGGACATCCGGATCCGGGAAATAGTGGCGGCGCGCCCATCCGTCCAGCCAGGACCACACCCGGTTCTCCCCGGTCTGATAGGAAAACAGCAAACCATTGGTATAGTGACGGTCCGAGGCCCCGACATCCAGGATGTCGTTTTCGAAGAGGATATTGAAGGAACCCTTTGTTCGCGCTCCCTCTTCCGCGACCTCCGCGGCAGCCGACGCCGGCCCAGCCACCAGAATCAGGACCACGAGCAGTAATTGCCATATGGAAGGCGACCCTGCTAGAGTCCGGGACGAGCTCTCGTAGTTATTCATGGAACCATGGGAATCAAATGGGAACATACCATGTGCATTTCGAACCGTTTCATCTTCCGCAGCCGGGATTTCGGCCTTGGCCTGCTGGCGTTGCTTCTTGTTTCGGGCGAATCCGTCAGGGCCGATGAGACCCCGGGAGATATTACCCATTTTCTCAGGGGAGCCTACCAGTACGGCGCGGTCCTGAAAACCAACGAATTCGTCGAGGGGGACAATCTCAAGGGCGAACCCATCGACACCTTTCACGCCATCCGCCTGGAATTCGGCTGGCAGACCGACGGGTCGAGCGACTGGCACCATCTGTACAACTTCCCCTCCTACGGAATCGGGCTCTACAGCGCCGACTATTTCAATGAGGAGGAACTCGGCAAGCCCACCTCCGTGTACGGCTTTTTCAACTGGCCAGCCAAAAGGTGGTCGGACCGCTGGCAGTGGAGCGTCGACATCTCCTTCGGCCTGACCGACAACTGGGTAGCCTACGACCCGCAAACCAACCCCAAAAACATTGCCATGGGCGCGGCTCATTCGGTGCACTTCGATCTCGGCACGAACATCGAATACAGGTTCGCCCGGCATTGGTCGATGCACGGCGGTTTTTCCTTTACCCACTTTTCCAACGGGGGGTCCGCGCAACCCAATTCCGGAATCAACCAGATCGCGCCCATTCTTTTTGCAAAGTACAGCTTCCAGGAATCCGTCATACCTGTCAAAAGATCCGATTTTACACCCTATGAACCGGGTTGGGACTGGGGTCTCAACATTTCGGGCGGCAGCCGCAACGTATCCCACAACACGGCCGACCTGCCCAACCCCGAGAGAACCGTCTACCGAAGTTATTTCATCGGGACCATGCTGGCATCGATCAACAGGCAGACCAGCCGCGTGACCCGCTGGGCCGCGGGCATGGATCTCACCTACGACGAATCCGTCGGCGACCTCGTCCGGCTGGAGGGAATGAAACAGGGCATCGAGCAAAGCGCCTCGGATCTGGACTACTGGAGCCTGGGGCTTTTTGGCGGTTACGAAAGGGTGATCAACCGGGCTGAGGTCTATATTCACCTGGGCTACATGTTTCTGCGCCGCGACATCGACGCCCAGGTACCCCGGCTCTTTCAGCGGGTGGGATTGCATTATTTCATCTGGAGTGATATTTCCGCCGGGCTCGGCGTGCGGTTGAACGACTTCTCCCGCGCCAACAACCTGGAATTCAGTGTGGGCTACCGATTCGGCAAGTAATCTCCGTTGGTCAAAAAACCCGGCGGGAAATAAAGGTCCAGTCGCCGGGGAGAACCTCGACGGCGGGAATGACCTGAGTGGACAGAACCTCTCCGCGGCGACCCAACAGCTCCACCTGCAGGTCGTAGGTTCCGGGCGGCAGGGATATCCGCGCCAGGTTGACGTGTTCGGGCAGCGTCAGCCAGCTGCGGGTATCGGCGCTTTCGGTGACTGCGCCGAATATATTGGCCGCCAGACCCGCCCAACTGCCGCCGGCTTTTTCGGCGCCCCGTGTGGCCAGGTATTTGGTCAAGCCCCTCAGTATGGTCTTAAAAAAGATGCTGGGTTTTTCCGCGTCGAAGGTGATGCGCGCCTGCCTGGTGCAGTTCTCCACCCGAGTGGTCACGGTGTGGCCGCCGGCAAGGCCCGCGGAAATCCGGGCGCCGGCAACGGGACCGGGCCGGCCGTCGTCCAGCTGCGGCGCGGCCACTGACGCCCAGTATTCAACCTTCCGGCCTTTGACCAGGGCCTGCATATTTCCCATGCCCGCCCAAATCTGCCAGGACCAGTAATTTGGATCGTTGTAGGCTTCGCCTTCGAAAATGGGGATGTCGAACCTGATCTGGCTTTTCTGCGCCACAAACCCCGACTCCAGCAACAGAACGATTTCGCCGCTGCCCTGGCGCCAGGCAGCCGCTTTTTCGTAATCCTCCCGTGTCCGGGGTAAACCTTCGTCGTCTTCCCCAAATTCGAAGACATCGGGACAGGACTTGTGCAATTGGTCCAATTCACCCCGGAAACCGATGCGGCCGGCAACCCGGGTCAGGTCCGGACCCAGGGAAGGGGGAATATCGATATTCAGCAGCGCGTGGTTTTTCTGGTAGGCCACCGCCGAATTCCGGTAGGCGACAAAAGCATCGTTGAGCTCGCCATCCCAATCGTAGAGCATGCCGCTGTAGTAGAGCAGGAAGGCGTTGTTGCGGATCTTCTCGAAGTCTCCCTTGTCCTCGTCGCGCAATCCGTCCAGGGTCGCGTCGACGTACTTTGACAACAGCTGGCTGGCCCTGCGAGCTTCGACCTGGGCTTCGTTCCGCTGCCCGAGGTAGATGTAGTTCAGTCCCTTGTAATAGGGAACCATCGCCATTTCAAAGGGCCGGGCGCGGTAACTGATGGCGTTGTCGTTGGAAAAAAGGGAAAAGGCGCCTTCGGAAATGGACTTGGTGTAGAGTTCGTCGGCCGTGCGTTCCGCGGCGGCAAAAGCCTCGTTGCTCTCGACGAACCGGTCGGCGTAATGCAGGATCAGGCCGCGTTCGAGGTAATACAGAAGGCGGTCCTTGCTGCCGCTTTCGTCCTCGACCGTCTCGAGGGCCTTGTCGAACTCACCGTTGGCCAGCTGCGGCTTCAGGTTCTTCATCTTGGCGCTGTAGGTGGCGCAGCCGGTGGTCAAAAACAAAGTGGATAGAACGATGACCAGGACGGCCGCGCTTCGGGCAGCCGTCCTGGTCACAGGTAAAACATGGCCCTTAGGAAAAGTCATTGTTCATCAGGGTTTGTACTTGCCCTTGCCGACGAACTTCTTGATCTTTTCGAATCCGGCCCAGACTTTCGTATTGTCTTCGAGGTCAACCAGGTAACAATCTACCTGGTAATATTTTACAGCGTCGCCGCCTTCCTGGTCGACGATCATGTTGATCTCCCCGATCAACATGAAGTCGGCGCCCTTTTCCAGGCCCCACTGCTTCATGGTTTCCTGGGAAGAGAATTCCTGCTGGTCGGCGCGCTCGCCACGGATTTCATCTCTTTCTTCGGCGCTGGCCACCACGCGGACCCGGCCACCGTTGATGAAATTCCGTTCCAGATCGGCGATGAAGGTTTTCACCGCGATGTGTTCGGCGGTCTTGTTGCGCACCGTCCCGACGATCAAGTAGGGTTTTTTGCCTTCTTCAGCCCTGAAATCCCCCACCCAGGGGCTCATGGTGATCTGGGTCGTGAGCGCCGCGGACACCTTCTGGCTGTCCACGTCGTTCCACTCGCCGGAAAGATCGATTTCCTCTTCCACGGCTACGCGGGTGACTTCCTTGCCTCCGCAGCCGGCCAGGGTGAACAGCGCCAGCACCGCGGCCGCGGTCAGGGCGAATCGAGCGATATTCCTGATCATCGGGTTTCCTCCTTTAATCCCCGCCATACTCTTTCCGCAGTTGCCGGGATCCGGTACATCCGGACTCCCACCGCGTCGCAGATGGCGTTCACGATGGCCGGCGCGGGCCCGTCGATGGGCACTTCACCGGCAGCTTTGGCCCCGTAGGGACCTGTTGGTTCATCCGTCTCGACCAGGATGGTGACCATGTCGGGCACATCCAGGGACGAGGCGATCTTGTAATCCAGGAAATTGGGGTTCAGCACCCTCCCGGTCCTGTCCAGCAGAACCTCCTCGAAAAGAGCGTATCCCAAACCCTGCGCCACTGCACCCTCTATTTGTCCTTCGACCATTATGGGGTGAATGGGGGTTCCACAATCCACGGCCGATACAAACCGGCGCACATGGACCTGACCCGTTTCCGTATCGACCTCAACTTCGGCGAATTGAGCGGCAAAAGGCGGCGGCGAGTCGTTGGACATGTGGCTGGCGGTGGCCATGGGTTGGATCATGGCCTGGTACAGGGCGAATAACGCCACCTCGCCCATGGTCATGCTCTTTCCGGCGGGGCCGGTGGCCATACCGTCGGCAAAAACGATGGCGTCGGGTTCGCACTCCCAGTGCGGACCCAGGACCCCGGCCAACTGCCCCCTCACCTCGGCCGCGGCCTTGACCACCGCGCCGCCCGAGATGTAGGTGGTGCTCGAAGCGTAGGCGCCCACGTCGAAAGGAGTCAGATCGGTATCCGAACTCAGGATGATCACCTTGTCATAGGGGATGCCAAGCTCCTCGGCGCACATCTGGGCCAGCACCGTGTCCGATCCCTGGCCGATGTCCGTGGCCCCCACCGCAAGGTTGACGCTGCCGTCGTCATTCAGTTTGACGGTGGCCCCGCCCCAGTCGACGCCCGCGATGCCGGAACCCTGCATGGCCAGCGCCATTCCCAGCCCCCGTTTCAGATGGGTCGCTGAAGGTTCTTTTTCATGACCCCAACCGATAGCTTCACAGCCCAGTTCAATGGCCTTGTCAAGCCCCGTGCTGTTGACGACGCGCACCAGGCCTTCCTTGCCCTCACCCAGCTTGGCCGACAACGGATCGGTGTCTCCCAGCTTGATGTGGTTTTTCAAGCGCAGCTCCAGGCGGTCCATTCCCAGTTCGCGGGCAACTTCGTCGATGTGACATTCGAGGGCGAAACAACCCTGGGGAGCACCATAGCCGCGAAAGGCCCCACTGATCGGGTTGTTGGTGTAGACACAATCCATCTTGAAGTGGATGTTGGCCGCCGGGTACATGGGCAAAACCTTCTGCCCGGTATTGCCCTGCACCGTCAGTGCATGGCTTCCGTAGGCGCCGGTGTCGGCCAGCACGTACATCCGGTTGGCCACGATGGTGCCGTCCTTCATGACCCCGGTTGTCATGGTTATGCGTTGGGGATGGCGGTAGCGGGCCGCGATCAACTCTTCCTCCCGCGTGAACTCCAGGCGTACCGGCCGGCCGGTACGCAGAGCCAGGACACCGACCAGATCCTCCACCACCAGTTCCTGTTTATCTCCGAAGCCGCCGCCGACCCTGGGCTTGATCACGCGGATCCGGGCTTCGGGTATCTCCAGGATTTGAGCCAGCATGCGCCGCAGATGAAACGGCACCTGGGTGCTGGTACGCACGATCAGGCGTTGGTCTTCATCGACCCAGGCGATGGAAATGTGCGGCTCGATATGGCTGGCCTGCACCCGGGGCAGATGGTAGTCGCGGGTCACGACCAGGTCACAGGTCTTGAGCGCCGCGTCGACATCGCCCACCTCCTTGTCGATGCGCGCTGCGATGTTGGTCTTTCCGGCCTCGCTGATACCCTGAGGATCGGGCTCCTCGTGAATGAGAATTTCACTGTTGGTAAAGGCCTCGTCCATATCGGTCAGCGCGGGGAGCTCTTCGTATTCCACGACGATTTTATCCAGGGCCGCCTCCGCCAGGGCCACCGATTCCGCCACCACGACCGCCACCCGGTCACCGATAAAACGGGCCTTGGGTCCCAGGATCAGGGTGTCGTAGGGGGACGGTTCGGGATAACTCTGTCCCGCCCGCGTGTGCGGGATGGGTTTGACGTCCCTGTGCCAGATGACGTCGACCACACCTTCGAGTTTCAGGGCCGCGCCCGCGTCGACGTTCAGGATCCTGGCATGCGGGTGGGGTGACCGCAGCACCTTCGCGTACAGCATGCCGTCACGCGTGAAATCGTCCGTGAATACAGGTTCGCCGCGGGCCAGTTTGAAGGCATCGATCTTGGTTACGTTTTTTCCGACGACCTTCATTTGGGTACCTCCATGGCCGCCACCACGGCGCGAGCCGCTTCCACGGGTTTGACGTATCCGGTGCAGCGGCAAAGATTCCCCGTCAGGGCATGGCGAATGACTTCCTCGTCTATTTCCCCGCCGCAGGACGGTCCCTGTTTCACAAGGGCGTAAAGGCTGATCAGCAGGCCCGGGATGCAGTACCCGCACTGGACGGCCCCGTGTTCCACCAGTTCGGTCTGGAGGCGAATCATCAGGTCGTCGCCTAGCAGGCCTTCCATGGTCGTGACATGGCTCCCGTTGACCCGTGCCGCCACCACCATGCACGAATTGACCGGCTGTCCGTCCAGCAAAACGGTGCACGATCCACAGTCGCCGGTTTCACAACCCAGCTTGACCGAAAAGACTCTGGATGCGCGTAAAGCCTGGAGCAGGGATTCCCCAGGTGCTACTTCCAGGTTGGTTGCGGATCCGTTGAGATTGAATGAGATGTTCACGCCGCGCCCCCCTCCATGTTGTCCCCGTCGTCCGTGAGAATCCGCGTTATCAGCCGTCGCGTCAGTACGTTCACCATGTCCCGCCGGTATTCGGCGGATGCCCGGTGGTCATCCAGGGGATCGCATTCCCCCGCGGCGATGGTGGCGACATCACGGAGCACATCGGGTGTGACCGCCGTGATTTCCTGTCCCGCCAGCATCGTTTCGGCCAAAACCGCCCGCATGGGAACCGGGGAAACGGCTCCAAGGGCGATCCGGGCTTCCTGAATTTTTCCGTCATCCATCCCCAGGGAAACGGCGACCTGCACAAGGGAAATATCCTCGGCGGTCCTGGTCAGCTTGTGTGCCGCGCAACGCCAACCTGCGCATTCTCCCGGCAACGCGACACCCACCAGCAAACGGTCTTCCAAAACCGTCATCCGCGGACCCACAAAAAAATCCGTCAGCGGCAGGCTTTCCTGGCAATCCTCGTCGGCGATATAACAAGTGGCGTCCAAAGCCAGCAGAACGGGCGCCATGTCGGCGGACGGCAGGGCGTTGCAGAGATTGCCTCCCACGGTGGCCGTTGAGCGAACAGGACGGTTACCGCACTGGGAGGCGGATTTGCTGATGGCCCCTCCCGCGAATTCCCTGACAAAATTGTTGTCGACAAGGCCTTGTAAAGTAGCCGCGGCGCCCAGAAAAAGATCTCCCCCGGGGGTCCGCGCGATGTCCCCGATTCCCGCGTTATTGACGTCGACGACAAAATCGCAGGCCGGATGCTCCAGCAGCATATCCGTTCCACCGGCGATGTAGGCCCCTTTGCCCGGTCCCTTGCGCATCAGGGCGACAGCCTCGGCGGGACTCGAGGCAATACGATACTCCTGCAGATTCCACATGGGGATACTCCTTTCCATGTAGATATTCCGATAGACCGAGTATAAGGGCACATGACAATCAGGCAAGAATTTACCGGCCTTGAAAGGCCATGGTCCAAGTGGGAAAATATATCGACATTTCAGGATTTCGGGTGTACTGTGTCACCCAAATTAAGATCTCAGGAGACCTGATTCAGCTCTTTCCAAAGGAACCGCCGATGAAGTGTTTAAAATGGATTGCAATGTTCGGCCTGATGGCCATCCTGCTGACCGCCGTGGCCGACGACGCTTTTGCCCAGCGACGGGGCGGAGGCGGCCAACCACGTCAGCTTCCCGCGGGTTTCAAACCGTTTCTGGAAGTCAGCGCCACCTACGGGTCAATGTGGGGTGGCAACATCGATCTCAGTTATGGCTTCGAATCCAGGAAGATCCGTACCGGCACGGGTCCCAGTATGGGATTTGCCCTGGCCTACAATCTCCACCCCATGCAGGCCATCGAAGTCAGTTACACCCGCCAGGAAGGAAGTCTGGACCTCGACTACAAGGGCCTCAGGACCCTGACCGACATGTCGGTGAACTTCTGGCAAATCGGATCAACCCGATATCTGGCGCCGGGCAAGGTCAAACCCTTCGTGTTGATGAGCCTCGGTGCGACCTACTTCAGCCCGTCGGAAGGTACTTTCCTCCTCGACGAGGGAGATCCCGATACTTTGGTTCATACCCAAACCCAAACCAAATTCTCATTCAATCTCGGGGTGGGTATTAAATCCTACTTCGGAAAAGCGGAAAAAATCGGGATCCGGGCCACCTTCAAGGTCATGCCGACCCTTTACAATACCTGGGGCGGGATGTATTTCGGTTCAGGCGGCGGGGGGCTCACCATTTCCGGCAACGCCATCTGGCAATGGGAAGCGGCCGCGGGCCTGACCATCAAATTCGGGACCTGATCCGGATCAGACCTGGGGCGGTGACGGCCACTGCTTGATGTAGAGGTCCCGCTGGGGGAAGGGGATTTCCACGCCTGCGGCCGCCAGGGCCTTGTAGAGGCGGGTATTGATCTCGTCGTGGACACGCCCGCGGAAAACCGGGTGTTTGACCCACACCAGGACCTGGAAATCGAGGCTGGACTCCCCCATGGCCACAAAACGCACCACCGGCGACTGGTCCTCGCTGGTGTGGGGAACGCCTTTGGCGCATTCGAGCAGGATTTCCCGCACCTGGTCCACGTCGCTGCCGTAGGCCACGCTGGCGGCCACCCGCACCCGCATCCGGGGCGACGGGCCGCTGGATTCATTGATGATCTTGGCGTTGCCTATTACCGCGTTGGGCACGGTGACCTCGACGTTGTCCCGTGTCAACAAACGCGTCGAACGCATGCCTATCTCGGTGACTACCCCCCGCGTATCCCCGTCGATGGTGATGTACTGGCCCACCTTGTAGGGCGCGTCCATCAGGATGAATACGCCGGCAATGAAGTTGGCCAAAGTGTCCTTGGCCGCGAACCCCACCGCGATGCCCATGACCCCCGCGCTTGCCAGCCAACTGGTCAGGTTCACATGCCAGGCCGACATGACCAGGTAGGTCATCATCCCGAACAGGGCGACCTTGTAGATAAACTGGATCAGGGGCAATGTTTGAGGCTGGATCCACTGGAATTTTTCCGCGTTCGCGCTCAGTTTCCTGAAAACCACACTGCCGACCCCGTTGAGGAATCGACCCCAGATCAGGATCATCAAGGTGGCTGTGAGGCTGGAAACCACCTCGTCGATCCGTTCGGACTGGACAAAATCCAGGGTTGCGATGTGGACGCCCTGAAGCACCACTGTCCGCAGAATCGCCGGCCACAGGTATTCGAAGACCTTCTCATCAACGTCGGATGATGTTTTCCGGGAAAGCCGGAACAGCAGCGGTATGACCAGAATTCGCAGAAAAAGGGCAATCAGGGTGGCCACCCCGATGATGATCGCCACGCGCCAGTACTGGTTCTGCAGGTGGGCGTCGAGCCAGAGATGGATCTGTTCCACTTGTCATTCCTCCGGAATGGCGGGTCGGACTTTCAACACTTTTTCCTTACGGATTTCCACCGTACCGGGTTGTGCGCCCCGCGGTTTGGTCACGAAGCGGCCCCGTGTACAACTGACCGCAACCTGCTTGGACTCCCGCTTCTTGCTGTGCCAGGCGGCCACCGCGGCGGCCGCCTTGATGGTGCCATTGTCCGGCTCCTGCCCCGCTGGCACTCTCAACAGGACATGGCTGCCCGGCAAGCCCTTCACATGGAACCAGTAGTCGTTGGCTTTGGCCATCTTGATGGAAAGATGGTCGTTGTCCTGGTCATTTTTCCCGGCCAGGACAATCCACCCGCCGGGCAGTTCATACTGCCAGAGCCTGGGTTCGAACCGTTCATACGGGGCAGGTCTGCTCATACCTCTTTGTAGCCCACCACGGTGATGCTGTAAATGCCGAAGCCGCTTTCCTTCAGCGCGGCCGCGTCTTCGTCGCCCAGGATTTCGACCAGCAGCGTTTCCGGCAGGTGGACCTGGCGTGTAGAACGAATGGCAGCTTCGGGGAAACCCGCCGCCGTTATTGTCGCCATGTACTCATCCTTTTTCTGGGCGCCGGCAACACAACCGGCGTAGGCGATGGCTGCCTCGGCCAGAGCCTCGGGCAATTCACCCTCCAACACGATGTCCGACACGCAGAAATGGCCGCCGGGCTTCAGCACCCGATGTATTTCGGAGAAGGCCGCCTCTTTGTCCGGTACCAGGTTGAGCACACAGTTGCTGACCAGAACATCGGCAATGGCGCTCTCCAGCGGCATGTCCTCGATCTCACCCAGGTGAAATTCCACGTTGTCGAAATCCAGTTTGGCGGCGTTGGCTTTGGCCTTGTCCACCATGTCCGGCACCATGTCCAGGCCGATAGCCCTGCCTTTTTCTCCCACGATGGCCCGGACCACAAAAACGTCGTTTCCCGCGCCGCTGCCCAGATCGATCACGGTCTGACCCTCTTCGATGCCGGCGTACTCGGTCGGAATGCCGCAACCGAGTCCGAGATCCGCCTCGGGGAAATATCCGTCCAGGCCCTGATAACTTTCAGCGAAGTTTGTTCCGCCGAGGGTGTCGCCGCACTTGGTAGGGCCGCAGCAGGTGCCGTCCTGCCGGGCTATCTCTCCGTATTTGGTTTTGACGATGTTTTTGAGTTCATCCGCACTTTTCATTGGTCTCTCCTTCGGTATTACAACAGGCGATGCCGTCGAACAGGCGGGTGAAACCCCGCTGGGCACTGGCCACCGCGTCCATATCCAGGCAATAGCAGATCCGCGGCCCTTCGATCTCGCCGCGAATCAGGCCTACTTTCTTCAATTCCTTAAGATGCTGGGAAACGGTCGACTGGGACAATGGCATCCGATCCACGATGTCCCCGCAGATACAAGCCCGCCCGGCGAGGATCCTCAGGATCTCCAACCGTCCCGGGTGCCCCAGCGCCTTGGCCACGTCGGCCAGCGCCACCAGGTCCCCGCTGAATTCATCTGTCTTTCGTTCTGCCATGTCCGCCTCCTTTATCGTTGATCGCCAATTTACGATAAAGAAATCATTCCGCAAGGGGATAATTTGGAGTTTTTGCCGGAACCTTTCTGGCGTATTGCAGTTTCACGGGAGTTGCGCTTATATTTGGCGCCAATTTGCATGTAATTCACCCGGATTATTCTCAACCCCTGAGGAGTCTTCGCGATGATCGAAGTTCG
>JAUVII010000092.1 GCA_030592845.1 Candidatus Krumholzibacteriia bacterium | reverse complement strand
ATCCTGCATGAAGGGGAAGTGGTCTACAAGTCATCCGGGGCCGTAATGACCACCAGCCGCCTGGTGGAAGGGATCGTTAACGTCAATTGACCCCAGGGATCCTCCCTACAACTCCTCGACCTCATTAAGCTCAACATCGCACCTGACCCCCGAATCCGGCGCCCACCTGGCCAGAATCTCGATCACCTTCACGGAAAATTCCTTCTCGAACGCCACGGCCCGCGCCTCATCGTCGAACACCTTCCAGCACAGGTCGCCGATTCCCTCGGTGCCGCAGTAGGCATGCAATTCCAGATACAGGGACGAGCCCATTTCAGGGTCGGTAAAGCTGTCGAGCTGGATCTCTATAGCCAGCCCGTCGACCGGCACCGAGTCACCACCCTTGTCCCGTACAGCATTCTCCCAGAAATCGGTCACGGCCTGATTCAGGGCCAGGCGGAATTCCCCATCGGCGGTTATCTGCCACACTTCGTCCAGTTTGGCCTGGTCGTCGTGCATGAGGTCAACCGCGATCAGGGCCTTGATCTCGGCCGGGCAATTGTCCCTGAGATCCTCGAAGTCTTCGTACATGATTCCATCCCCGGTTCAGGAATTGTGTGTGCCCCGGAATCTTATACTTCTCAAGCTCCCGGATCAATGTTCTATGGCGAAATCCCCAGAATGAGCGTAGGATATCAAGAATGAAATTCAAAACCAAATCTAAAACCCCCTGACAGGAGGCCGGGATGAAGATCATCAAGGAACTGCTGGATGAAAGAGGCCAAAGGCCCATACACTCCGTCGGCCCGGACGACACCGTTTTTACCGCCGTGACCCTGATGGTGGATAAGAACATCGGAGCCGTCCTGGTGGCCGAGGGCGAAAACATCAAGGGCATCATGACCGAACGCGATTATCTGCGTTTCATCACCACCCAGGGCCGCACCGCCCGCGATACGCCCGTCCGGGAACTGATGACCAAAAAAGTCATCTACGTGACGCCCGACACGGAACTGAACGAGGTAATGAACATCATGACCGCCGAACGGATTCGCCACGTGCCCGTTCTTCACGACGGCGGCCTGTTGGGCATCGTCTCGATCGGCGATGTGGTCAAGCAGATCGGCCAGGACCAGGAGGTCCACATCCGCACCCTCGAGGAATACATCAACGATCCCTACCCCGGGCCGGTGGCCAACGGAGCGGCCGGCTGACCGGCGGACCGAAAATTTTCTGAAAAACGCGGCCCCGGGGATTGTTTCCCGGGGCCGTCTGGTTTAGCTTTCCCCAAAGAACATCAATCACCTCTCGAACGGGGGATCCAGCCATGGCCCAGACAGTCATCGAAAAAATCGTGCAGACTCATGCCGTCGGACTCGACGAAGGTCAGAAAGTCCACGCCGGGGATTACGTCACCCTCGTGCCGGACCACGTCATGACCCACGACAATACCAGCGCCGTGATGGGCAAGTTCAAGGGCCTGGGCGTGCCGAAAATAAAAAACCCCGCGCAGCCCGTTTTCACCCTCGATCACAACATCCAGGATCTGGGCGAGGACAACCAGGCCAAGTACAAGGCCATCGCCGAGTTCGCCAAGGCCAACGGGGTGACCGCCTATCCCGCCGGGCGGGGCATCGGCCATCAGATCATGATCGGGGAAGGTTACGTGAAACCCGGCGGTTTCTGCGTGGCCAGCGACAGTCACAGCAACACCTACGGCGGAGTCGGCGCGCTGGGCACGCCGGTCGTGCGTACCGACGCGGCCGCCCTGTGGGCCATCGGCACCGTGTGGTGGCAGATCCCCCGCACCATCAAGGTGAACCTGAACGGCAAGCTGCAAGCGGGCGTGACCGGCAAGGATGTCATCATCACCTTGTGCGGCCTGTACAACCAGGGTGAGGTTCTCAACTCGGTGATCGAGTTCGGGGGCACCGGCATTGCCGGCCTGTCGATGGAAGAGCGGTTGACCATCGCCAACATGACCACCGAGTGGGGCGCGCTGGCCGGCTGGTTCCCGGTGGACGAAGTGACCGTCGCGTTCATGAGCGAGCGGCAAATCTGGCTCGCTGAAAACGGGGTTACCGACCGCATTTCCACCGAGGAGATCGACCGCTGGCGCAACGACCCGCCCGCCTCCGACACCGACGCGGTTTTTGCCGCCCAAATCGACCTGGACCTGGGACAGGTCACTCCCCACGTCAGCGGCCCCCATTCCCTGCAGGTGATGACCTCGCTGGCGGAAATGGATGCCAAAAAGATGGCCATCCACAAGGCCTACCTCGTGTCGTGCACCAACGCCCGGCTGGGCGACATCGAACAGGCGGCGACCGTGGCTGAAGGCGGGAAAGTCGCCGCGGGCGTGGAGTTCTACATCGCCGCGGCCAGCCAGCCCATCGAGGAGCAGGCCACCGCCAGCGGGGCCTGGCAGAAGCTGCTCGACGCCGGCGCCATTCCCCTGCCCCCGGGCTGCGGACCCTGCATCGGACTGGGCGTTGGCCTGCTGGAAGAGGGCGAAGTCGGCATCTCGGCCACCAACCGGAATTTCCGCGGCCGCATGGGCAGCCGCGACGCCGAGGCCTACCTGGCCAGCCCCGCGGTCGTTACCGCCAGCGCGCTGGCCGGATACATCACCGGCCCCCAGGACATGGACCTCTCGGGTGGGGTGCCCGAGCGGAAGTTCAGGGAATTCACCGGCGCGGAAACCGCAACCGCCGCCGTGGAAATCCTCGACGGCTTTCCCGCCGGCCTGACCGGCCGGGTGGTTTTCCTGCCCACGGACAACCTCAACACCGACGGCATCTACAGCAAGGACTGGACGTACCGCGAAGACGTCACCCGCGAGAAAATGGCCGAAGTGGTGATGGAAAACTACGACCCCGCCTTCGCCGGCCTCGTGCAAGAGGGCGACATCCTGGTCGCGGGCTACAATTTCGGCACCGGCAGCAGCCGCGAGCAGGCGGCCACGGCGCTGCAGGCGGCGGGCATCAAGCTGATCATCGCCGGCAGCTACTCGCAAACCTATCTGCGCAACGCCATCAACAACGGGTTCATCTGCGTGGAGTGCCCCGAACTTTCCGATGCCATGAAGGCGCACTTCAGCGAGCAGGCCGACAAAAAAACCATCGTCGCCGAAGACCCGCTGGAGATGGATTTCGCGGGATCGGTCATCACCTGGCGGGATAAAAAGTACCGGTTCACCCCCTTGGGCAAACCGGTACAGGAAGTGGTCATCGCCGGCGGCGTGGAAAACCAGGTGCGCGCCAGCCTGGACCAGTAGCGGGACTACTTCTTGTCCATGAGGGCCAGCTGGATCTTCAGGCCCTGGTTGCCCGGATCCAGCTCCGACGCCCGCTCGAGGGCCGTGCGGGCTTCGGAAATGTCACCGCTGTCCAGGCAGATGAACCCGGCCAGGGTCCACAGGCCCGCGTGGTTCCAGGGATCGGTGGCACCGCCTTCGAGCGCCTTGACCAGCGCCAGCGCCAACCCGGCTTCCGCTTCGGTGCGGTCCGCCTCCAGTACGAGCGCCAGGTCATCACCCGACAGTTGGGTGATGTTGGCTCCGGTCAACTCCTGCCCCTTCAGATCACCCATGGCCAGACCGCGGCCTTCGGGAACCTGGTCGTTCCGGATGAGGAACCGGGCCAGGCTCTGACGGTTGACCATGCTGGGGTGATCCGCGAAAGCTGTCCGCAATCCCTCCAGCTGGGCATCACGATCCTTGGCCATTATCCAACGTCCGGTTGACGAGCCGCTCTGGCTGAAAAAGTTGGCGACATCCGTCGGATCCAGATCGCTGTCCGATTTGGCCAGGCCCTGGAGCACCGCCGTGGACCCCGCGGTATCCCCCTGTTCATTCATGATCTTCAAGGCGGCCTCCACCTCGAGCAGGGCCGAGCCAAGGTCACCCATCAGGTAATAGGCCTGGCCCTTGAGAACCTGGGCCTGGGCCGGATAGATGCCGCTGCGTTGGCACAATTCCAGTTCATCCAGGGCGCGAGCGGCAAATTCCTGTTTTTCAAATTCGTCTTTTCCCGCGGCCACCTGCTCGACCAGGACCGCGCCGTACGCCAGCCGATTGCCGGAATTGTAGAAAAGGTCGAAGCCCAGAAAGAAGGGTACCCTCCCGGGCCGTCCGGTAAGTTTCCCCACCTCCACGCCGTAGGCCTTGTAGATGAAATAAACGATGTACGGGGTGTTGATCCGGGCCATGTCCCAGGCCGTGTTGGCAAGGGACCGGCGGCCGGTCATTTCGTAGATCCTCCCGGCGTCGTTCCAGAAAGGCACGGCGAAGGGATACTGGTCATTGGTCGAGAATTTGCCGAAAGCCGCCGCGGCCATGTCGGTTTTTCCCTCGTGGAGCCAGGTCAGGGCCAGGATCCAGCTCTGCAGATAGTTGGAGTTCCTTTTTCGCCAAGTGGTGGGATCGCTCAGCTCGGCGGCAAAACTCGTGGAGAAAAGATTCGGAGGAAAAACGCTGACTTCGGCCGACCGCAGGGCCGTGGCCATTTCAATCGCCTTCTGCGTTTCCCCGGTCTGGGCGTAGATGAGCCCCTGCAGCAACCTCGGCCCCGTGCCCTTGGCTCCGTATTCCGCCGCGGCTTTCAAACTGGTCATGGCCTCTTCGAAATTGCCCTGCCCACGCTGCACCCAGGCCTTGTCCAAGGCGATTTCCGCGCGAAGCTCCATCAACTGGTCATCCGGGATCTGAGCCAGGGCAAGCTCCGCCCCGACAAGGGCGCCCGTGGCGCGTTTCTGATCTCCGACAATAGAGGAAAAATAGGCCAATACATGCCAGGCGTAAGGATTGGAGGGGTCCAACCCCACGGCTGTTCTGAGTTTGCCGAGACAGTCCCCGACGGTGGTCATGTCGTTGACCTGAATGCCCCAACCCGAGCCGGTGTCCCGTTGCCTGACCCGTTGGACCAGGGTCATCATGACCTGGTTGAAATCCATCACGAACTTCAGTTCCCTGGCCGCCAGCTTGCGACGGTCCTTTTGTTCATCGGCGTCCTTCGCCAGGAAGACATCAATGCCGATGCCGTCCATCTTCCCGTTGTACTCGCGGGTCCTGGCGTAATATTTGGGCTGATCCAGCTTGAACTGGCTTTGGTCCTGGAAGGGTGCGTCCTCATAAATCCGGTAGAACATCCTGTCGTACTGGCGCCATTTGCTGACCAAGCCGATTTCAGGCCATTCGGACGGCTGCTCCCAGGCCAGGGCCCCCGTTGCGGCCAACGTCAACAGAGCGGTCAAGCCGATCCGGACACACCAGACCGCGCGATCATTCTTCAATGCCCCTGATCTCATCACTACATCCCTTCTTTATGTTTCAGTCTCGCCAATTGCTGTTTCAAACCGTAATTATCCGGATCCAGTTCCGAAGCTTTCTCCAGGGCCAGGCGGCCGCCCACCAGATCACCATGGTCCAGACAGATGAAACCCACCAGGGCCCAGACCTGAGTATCTCCCGGGATCTCATCATTGCCGTCGGTCAGTTCCGCGAGATAATACTGGGCCGTACCCAGATCACCCAACGCCCGGTCCGCCTCCAGGGCCAGGCAAAGATCTTCATTGGTAATTTCCCCGGCTTCGATCGCCGCCGGAACACTAAACGCTTGATCAAGGATCAGGTTCCGTCCCCGCTCCGGGTCCCCGTTGCGGATCAGGAATATTCCCAGGGCCCGCCGGTTGGGTTCGGTGGGGTCCTTCCGCCAAGCCTCTTCCAGGTCGTCCTGCCCCAACATGGACATCCGGGTCCTGAATTGCGAATCCCGGATGTCGCCGGGCTCCAATACCTTGGTCCGAATAATCTCCACTTCGGTACTGGAAGTGGCGCTGGGCAGCCGGTAGCCCCTTTCGCGCAGCCATTTTTTGCCTTCTTTAAGGGTCGGCAGGGCCGTTTCCAGATCACCCAAAAAATAATGAACCAAAGATTCCACCAACAGGGCGTGGCCCGGCAGAAAACCTGTTCGCCGGCAGATTTCCAGTTGGCTTATGGCAGTGATCCCGAGTTCAAGACGGGCCTCCTCGCTGCCGGCGGTCTCCATGGCGGTCGCGTATCTGCAGGCGAAGGAAAGCCGGTCGCCAACCAGGTAGAACTGGTTGAATCCGGCATAATCCAGGGTTACCCCATCGATGCCCGTCAATGCCCGGTTCTCCCAGCCATACCGCCGGTGCAGAAAAAAAGGCTGATAGGGAACCCACTGATGCGCCAGATACCAGGCGCCGGGCGCGGCATCCTGACGACCGGTCCGCATGTAGATCCCGCCCGCGTCGTTCCAGAACCGGTGAGCGAATGGGTACTTGGCGTGGTAGGCAAACTGCTTGAATGAAAGCTGGGCCATTTCCAGATCACCAACATTTATCCAGACCAGGGCCATGATCCAGGATTTGGCGAAATCCGAGGCGATTTTGTTCCAGTGGTCGGGGTTGTTGCGGGAATAGCTGTTCCGTTTGGGAATCCTGACGGATCGGAGTTCCCCGGCCAAACGCCGGGCTTCCGCCTCGTCCCCGGACTGGGCGGCGATCAATCCCTTCAGCAGAGTTGTTTCCAGATTATTGGCGCCATATGCTTCGGCCTCCCGCAAACGTTCCCGGGCACGAATGAAGGATCCCTGTTCACGGTTCAGCCAGACAAGGTCCAGGGCCAGGCGGCACCTGACATCCGGCAGGGCATCTTCGGGCAGCAGCGCCAAGGCTTCCTCGGCACCGGCAAAAGCCCCGCGCGCCCGTTTTACATCGCCAACGCAGGTCGAGAAATAACCCAGCAGATGCCAGGCCAGGGGATTCGCCGGTTCCAGTTGCACGGCGTTGGTAAGACTTTCCAGGCAATCCGGCAGGATATCCACCGAATTCTGACGCCCCCATCCCGACCTGCCTGTAACCTGGACATCGCGCGACCAGCCCCGCATACGGTTCAAAAACCGGGTGACGATCTTCAACTCATCGGCGGCCTGCTCACCGCGCCCTTGCTGGTCTTCCGGATCCAGATCCAGCCAGGCGGCCAGATCAACCGCCGGCAACGGCGCCGTATAGCGGAAAGTCCCGCGATAAATCGCCGGTTGGTCCGCGATGATTTTTCGCTCGGACCCCCAGGCCCTTTGTTCGGGCGAACGGTAGAAGGAGGCATCCAGATCCATCCATTCCTGGACGGTCCCTATTTCCAGCCATCGTTCGGAGGATTGCATTGCCAGGGCCGAAGTGCTTAAATGCGCACAAACGGCAATCAGCAGTAGACGTACGAGTATCAACGGAGAATTCCCCCTCAATGCCATATTATCGTTATGACTGAACATACGGCCATCGGCCAAGGGAGACAATCCCCGTGTTTGACCTGATTCTCGTGGGCGTGTGGTGCACTGTCTGGTGCATTTTTCACAGCTGGTTCGTGAGCCACACCTGGCGGGACCTGATACAACGGCATTTTCCGCGCTACCACGTTTTCAACCGCCTTGTTTATGTGGCCTTCAGCACGTTTTTCCTGGGTTTGCTCATGCTGTGGATCAGGACCCTGCCATCGGTCGTTTTGTTTGAATGGACCGGATTGTGGGCCTGGATTCGCGTGCTGGGTCTGGCCGAAGCCTTTTTCCTGTTCTGGTTGGGAATCCGCAGCTTCGACAACCGATCATTTCTGGGAGTGACCCAGGCCCTGAGTTACCTCAAAGGGGTTCCCGCCCTGGAACCGCCTTTCCGAACCGGGGGAATCCTGGGGATCATCCGGCATCCCTGGTACACCGGCACCCTCATCCTTCTGGTCTTCTGCCTGCCCTACACCAACGTCAACCTGGTCTGGCGCCTGGTCTTTCTGGCCTACACCCTGATTGGCACACAACTGGAAGAACGCAAACTCCTGAAGGATCTGGGAGAAACCTACGCCGCCTATCGCCGTGAGGTGCCCCGGTTCTTCCCGGGTATCCGGAAATAAACCCGCGTGTTGTCCCCCGGCCCATTCTTGGGTATAGTGGGCCAACGTTTGCAGACCCCTGACCGTATTGTCCGAACGGGAGAAATATGCTGCAGGAAAACTTTATCGAGACCATCTCCGCCTCCATCAACAAGCATTGGGATGTCCCCTGCTTCAGTGACCTGGATGGCGAAACCATCACCTACGGCGAGTTGGCCCACCGGATTTTAAGGATTCATTATATCATTGCCGAGGCTGGCCTGAAAAAGGGCGACCGGATCGGGCTGGCCGGACGCAACTCCGCCAACTGGTGCGTGACCTATCTGGCGGCCGTCACCTGCGGGGCCGTCGTCGTGCCCATCCTTCCGGATTTCACCAGCGCGGAAATCGAACATCTGGTCCGGCACTCCGAGTGCGAACTGTTGTTTGTCCCGGACACCATCCACGACCGGCTCGATGAAGAGAAGATGGAATCCCTGCAGGGCATCTTCCACCTGAACGATTTTTCCCTGGCCTGGTCCCGGAACAAGAAGCTGCCCGGGGTGGCCGACGCAGCGAAAACCGGTTACCGGGAACGGTACGAGACCATGCTGACCGACCGCAAGGTCCGGTTCCCCCAGGTCTCCAACGCCGACCTGACCGCCATCGTCTACACCTCCGGGACAACCGGTTTTTCCAAGGGCGTGATGCTGAACGGAAACGCGCTGATCGCCAACATCCTGTTTTTCCTCAGCTGCATCGAACTGAAACCGGGCGACAACGTGGTTTCCTTCCTGCCGCTGGCCCATGCTTTCGGTTGCGCCTTCGATTTTCTGGCGCCGATGGCCGCCGGCTGCCATGTCACCTTTATCGAGAAAATTCCCACGCCCAAGGTCCTGGTGGCCGCCTTCGCCAAGCACAAGCCCGTTTACGTGATGTCGGTGCCGCTGGTGATCGAAAAAATCTACCGCAACCGCATCAAGCCCATCCTGGAAACGCCCAAGGTGAAGATGCTGCTCAAGGTGCCCGGCCTCAACAAGATGGTGTACAAGAAGATACACGATCAGATCTACGAGGTCTTCGGCGGCAACTTCAAGGAAATGGTCATCGGGGGCGCGGCCATCAACAAGGACATCGAAAACTTCTTCCGCAAAATCGGCCTACGCATGACCTGCGGTTACGGCATGACCGAATGCGGCCCCCTGATGAGCTACACCGTATTCGACGAACTTCCCCCGGTGGGCAGCGTGGGCAGGATCATCCCCTACCTCGAGGGCCGGATTCACGACCCCAACCCGGTCAGCGGCATCGGGGAGGTGCAGGTCCGCGGCGAGAACCTTATGTTGGGTTATTACCATGACGAGGAAGCCACCGCCGCGACCATCAATCCCGAGGGATGGTTGTTGACCGGCGACTTGGGCCGTCTGGACGAAGAGGGATACCTCTACTTGACGGGCCGCTCGAAGAACATGATCCTGACGGCATCGGGCCAGAACGTCTACCCCGAGGAGATCGAGTCCAAGCTCAACAACCTGCCCTGTGTGGAGGAATCGCTGATTCTCGAGACCAACGGGAAACTGATGGCCTTGGTTTATCCCAATCTGGAATCCGTGGACCGGGCCTGTCTCAAGGGCAGGCAGGTCGAATCCCTGATGGAGGATAACCGCAAGTCCCTGAACAACAAGCTTCCCGGCTTCAGCCAGATCGCCAAGCTCAAGGTCTTGTATGAGGAATTCGAAAAGACACCGACCAAGAAGATAAAACGGCGGCTCTACAACGCCTTATCCTGATTAGCAACATCAACTGTCCCAAGGAGCGAGAATGAAGATCAAGCAAAACCCCGCGGAAAAAGTCATGATCCTGGAACTGTCCGGCAAGATCATGGGCGGACCGGATTTCGACAAATTCAAGGATGAGATCGCCAAGGTGGTCGACGGGGGCTACAAGGATGTCATTCTCGACATGTCCGGCGTGCCCTGGATCAACTCCACCGGACTGGGGATCCTCATCACGGGTTACCACCACATCAAGGCCGCTGAAGGTTCGATGATGATCTGCAACGTGAAGGAACGCGTGCTGAGCATTTTCTATATTTCGCAGCTGGAAAACATTTTCGACGTCTACGAAACCCGCGAGGAAGCCCTGAAGGCCGCGACCTCCTGACGGGAGGATTTTGCGGATCAGCGGATCAATCGCGGTCGATCTTCCTGACCATCGCGTCGCACACCTTGTAGCCGTACTGCTCGTACAGTCCGTGTGCGTCGCGAGTCCGCAGCAGCTGCTGACTCACGTTCACCACGTCCGGATGTTCGGACAGGCAATCCATCAGCCACTTGCCCAGACCCACGCCCCGGTAGTCCGGATGAACCATCACGTCGCACACCCAGGCGAAGGTGCACTTGTCGGTAACGGCCCGGGCGAAACCGATCTGCCGCCCCTCGGTGAACAGTCCCAGGGTCAGGGAATTTTTGATCGAAGCCTCGATGATCTCCTGCGCCCGGCCGGCGGCCCAGTAGGACTGCTGCAGCGCCGGGGCGATATAGAACATATCGAGTTCGGATTTGTCGTCGCTGATGCGGTAGGTGTCTTTGGTCCATTCCATGGATTTTCTCCTGCTGCTCCGTTCGACCGGATCCTTCCGGCCGATGTTCCGCGTTGTCTCAATCAGAATTCCGCCAGTTTCGGTGCCCGGGGGAAGGGAATGACGTCCCGGATGTTCTTGATTCCGGTGACGTAGTTGACGGCCCGGTCGAAACCCAGTCCGAAACCCGCGTGGGGAACGGTGCCGTATTTCCTCAGGTCACGGTACCACCAGTATTCTTCCTTCTCCAGTCCCATTTCCGCGATGCGCGCGTCCAGGACCTCCAGGCGCTCTTCGCGCTGGCTGCCGCCGATGATCTCGCCGATGCCCGGCGCCAGCACATCCATGGCCGCCACCGTTTTGCCGTCATCGTTGAGGCGCATATAGAAAGCCTTGATGTCCTTGGGATAGTTCATGACCACGACCGGCCGTTCGCACAACTCCTCGCACAGGTACCGTTCGTGCTCCGACTGCATGTCCATGCCCCATTCCACCGGGAACTCGAACTTCTTTGGGGCCTTTTCCAGGGCCTTGATCGCATCGGTGTAGTCCATGCGTTCGAAGCTGCTTTCAACGAACTTTTCCAGCCGCGAGACGGCATCCTTTTCAATGTGCTGGGCAAAAAACGCCATGTCGTCCGGGTGCTCGTCCAGGGCCGCCTTGAAAATGTAGCGCAGGTAGTTCTCGGCCAGATCGGCGTCGTCGTTCAGGTCGGCGAACGCGATCTCCGGCTCGATCATCCAAAATTCCGACAGGTGACGGCTGGTGTTCGAGTTCTCCGCGCGAAATGTCGGCCCAAAGGTATAGACGCGGGACAGGGAGTTGCTGAAACACTCCACGTTCAGCTGGCCGCTGACGGTCAGGAAGGTCTCGCGCCCGAAAAAATCCTCGCTGAAATCAATGCCGCCCGACTCGGTCCGGGGCGGATTGACCATATCGAGAGTGGAAATACGGAAGGCTTCACCCGCGCCCTCGGCATCGCTGGTGGTGATGATGGGCGTGTGGATCCAGTAGAACGAATTCTCATGGAAAAACCGGTGCGTCGCCTGGGCCAGGCAATTGCGCACCCGCGCCACGGCGCCGAAGGTGTTCGTCCGCGGCCTGAGGTGGGCCACTTCGCGGAGGTACTCGAAACTGTGGCGTTTTGCTTGCACGGGATACGATTCGGGATCCTCCACCCAGCCGACGACCTCGATCGCCGCGGCCTGGATTTCCACCGACTGGCCCTTGCCCTGGGACTCGACCAGTTCACCGGTGCAAATCACTGAACAGCCGGCGCTCAATTTCTGGATCTCGTCGGCGTAATTGGGCAGGTCGTTGACGGCCACCACCTGGATGGTGTCAAAACAGGTGCCGTCGTGGACCTGAATGAAACTCAGGCCTGCCTTGGAATCGCGCCGGGTTCGCACCCAGCCTTTGACGGTGACCTGGTCGCCCACCGGCACGCCGCCGGCAAGCAGGGAGGAAATTTTCTGGTCGGACATCTGATTCCTTCAGGGTGACGGTTATTT
>JAUVII010000249.1 GCA_030592845.1 Candidatus Krumholzibacteriia bacterium | reverse complement strand
GCGGTTACGGGTGTCCGTGTGGTCTTCGCGAGCGTGGCCGGTGCCGCGACCGCGCAGGAAAACTTCTCGGTCCTGATCGACTAAGAAGAGCTCCTGGTGGCAGTTTGGTTTTGCAACATGAACGGGTCCGGGTGGCCCGGAGATGTCATTCAGACATGTCCGGGCGCCCGTCTGTTCAGAACCACTGCCTTTGCCATGTTGCTTTTGATTTCAGGTATTGGGTTGTTGGCCGCGCCGGTCCGGGTTCTGGCACAAAGTCCACCCGGCACGGTCATCGACAACACGGCCGTCGCCCGCTATTCGGTGGGCGGGACGAACAATCTTACTTCGGTGTCCAACCAGGTGACCATCGTCACGGTCGAGCTGCGGACACCGTCGGCCATCGAATTCCTCCAGTACTCGCCGGCCCGCACCGACGCCGAGATGATCAACGTGGCGAGGACCTCCTACAGCACCGACGGTACGGCCGCGGGGGTGTTCAACCTGTTACCGCCGCCGGTGCCGCCGGGCAGAATCCAGCCTCTCGACCTGAACCAGCCCCTGCCGCTGACCTCGCGGACCCTGATCCATCAGGGTGAACCCGTTTTCATGCGGGTGAGGGACCCGGACCAGAACCGGGATCCGACGGTGCGCGAATCGGTCATCCTCTCGGTCGCGGTATTGCCGGGTGGGGATGTCATCCTGCTGCAACTGATGGAGACCGGGCCTGACAGCGGTGATTTCGTGGGCTATGTCCAGACCGAGGGCGGCGTCGCTCCACGGGCCCTGGACACGATGCTTACAGTTGCTCCCGATCGTACGGCTGAAGCGTATTACGTGGATGCATTTGATCCGTCGGACAACGTGAGGGCATCGGCTCTGGTCGATCCCACGGGTCGTGTATTCGACAGCGCCACCGGTTTGCCGGTGGACGGGGCGTCCATCACCCTGGTGGATGTGGCCACGGGACTTCCAGCGGTGGTGTTCGGCGACGACGGGGCCAGTGTTTTTCCCGCGACCATCGTGTCCGGCGGTACGGTCGTTGACAGCGGCGGTCACCAGTATGATTTCCCGCCCGGCGGGTATCGGTTCCCCTTCGTGATATCCGGCAACTACCGGCTGGAGGTGGACGGTCCTCTGGCCTTCACCTCGCCGTCGACGGTTCCCACGGATGTTCTGCAGCAGCTGCCCGGTGCCCCGTTCGCCATCGCCGAACCAGGTTCCCGGGGCGAGCAGTTCGCCGTGAATCCGGGCCCGTCACTGAATATCGATCTGCCGGCGGATCCGATCCCCACCTCGGACCAGCTGGCACTGACAAAAACGGCCAGCCGCGAACTGGTAAGCCAGGGGGATTTTTTCCAGTACACCCTGCGTTTGCAGAACCGTGGGGCGGGCATGGCGCTGCAGACGATAATCACTGATGAACTCCCGCCGGGATTTGCCTACCAGAAGGACTCGGCGACAACAGATGAAGGCGGCTCCCTGGAGCCCGTGATGGCCGCCGACGGCCGGACCCTGGTCTTCAACCTGGGCGATGTGCCCATGTCGGGCGTGGTGAGTATCCAGTACGTGGTCGAGGTGGCCGCGGGTGTCCGATCCGGCGAGGTTGTCAGCACCGCCCGGGCCAACGCCGAAGGCGGCGTGGCCTCGGGCCTGGCCGTGGTCCGCACCCTCGTGCGCGATGTCTTTTTCCGGGACACCGGCTTTATCACCGGCCGGGTGGTTGTGGGAGAATGTGATCTGTCCCGCGATGAAGAACGAGTTGGTGTGCAGGGTGTTCGCGTCTTCCTCGAGGACGGCACCTTCAGTGTGACCGACGAGGGCGGACGCTACCACTTCGAAGGTGTTCCGGCCGGCGCCCACGTGGTGCAGATCGATGTCGCCACCTTGCCGGATCGCCACGAACCCCTGGCCTGCATCGAAGATACCCGTTCCGCGGGCCGGCCCTATTCCCGTTTTGTCGATATCCAGGGTGGGATCCTGTGGCGTGCCGATTTCAACCTTCGCTACATCCCCGAACCTATTCCCGCGGGGGAGGTGGCGCTGCAGTTGGCGACTTCGCGAACAGGCACGGTCCTGGGTTGCCGCCTGGAAATAAACGACGGCGCCGTCGAACTGGAAAACCTGGGTCTAACGGTGATCCTGCCCGACGGAGTCGCCTACCGGCCGGGCAGTACCCGGCTTGGCGGTGAGGTGTTGGGTGATCCCGAGATCCAGGACAACTTCCTGATCTACCGTCTGGGGGATGTCGTTCCCGATACCAGCCTGACCCTGCGCTTCGAATCGGATCTGACTCATCTGGGTCAAAGCCGCGATCTGCCCGTGGGAGCCCAACTTGCCTATACGATGCCCAATGGTGAGACCAGGCGTACGGATCCCATCACCACGACGGTGGGTCTGCAGCTTGATGAAATGCTGACCCTCAAGCCGGATGTGGTACTGCGTCCCCGTTTCAAATCCTTCAGCGCCGATGTCGAGGAGGACTACTTCCGGGAACTGGACCAGCTGGCGGATCTGCTGAATTCGCGGCAGGTGCTGCACATGCATGTGACCGGTCATTCGGACAACGTTCCCATCAGTCCGCGCGGGCAGAAGACCTGGGCCAGCAACCACGTCCTGTCCATGGCGCGGGCGCGGGCGATCGGACAGTATCTGGGAACCGCCCTGGGTCTGAAATCGAATCAGATCACCCTGGTGGGTATGGGACCGGACGATCCGATTGAGCTGAACAATTCCCGTGAGGGCCGCCAGCTCAACCGGCGCGTGGAACTGCGCGTGGTCACGGCCGAGAAGTTCAACCAGGCCAGCACCGATACGGTGACCAACGTCATGAGGGTGACCGCGCCCACGGTGGGTATTACGGCCAGCGAAGCCAGGCGTCGCCAGGAGGAATCAAGACCGAAACCCGCCCCGCCGCCCGCCATGCCCGACATCGACACGGCCTGGCTGGACGCGGCGGAACCCGTGGACGGCTGGGTGTGGCCGTCGATGGACTATCGGCCGTCGATCCCGAGCATAAAAATCGCCGTCCAACACAGCGAAGCCAAGCACATCGACCTGATGTTGAACGGCAGGCCCGTCGAGGCGGTGAATTTCGAGGGCGTCAAACTGAGCGACGACGGTATGGTGGCCGTCAGTGTATGGACCGGGGTGGACCTGAAAGAGGGCGAGAACCTTTTCATTGCCATCGGGCGCAATGCCGCGGGCAAGGAACTGTGGCGCAAATCACGGTATGTGCACTACGCCAGCCCACCGGTGTTGGCCACCATGGTGCCTGAACTGTCGACAATGGTCGCGGACGGCAAGACCCTGCCGGTGATCGCCGTGCGCCTGACCGATCGCGAGGGCCAGCCCGCGCGTGAAGGTATCATCGGGGAGTTCTCGGTTGATTCACCCCACATGGCCCAGCAGGAATTCGAGGATTTCCAGAATGATCCCCTGACGGGCATGCGACGGCAGCGACCCGTTTACGTGGTGGGGGCCGACGGCATGGCCTACATCCAGCTGCAGGCGACCACGAAGACCGGCGAGACAGTCTTACAATTCCATTTCCAGGATCATCAGCAGGAAATGCGCACCTGGCTGGAGCCCGGCGCGCGCGACTGGATCTTGGTGGGCCTGGCCGAGGGAACGGTGGGTTACAACACCCTTAACGGGAACATGCAACCCCTGGGGGCCGATGCCCCGGATGACAAATGGTACAGCGACGGCCGGGTGGCTTTCTACGCCAAGGGCAGCATCAAGGGTGAGTGGCTGGCAACGCTGGCCTTCGATACGGGCAAGGACTGGGACGCCGATACGGGCGCCCTGTACCAGGAGATCGATCCGGACCAGTACTTCATCCTGTACGGTGACGGCTCCAGGCAGGATTTCGACGCGTCCAGTTCGCGCAAGCTCTACGTCAAGATCGAACGCCGCCAGTTCTATGCCCTGTTCGGCGATTTCAATACGGGGCTTTCGATCAATGAACTGGCCCGCTACACGCGGAATTTCAATGGTATCAAGTCGGAACTGAAGTCCGAACACCTGGGTCTGAACCTGTTCGCCAATCAAACCGGGCATGGTTACATGCGGGACGAGATCAGGGGCGACGGCACCAGCGGCATGTATTACCTGACACGCCGGGACCTGGTTATCAACTCGGAAGAGATCACGGTCGAAGTCCGGGACCGGTTCCGCAGCGAGATCATCATCTCCTCAAGAAAATTGACCCGGCATCTGGACTACAACATCGATTATGAGGACGGGTCCCTCTATTTCAAGGAGCCCATACCCAGCAAGGACGAGAACCTGAACCCGATCTTCATCGTGGCCAACTACGAGACCCG
>JAUVII010000111.1 GCA_030592845.1 Candidatus Krumholzibacteriia bacterium | reverse complement strand
GTCGGGTTCACCAGGATGCTCTGACTGTCCAGGCCCATGACGCCGGCCCGGGAATAGACGTTGCTCGTTCCGTCATTCAGAATGAAAAAACCGCCGCCCTGGATGGCCAGATCCAGTTTCCGCCCGGTGGACTGGAAATTTCCCTGTTTGAACATGGTGTCGATGCTGCCGACCCTGGTGCCGAGGCCGATCTGCATGGGATTGGTCCCACCGAGCCCTCCGCTCTGCGGCCGCGTGGCCCCCCGGAGTGTCTGGGTCAACATTTCATTGAAGGTGACCCGCCCGGCCTTGAAACCGACGGTGCTGCTGTTGGCAATGTTGTTGCCGATGACGTCAAGATTCGTAATCTGGGCCGACATTCCCGAAACGCCGGAATAAAGAGACCTGAACATGGGATCCTCCACCTTGAAATGGACACGCCTTCCTGGCTGTCCGCTTAGCTGACCTTGTATATGTCGGACACGTAGACTTCCACGCCTCCGATAATGACTACCGCCATGTTTCCTTCGTATCGCAATCCTTCAACGGCTCCGGTCATGAGGGTGGTAAACGACAAATCCTCACTCCCGTCACCCGGTTTCACGGATACGGAATAGGTACCGTCTTCGGCCAATTCGCCGTTATCCAGAAGGCCGTCCCAGGTGATGTCATTGAGTCCTCTCTCGACGGATTTCCGGTAGGTGGCCACCACATGGCCGCTGTCATCGGTGATTTCCACCAACACGGTCCCGGGACCGTCCGCCGCCAGAGTGCTTTCCGAAGGTTCACCCCCGGCCATCCAGACCTTGTTGCCCTCGACCGTGACATTCTTGCCCACCAGCCCGAGCATGGCCGTATTGTTTATGGTCTGCCCGATCAGGATGTTTTCCTCGAGTTTGGCGTTCATGGACTTCATTTCGTCCAGCATGGTGAACTGGGTTATCTGCGAAGTGAACTCCGCGTTGTCCATGGGACTCATGGGATCCTGGTTCTTGATCTGGGCCACCAGAAGTTTCATGAAATCCATTTTGTCCACCGAGGCGGCATCGTTGGCGGGCATTCCCGCTACCGGTCCATACCCGTCGGTGATTCCCGTGATCGGCATGATCTATCCTCCTTGCGCCCACTGTTCGGGCGACGTTTCAGGGTCGTTGCCTGCCGGCGTGTTCCCGGTGTCTTCCGTTTCGGGATCACCCCGCCAACTTCCCTGCGAATCCTGGCCGGCAGGTTGCCGTGAATCGTCCTGGGGTGTTTTCTGATCCGTGTTTTTTTGCCCCGATTCATCCTGTGATTTCAGTTCGACGCGGACTTCGACCTGTTGGTACTTTCCGGTTCTTTCCTGGATGCCGTCGGTGAGTTCCTTGAGGTTGTGGCGCAATGCGGTCTCAGCCTCGCGGTTTTCCGCCAGCAATCGAATGGACAACTGGTTACCCCTGGCCACCAGGCGAACTTCCACTTTGCCGAGGTGCTCGGGTTCCAACTGCAGGGTCAGGGTCTGCATTCCGTTGCGATTGGTGAAATTGGCTGCTATCTGTCCGGCCAGTCGGGCCCGGGCATCCGCGGGGATGAACTCCATACCGGAATCGTTCGTGCCGGAGAAATTCAACAGCCCCAACGGATCGACAGGTGCCGGAAATCCGGATATCAAAATACCGGTCAGCGGGGGGTCGGTGGAGTAACCCTCGGCATCCGAAAAGATGGTCGCCGGGGATCCCTGTTCTTTTTGATCCGATGGCACGCCGGAGAGGCGTTCCGTGCCCCTGGCGGTTTCATCACCAGGACGCTCTTTTACGGTTTGTTTCCGGTCATTATCAGGCGAAACCTCGTTGTCCCGGCGGCCTTCCGTCAACCCTTGAGGCTGGTTGGCCAGAAGACGTGAAAAATCGGATGACGCCGCCACCTCCAACTGCTTCCCTGGTGCGGAATTTCTTCCGCCGGGAGCCTGACCGGTTGTTTGAAGGAGAAGATCCATCATCCGGTCCCCCCTGAACTCAATTCCGTGCTGATCCGCGCGGCAAGAGCCGCATCCATTCGGGCCAGAATCCGGGCAGCTTCCCGTTCCTTCATGCGGCCCAGGATATCCAGCACAATTTCCATTTCCAGGGCGCTCAGGATGGGAGCGGCCTGGGCCGGTTTCATGTTCTCGTACATCTTCGCCAACCGGACGGCGGATCGTTCCCGATCCTCACCCAGGATCCGCTGCCCCTTCTCGATTTCCTGAACCAGAATCATGAGTTCCCGGCGCCCTTCCTGTAGAACCTGTTCCTGCACGGCCACCGTTTGACGCAGGATGGCCAGTTCTTCTTTTTCCCGGCGGAGAAGGGCGCGTTCAGCGTCCAGGCCCTTCATGATCACATCGGCTTCCTCGGTGGTCGGGGAATACCCCGTCACCTGAATGGCGGCGGGTTTTCCATCGAGCTGATTGCTCAGAATGGCCAGGCCCCCGAAAATAAGGAAAAATGTCACCGCCGAAATGATCAGGACGCTTTTCATGCCATCTACCTTTTTCCTGAACCCGGGTCGTTATCCACCAAGGGACAATTGTTCGGGTTCCAGTTCATGCAGCTGACTAATCAGCCTGCAACGCCAATGCCAGAACCGTAAGGCATCGAGGATAATTCTCGACGACTCAACTTGTTTAATAGGACCGTTTTTGCTTCCGGCCCGAAAGTACGTTCTCAACTTCAGGCTCAACACCCGGAAAGTTTTTCCGCTAACGGGAAACCTTCGCCTGACCATGCCGTCCCCGGCAAATCTGGCCGATTTCGTCCGCTTCCCGTCTTTCACGTCTTTCCCGATCCGTACGCCAGGTCGTTTCCTGCCGATCCTTCAAACGGGAAAGGACCTCCAGATCCCGCCATGATTCGGTCAACCTCGAGCGAAACCGGGAAAGGTCCCTGGTCGCCGTATCAAGTTGATCCTCCAAGTCGTTCCGGAGGGTTTGCAGATGATCGAGCCACGCCGCGCCGGCAATGAGTCTGCCGGCCTGGAGCTGTTGTCCGTCGCTGGGCGCGAGATTCCGGTTTTGCCTGGTGATGTTTCCTTCCAACTCCACAATGTTCCGGGCAAGCAGGGCGACCCTTCGGTCGGCCTTGGCCACTTCAAGGGAGTTCTTGTCCACCACGCCTTTGCGGTGCTTCCAGACTTTTTCCAGCCTGAAACTGAATTGGCTCATGATTCAACCTCCGTCAATCGGCGCAAGTCCATCAGACTGTCGTGGGTGGAGTGACCCACATTCACTTCCTGGGTCAGGAAGGATCTGATCGCCTCTTCGCGTTCGAGGGCCATGTCCAGAACGGGATCCGTGCCCCCTACGTAAGCCCCGATGTTGATGAGATCCCGGTTGTCTTCAAGAGCCTTGAGCCAACCCATCAGCCGCGCCCCGGCTTTGATGTCTTCCACGGGGACAACATCGTTTCGCAGGCGGCTGACGCTTCCCAGGACGTCGACGGCCGGGTAATGGTGTCGGCGAGCCAGGTCGCGGCTGAGCATGATGTGGCCGTCGAGGATGGAACGCATCGCGTCACCGACCGGGTCATGGATGTCATCCCCCTCGATCAGGACGGAGAAGAATGCGGTCATTGAATTGATGCCCGACCAGCCCGCCCGTTCGCACAACCTGGGAAGGGCTGCAAATACCGAGGGAGGATATCCCTTGGTGGTCGGGGGCTCCCCGGCCGCAAGACCGATCTCACGCAGGGCCATGGCGTAGCGGGTGGCGGAATCCATCATGAACAGTACGGACTGGTCGTTTTCCCGAAACGACTCGGCGATGGTCATGGCCGTGTCGGCGCCCTTCGCGCGTAACACCGCGCTTTCATCGGAGGTGACCACAACAACAACGCTGCGGGCCAGGCCCTCGGGACCCAGGTCCCTTTCGAGGAATTCCTTGACCTCCCGCCCCCGTTCCCCGATCAAGGCCAGGATATTTACCTCGGATTGTGCGTTCCGGGCCAACATCCCCAGCAGAACTGACTTCCCTACCCCGCTGCCGGAGAAGATACCCATCCTTTGCCCACGGGCTGTGGTGATCATGCTGTCGATGGACCGGATACCGGTCCCCAGAATTTCTTCCGACCGCTTGCGCTGAAGCGCCGAAGGCGGTTTGCCGCCAAGCTGCCGTCGCGGAAGACCCGCCAGGGAAGGACCCCCATCGAGAGGACGTCCCAGTCCGTCCAGAACGCGCCCCAGCAATTGGGGGCCGACGGGAACGGTCATTTCCCGGGAGAAAAGATCCACTCGGCAGCCTGTCGCAACTCCCCTGGTGTGTTGGTAGGGCATGACCAGAAGCGTGTCGTCGCGGAAACCGATGACTTCACAGAGGACATCAGGTTCATGCCGTCCCACCTGGATACGACACAAGGACCCGATGGGCGCCGCCAGGCCCGCAATTTCGATGACCATTCCCACCAGATTGGTCACGCGACCCACGGCGTGGATGGTGTCCGCCTGACGAATCGTCTCGTTTATTTTACTCCAGGCCGGAATCATTATTTTCTCCAGGGCCGGGAACCAGTGTGATTTCATTGGCGGCGAGGGCTTCTTCAACGATGGCGGCCAGCGTGTCGACCTGCCGCGTCACGGTGGCGTCCCATTCCTTTGACCCAGCCCGGAGTCGGCAGCCACCCTTTTCCATCCGGCGGTCGGGAACAACCTGGTCGATACGCAGCCGGGACATCAGTTCCGGATTCTGAACCAGGTATTCGGCGTCATCGGGATGCAGACTGACAGTGAGGGGATGGGAATCCTGGGCCTTGAAAAGAGCGGTCTCCAGGGTTCTTATCACCAGGTCCTGATCCACGGCAGCAGTGTCCCTGATGATTTTTCGGGCCAGTGCAACGGCCAATCCGGCGGCGTCGACGGCCATGTCATGACGATCGCGGGCCAAACCCGAAGAGAACTCACGGCTCCAATTCATCAGGCGGCCCTCGAATTCCTCGCGAACCCGGGCCAATTCGGAACGGTGACTTTCCCGCAATTCTTTCTCGCGGGAATTGAATTCTTCCTGAAGTCCGGTTTTCGCGGAATCGAGAAGAATTTCCTTTTCCCTGTCATTCATGAGGTTCCAGAGGGAAGTGTTTCCGGACAGCAGGTGATCCTTTTCGAACCCTGGCCTGACCGTTGAAGCGGTAACTTCACCGTCCGCGTGGGGTCCAAGTCCTATTTCGAAGGCGGGACAACCGCTTTCGGCTGTCCGGTCCGGTTCCAAAATACCGGTTAGCGGTTTAGGACACCATTTCAGCATCCTTGCTGCCCTTTCCGATGGTGATGGTGCCGTTTTCCTCCAGGCTGCGAATGACTTCGACGATACGTTTCTGGCCTTCTTCAACTTCCGCAAGTCGCACGGGTCCCATGTAGTCCATATCCTCCATGATCCCCTGGGCGGCGCGTTTCGACATGTTGCCAAACACCTTTTCCCGGATCTCGTCCGTTGCGCCCTTGAGGGCCAGGGTCAGTTCCTTGCCGTCGATTTCCTTGAGGATTTCCTGGATGTGGTTGTCGTTCAAAAGGACAATGTCCTCAAAGACGAACATGAGGTTGTTCACTTCGTTGGCCACTTCGTCATCGATTTCCCGCATCTCGTCCAGAATTTCCTGCCACACATCCCGGTCCACTTCGTTGAGAATGTCGGCCACCTGCTTGCGTCCCCCATATTTGGCTTCCCGGGCCGACAGTTCACCCTGCAGCGCCCCCGCCAGAACAAATTCGACGGCCTTGAGCGTTTCGGCGTTGGGAGCCTCAAGAATGGCCATGCGGTGGGCGATGTCGCCCTGCATATCCGCCGGCATCAAGGCCAGGATCGGTCCGCTGGCCCTGGGATCCATGTGAGCGAGAACCACCGCCACAGTTTGCGGATGTTCGTTGCGCAGATAGTTCGCGATGGTCAACGGGTCGACATCCTTCAGGTGTTCGAAACTCTTGATTTCGCTGTAACTGGTGACGCGGCTGAGCATCGAGGTCGCGCGCCTGGAGCCGAACCCCGCTTCCAGGATCTGCTTGGCCATCTCCTCGCCGCCGGTGGCGATTCCCGAAATCTGACCGCTGCTGGAAATAAAATCGTTCAGGGACTGCTTCTTTTCGGTGAAACCCACCGGCCCCATGCCGGCGATGGAGTGGGTCAATTCCTCCACTATCTTTTCGGGCAGGCGTGACAGGACCTTGCCTCCCACATCAGGACCCAGGGTCATCAAAAATACGGCTGCCTTGCGTACGGCGTTATCGTTCACTTGAATCCCCCACCGCTTCCCTCGACTCGTTGCCAAGGTTCATTTCATGAATCCAGGACTGAACCACGTCGGCGACCCGTTCGGGATTGTCCGAAGCAAAATCCTTGATGTCGTTGATGACCTGGTCGTCCATGTCGGGGATGCCGTCGAAGCTCTCGGTCTCCCGGATGTCCGCAGCCTGTACCGGACGCATCCTCGGCCGCATCACGTTCATGGACATCATTCCGTCCAGCCCCTTCCGCAGGCTCAGCAACAGGATTCCGAGGAGCAGGAACAGGAAGGCTTTTCCGCCATACCTGGTAACCATGTCTATCCAGTTGTTGACGAAGGGAGCCGGTTCTTCGATAACCGGCTGGTTGAACTGCATGTTGACGATTTCGATCTTGTCGCCCCGTTCCGCATTCAGCCCGACCGCCGTCTGGACGATGCGCCTCAACTGGGCCACCTCGTCATCGGTGAGCGGTTGATAAAGGGGTGCTCCCCCGTCCTGGAGTTCGGCGTAGTGACCATCGACGAACACGGCGACCGAGAGAACCCTGATCCCCCCGGTTTCGCCCACGATATGCTCAACGGTGCGGTTTATCTCATAGTTGGTCGTGCTGTTCTCGTCGGAATTTCCCGTTGTGGGGTCCGTGGTCTCGTTACGCACCTCGCTGCGAACCACAGTGTTCTGGGGATCGTAAATTTCCCGTTCCCTGTCGATTTTTTCAAAGTTCAGGGTGGCATCGACCTGCACAACCGAACGGCCCTGCCCCAGGACCCGGTCCAGCATGATCCCGGCTTTCTGGGACAGGTATCCTTCCACTTCCTTGCGGAGGGCCAGTTGGTTTTCGGTGCGTCCGGTATCCCCGTCCTTGATATCCGGCGACAGAACTTTGCCGTACTGGTCGATGACCGTGACCTGGTCGGCATTCAGATTTTCCACGCTGCCGGCCACCAGGCTCTGGATACCCAGAATCCGGTTGTCCTCCAACCGCGCGCCACGTCCCATTTTCACCACGACACTGGCGGTGGCAGGAGAGTCGAGTTTCTTGAAAATGGAGGGTTTGGGCAGTACCAGGTGAACTCTGGCTGACTGGATTCCTTGCAGTGATTCAATGGATTTGGTCAGTTCCCCTTCAAGCGCGCGCTTGAAATTGACGTTCTGGAGGAATTCGGTGAGGCCATACTGCTTACCGTCAAAGATCTCGAAGCCGACGGTTCCCGAAGACGGCACGCCCTTGCCTGCAAGTTCCACCCGCAGGCGATGAACGGCTTTTCGGGGCACCATGATGGTGGTTCCCCCATTGGTCAGCTGGGCTTCGACATCCTGTTTGGCCAACTCCTCCAGAGCTACGGATGCATCTTCAGGACTCAAATTCGTGAACAAAACGGCGGTTTCATCCTTTTGAAGCCACAAAGAGAACACTGCGATACTGATCACGCTCGCTGTGACGACAACTCCCAGAAGCATTTTCTGGTTAAGGGAAAATCCCCCGAAGCGGTCCAAGAAGTTGTCCGTTGCGTTCCTGATTCCATCCACTGCATTACCTCAAATTCCGGGTTCTCGATGCACCTAAACCTGCATGCGCATGATTTCCTGGTATGACTCCAGCAATTTGTTCCTAATTTCCAATAGCAACTCGAAGGCCAGCTGCGATTCCTTGGCCGCGATCATGACATCGTGGACCTCGGTGGCCTGTCCGGTGACCATCTGTTCCACCATGTCTTCACGCCGGGTCTGGAGGTCGTTGACTTCGGCCACGGCGTTTTTCAACTGGTCCGCGAAAGAGGTTTTCACCGACGGGGTCGCGCTCGTCGTGCCGTAGATGGCCCGCGGATCGACCGAACCCAGGGATTTGATACTGCCTATCGCCATGTCACATCCTCGTTCTCAGGTTAGATCTTGAGGGCGTCATTGAACATGTCCTTGGCCGTCTGGACGGCGCTCACGTTGGCCTCGTAGGCCCTGCTCGCGGTGATCATGTCCACCATTTCGGTGATTGGGTTCACGTTGGGCATCAGGACATAACCCTGCTCGTCGGCGTCGGGGTGGCCCGGGTCGAATACCACACGGAATTCCGAGGCATCCTGGGCCACGGCCACTTCACTGGTGACTCCGGAAATCATCGAGGTGCCTGAACGTCCTGATTCCGACATGTGACCGGGATGCGTGCGTGTCATGCGGTTTTCCACCCCGTAACCCATATTCAGGGAATGCCGTTGAAGCTTGTCGCCGAGCACCTGTTCGAAAATCGCGCGTTGCCGACGGTAGGGTGTGCCATCCGCTGTCCGCGTGGTTTCCGCGTTGGCGAGATTCCGGGCCACAACGTCCATTTTCGTCCGCTGTCCGCGCAGTCCCGAGGCGCTGATCTTTATGGCTCCGAACAATCCTTCACTCATGTCATTGCTCCCTGTTTACCGGATCTGACCCTTGATGGCGCCCCTCAACATGCTGTAGCGCATGCTGAGCAAACGGGTGGCCATGCGGTAACTGAGGTCGTTGGTGGCCAGATTCGTCATCTCGTTATCGATGTCCACGTTGTTCACGCCGTTATCGTAATCCGAGTCCATGTCCAAAATTTCATCCCGCACCGAACCGAGATCCTGTCCTCCGACCGGCAGATGGTTCCGGTGCGTCTGGTAGCCCTTGAGGCGCATCTGTTCCGAGGACAAAAGTTCCTCGAATTTCACATGCTGGGCGCGGAAACCCGATGTCTCCACGTTGCTGATATTCCTGGCGGTCACCTGGTGGCGCCGCGCGTAGACATCGACGGCCTTTTTCAGGACCGCCAGATGATCTTTGTTGAAGAGTCCGGTCTTTATCATTTGATCAACCCGGAATTTCCATGCCCATGCCGGCATAGATATTCAATTTGTTGCGCAACGTCCTGACGCTGATCCCCAGTTCCTGGGCGGCCTGCGTCCGGTTGCCGCGGGTGTTGGAAAGTTTTCTCAGGATCAATTCCCGTTCCATATCCTTGAGAGTCATTTCCGAGGAAAATCCATCCACCGATGAGGATGTTTCCATCTCATCGGAGAGCCCGAGCACTTCTTCATCCAGGCGCCCGGAAGTCGAGAGGATGACCGCCCGTTCGATGACGTTCTGCAGCTGCCTCACGTTGCCGGGCCACTGGAGGCCCATCAGGCACCGCAAAGCGCCATCGGTCAGCTCCATGAGGGGTTTGTTGTTTTCGGCGCAAAAATTCTGGCAAAAATGACGGGTCAGCAGCGGGACATCGTCCATACGCGACCTCAGCGGAACGATCGTCAGCGGAATTACGTTGAGGCGAAAAAACAGGTCCTCTCGGAAATCGCCGCTCTTGATGAGTTGGCGGAGATTCCGGTTTGTCGTGGCTATGATCCGGACATCCGACCTGATCGCGCACCGGGCTCCCAACGGCACGAATTCTTTTTCCTGAAGCACTCGCAGAAGCTTGGCCTGCATGGTGAAGGGCATTTCACTAATTTCATCCAGCAGCAGGGTGCCCCCGTCCGCCAGTTCGAACTTTCCCTTGCGGGATTGCACCGCACCGGTAAATGCCCCCTGCTCGTACCCGAAAAGTTCGGATTCCAGAAGCGTTTCCGGTATGGCTGCGCAGTTGATGCGAATGAATGGTCCATTGCTGTGCATCCCGGATTCATGGAGGGCACGCGCGGCCACTTCCTTGCCGGTCCCGCTTTCGCCCTGCAACAGGACCGTGCCCCGCGAATCCGCGATCATGGCAATTTTTTCACGGAGTTCCACCATGGCGATATTGTTGCCCAGCAATCCAAGTTTCTCCGCCCTGTCCACCAGGTTCGCTCTCAGATTGGAATTTTCCCGATGAAGTTGCCGCATGGTTAAGGCGCGTTCCAGGACATGATCCAATTGATCCAGGCCAAAGGGTTTGCAGATGTAATCATCAGCGCCTTGATGCGTGGCCTTGACGGCCTTCTCCACGGTGGCGAAAGCCGTCATCAAAATGACCGCGGGGTGGTAGTCCAGGCCATCGCGGATATCGCTCAGCAGTTCCAGCCCCCCGCCGCCGGGCATCTGGACATCGGAAAGGACCAGGTCGGCACGCGAATCCCTCAACAGGGCCAGAGCTTCCTTTCCGTTGGAGGCGGTGCGAACCTCGAACCGGTCGCTCAAAGAGGATTTCAGAAAATCCCTCATGGCAGGCTCGTCATCGACTACCAGAATGTTCCGCTTCAAAGACATCGTCTCCCTTTCATCCACTTAATAGACTTCTGCAATTTCAAGACCGATGCGTGTTCCCCGCCCGGGTTCACTCTCGAGCGTCCAGGCCAGACCATACATTTCCATCAAGGTATCCACCCTGGTAAGTCCCACCCCGTGATGGCCTTCCCTGGTGGTAACAAAAGGACTCGCCACCTGGCGAACGAGATCCTGGTCCATTCCGGAACCCTCGTCCCGCAGGATCAGGAATATCCGGCCTTCCGCATCGCGTTCGCCCCGGATGTCGGCGTCCACACTTTCGATCCCGGGGAGGCCACTTTC
>JAUVII010000276.1 GCA_030592845.1 Candidatus Krumholzibacteriia bacterium | reverse complement strand
GGGATTGTTGATTTCATGGGCCAGGCCCGAAGCGAGGCGGCCGATGGCGGCCAGACGTTCGGCGTGCCAGACCTGGTGCTGGGCTTTCATCAAGTCGTCGCGGGACTGCTGGACGCGTTGCTGCATGTGGTGGAAATGTTTGTAGAGGGTGCCGATTTCGTCGCGCCGATAGGGCAGGTCGGGTTTCCGGGGGGCAGTGAAATCCACGGTGTCCATCGCCGTGACCAGAGCACGCATCGAGCGCAGAAGGCGGCTCAACATCAACCAGAGAAGCAGCAGCATCACCGAAGTAACCGCCACCGAGAACGAAGCCAACAGGATGAAGTTGCGCTGGATCTGGCCACGTATTGAATCGGCTTCCACCGCCAACACCAGGACACCCCACTTTCGTTCGCCGGTGCGCATGGGCATCACTATTTCCAGAACCCAGGGCCCTTCCTGGGTTCTGGTGATGGTTGCCAGGGGACGGTCGATTTGCAGCAATTCCTCCATGGTACCTGTCACCCAGGGAGGATCCTTGCGGTTCCAGCTGCGCGCTACCACCGACCCCGCGGGATCCATGATGGTGATGGTCCGTAGCCGGGAATTTTGGGCCATGAAAAGATCCACGTAGTTGCCCAGGAATCCCTCGGATTGGTACAGGTCCTGGTCGGCGAAAATCAAGGCGTCGATGACAGCCACCGAGAAGGCGCGACTGACGGCCTGGGCGTTGGCTTTTTCCTGGCGGACCAGGACATCGCGCCAGCTGTAGAGCATGCTCCAGGACATCAGCATCATGAGGACCGTGGTGGTAAGTCCCACCATCAAAAGGATACGGGCCCGCAGACCCCTGGGCGCCAAACTCCGCAGGATCATCGGTTCGCCCCTTCCGGTCGGAAGGCATCCCGATAATGTTGACCATCGACGGCGGTGAAACCATAGGAGAATTCATCGCTCCAGGAATCAAGCACCCGGCGGTCGGCCGGTCGGCCCGGATCCAGGGTTAACAGGAGGCGGCTGATTTCTTCCAGGACGTCGGGATCCATATTCCGGCGTCCCACCAGGGGAGGGCCGGGAATGGCCCGGGACACGGCGATGGTGCGCAACCCTTCGCTACGGTATTCCGCAGCCACGGATTCCTTGACCACCCCGGCGTCGAAGTTACCCCGTAGAATCTGCCAGACCACGGTTTGATGGTGATCAAAATGATGGATCGAGTCCAGATCCGCCACGGAGAGGCCCACGTCGGACAGGCCGTTTGTCTGCAACCAGGTTCCGGACCAGGACTGCGGGGACGGCAAGGCGACCTTTCGACCTGTCAATTGGGATATGGAGGTCAGGTCGGAGGCAGTCCGGGTCACCAGGACTGCGTGGAATTCCGAACGACCCATCTCATTGAGCGGGGCCGCGATGGGTAGTAGGTCCTCGGCGGATTCCAGGTGCCCGAAGATCCAGGCCCCGAGGAAGGAGGCGTCGACCTTGCCCTCCCTCAGATGATTAACGGCGTCCTGGTAACTCGTGCTGAGCTGAAGTTCGTAACGGTGGGTGCCTTCATGGTTGAGATAGTCCATGATCGGCTGGTACCCGGCATAGATCACGTTGGGAGCGAAGCGGGACACCACGCCGATTTGCACCAGAGGACGATTGAGGATTTCGTCACCGGTGGCCGGACCCAGTAAAAGGGGCGTGTTGTTCGTGCTGATATCGGCAAGATCCACCAGCACGAGGAAATTGGTCACGCCCACGATGGCCACCAGGGCCACCAGGAGGATGGTAAGCAGTATCCGATTCATGAGCACCAATGTAACGGATACGGCGAGATTTCGACATTAAAATGGCGAAATCTCGCCCGTATTTTGGCAGATATCATTCTTGGCCTTTTTAAGATATTATAATACAGTGAGTTAAGCAATTTCTTGACCGGGGCATGACCATTGCTTTTATCGGGCATGCCTCGTACGAAGGAGTGTCCTGATGGGTAAGGAAATCGAACGGAAGTATCTGGTGAATGGTGAGGCCTGGAAGGAACTGGGCGAAGGTGTCCTGTACCGCCAGGGCTATTTGAACTCCCGGAAGGAGCGCGTGGTTCGCGCCCGCACCATGGGCCCCAAGGCGGCCCTGACCATTAAGGGCATCACTGTGGGTGCCACTCGGCTGGAATTCGAATACGACATCCCCATGGACGACTGCAACCAACTGCTGGACCTGTGTGAACAGCCGATCATCGAAAAGACCCGCTATAAGATCCCCTTCGGTGGATTGATCTGGGAAGTCGATGAATTCCACGGCGTAAACGACGGCTTGGTGGTCGCCGAGTGCGAACTCGAGTCCGAAGACCAGTCCATCGACAAGCCGGAGTGGATCGGCGACGAAGTGACGGGCGATCCTCGCTATTTCAATTCGAACCTCATCGCCAACCCCTTCACGGCCTGGTAGCGGTTGGGTTGAATCTGGAGACTTGATGAAAGCGCGGCGCGTGGTGATAATGTTGGCCATACTGGCGGTCTCGGCGGTGACGCTGTTTTTGGTCACGTTGCTGGATGCCGGCGCGTGAGGAAATAATGGAAACGGAGTAGTCATGCCGCTATTTAAATCGAGCCACAACATCGAAACGAAAATCGATGGTTTTTTCGACACGGTCGCCAAAGGCGGCCTGGTCTACCGGGCCGGTGTTCACGCATACCTGTCGGGCGACATCGCCGATTTCGAAAGCGCGATCGTGAGCATAGACAAGCTGGAATCCCAGGCGGATAAGCTGAGCAAGGAAGTGGAGGCTCACCTCTACGGCCATTCCCTGATTCCCGAACATCGGGGGGACGTGCTGGGGCTTCTGGAAAACAGCGACAACATTATCGACTCCGCCAAAACCTGCCTGTACCAGTTCTCCGTCGAACAGCCCTCCGTGCCCGAGGAGTTCCGTGAAGGTTACTGCAAGCTGGCCGATGCGGGCTGCTCGGCGGTGGAAGCGGTCGTAGTCTCGGCGCGCGCGTTCTTCAAGGATGTCAATTCGGTCAAGGACAATCTCTATAAAGTCCATCACTTCGAAAAGGAAGCCGACGGGATCAGCGACCGTCTGAAGCGGAGAGTCTTTGCCAGTGATCTGGAACTCGCCCACAAGATTCATCTGCGGTATTTCGCGCTGAACGTCGACAGGGTGGCCGACCGGGCCGAGGAAGTAGCGGACCGGTTGGCCATCTACGCCATCAAGCGGACTATCTGAGGCGATAAGAATGGAAATTCTTTTCTTCCTGTCGAGCGGTTTATTCCTGGGGTGGTCCCTGGGCGCAAACGATGCGGCCAACGTGTTCGGCACGGCGGTCGGAACGCGTATGGTCAGTTTCCGGGTCGCGGCGATCGTCTGCTCCATCTTCATCATCCTGGGTGCCACCATCAGCGGCGCCGGCGCCGCTCATACCCTGGGACGCCTCGGTGCGGTGAACGCCCTGGCGGGTTCCTTCACCGTGGCCCTGGCCGCGGCCCTTTCCACCTTCTGGATGACGCGCCTCAAGATTCCCGTTTCCACCAGCCAAGCCATCGTCGGGGCAATCATCGGTTGGAATTTCTACAGTTCCTCCGTAACCGATGCTGGTTCCCTGACCAAGATCATGGTCACCTGGGTGGCCTGTCCGTTGATCAGCGCCCTGATAGCGGTAAGCCT
>JAUVII010000270.1 GCA_030592845.1 Candidatus Krumholzibacteriia bacterium | reverse complement strand
TGACTCCGCCGGCGATGCGGAAGGCATTGAGGGTGATACCGAACAGCTCGAGAATCTGGTGTCCCACCACAGTGAACATCAAGAGTACGAAAAAGGCAGTGATCAGGGCCTTGACCAGGACCTTGCGTTTTTGCCGCTGGTCCATGCCGGATGTCAGGCCGCTGAAAAACGGGATGACACCCAACGGATCGATGACCGCGAAAAGGGACGAGAAGGACAGAATGAGAAATGCAGTAGTGCTCATGATTCACCTCCGGGGTGGTTGAAATCGGGTCTGTTGCCGGGCAATATGGTTGTTAAAACCCGGAAGTCCAGTGTAGTGTTTCGGCATTGACAGCCTTCAGGCAGGGCGGGCCGCAAGTGCATGGTCCGCCTCAGGATTCTTTTGCTCAGGGGTTATCCCGTTCATGGGTTCAAAAAAGAAAACCAGACCTTCGGGGAAGCTGTTGACCGGTTCGATGGCGGTCCTTGCTGTTCTGGTCGCGGCGGCCTCCCTGGCGCCGGTTCCCCGGCTCTGGGGGATCAACCATCTGGCCTATTTTTCCGCCCCGGTGCGCCTTGCGGCCCTGGGCCTGATTGCTCTTTCCTTTGTGCCGCCGGTGGCTGGGCTGATTCACCGCAGGTTGACGGGGTGGCTGGCTTTTCCCGCCTCGGGCCGTCGTTCCCTGTTGGTCGTCATCCTTTTTTCCCTGTTGGCGGTGGGAGGTTTCTTCGCTTTTCAATCGGGCAGCCTGCTTCTGGGTGACGGGCACATGATCGGATCCACCTACGACAAGGCCCTGGCTGGGGACGCGACGATGAACACCTCGTCGGTCGCCAAAATTTTGAAAAACAAACACATCGAACCCGGGGCGGCCATCCTGTACCTGGTGGGCGCCCGGGGCATCACCGCAATCACCGGGGGATCCGGTTCCGATGCCATCCGGCTGTTCAACTGCCTGCTCGGGGGACTGTTTGTCTTCACTTTGCTGCTGGTTATTTTCCGCGGAGGATTGCCGGCGGAACTGAGATTGTGGCTGGCCATCCTGGTCTTCACTTCGGGCGCCATGGAACTGTTCTTCGGCTATGTGGAGTACTACACGCCGCTGATTCTCTGTGGGACTTTCTACGTCATCGCCTCCTTTCGGGTCATTCATCGGCGGGGACCGGTCTGGCTACCGGCCCTGTTGGCCCTGGCCTGCGCGTTTATCCATATTCAGGCCATACTCCTGCTTCCTTCATTGATGATACTTGTTGTCTGGCGAATGGCGAACCGGGACACGGTTTTGAAACCCCTGGCCCTGACACTGGGCGGGTTGACCATGATTGCTTTCGCGGCCGCCTACCTGGTGCCGCGTTCGGCTGCTTTTTTGCTACCTGTCTTGGGAAACTCCGCAAGCGCAGGTGTCCTGAGCTTTGGCCATGGGCTGGATCTGCTCAACGAATTTCTGTTGCTGTTCCCGTTGACGGGCCTGTTCTGGGTGATGTGGCTGCAGGCGCGGAAGGACAACCCGCAGCCGAAAAAAACCGACAGCGCGGCCGCCGCCTGGTTCACCCTATCGGTGGAATGGCATTTTTCATTGATGCTCCTGTTGCCCCTTCTCCTGTTTACGGTCTTTTTCAAACCCGAGATCGGAATGGCCCGGGACTGGGATCTTTTCAGCCTTGCTGTTTTGGGGCTGGTCCCGGTGGCCTTGTTGATTCTCAACCGGTTTCTGGCCGCCCGGCCCGACGGGCTTCGTTCGGTGACGGGGCCTGCCCTGGCAGTTGCCCTGGTTCTGGCGGTGGGTTGGATCGGGGTCAATGCCTCACCGGTGCGGAGCGCCGCCAGATTTGCCGATATCCTTTCCTATGAATCCTCGCGATCGGATTATTCCTGGGAGACCCTTGCCCGGCACTATCAGGCACAGGGGCTTCTTCCGGAGGCCATCGACGCCCAGCGGAAGGCCATCGACATCTCGGGGAATCCCCGCCAGGTCGTCAACCTGTGCGTCATGTTCCGGGATGCGGGAATGATCGACGATTCCAAACAGCTGCTGCGCGATCTGCTGGCGGTGAATCCCACCTACTGGAACGCGCGGAGCATTCTCATCCGGCAGCTGATCCTCGATCAGCAGTTCGAAGAGGGCATCGCGCAGTCGAGGGAGGGCATCAGGGTCGATCCCAGGCTGGGCGGTTATCATTTCTACTACGGCAAGATCATGCTCATCCTTGGCCGTCTCGACGAAGCCGAACCGGCACTTCGCGAAGCCCGGCGGCTGGGGGTTCCGCCGTCCATGGCCGCGGAAATCGAGCGTATGCTGGCCGCCCTGCCGGGCCTGCGGAATTAATCCGGACCGGGAAATTTCAGATGATGGTCAGGGTTTCGGCCGTCAGGGTCACCGAGCCGTGATCGTCTTCCACGACGCCGGTCACCAGGTAGGGTCCGCGGCTGAGCAGGCGCGAGCCGTAGCGGGCGTAGACCTTGGGGAAAAGGGTGACTTCGCAAAGGTCGGTTTCGTCCTCCAGCGTGATGAATTTCATGGACTCGCCGGTCCTGCGCACCGTCGCGCTCTTGGCGGTGATCAGGGTGCCGGCCACCTTGACCCGGCGTCCGGCCCAGCCGCCGAGGTCGCGGGCGCAGATCACGCCCTGCTGCCGGAGCCAGTCACGCAGCATGGCCATGGGGTGCCCCGTGGCCGTCAGGTGCAGCACCTCCATTTCCTGTTGCAGCTTTTCGGTGTGTGAATAGTCGGGGATGGAGGGGATCAGCGAGACCGCGGAGCCACCGCCGGGCGCAGTGCCGCCGACGGGAAACAGGGTGGCCGTCTGCACGGTGACGCGTTCGTGGCCACGTCCGGCGGCTGCGAGTTTTTTGTGCCCGCGCTGCCGTTCCTTGCGGATCAGCGCGTGCCGCCACAGCAGTTCCGGCCGCGTCAGTTCGAAACCGTCGCAGGCGCCGCAGCGGATCAGGTTCCCGATCTCGTTTTCGGCCAGTTGCGGCACCCGCTCGAGCAGGTTGCCCAACGAAACGAAGAAGCCGCCGCTGCCGCGCTCGTCCAGCAGCGCGTCCAGTGAGCGGCGGCTCATGCCGTGGATCTGCTGCAACCCGATCCGGACCTGCCGGTCCTGGCCGGTGAACACGTCACTGCTGTGGTTGATGTCCGGCAGCAGGATCTCCAGACCCAGGCGGCGTGTTTCCTCGAGGTAGGCCGACACGCTGTAGAAGCCGCCGCCGTTGCTCATGACCGCGGCCATGAACTCGGCCGGGTGGTGGGCCTTCAGCCAGGCGGCCTGGAACGAGAGCACCGCGTAACTGGCCGAGTGGGCCTTGCAGAAGGCGTAGCCCGCGAAGCTGCTGACCTGCCGCCACAGCTCCTCGATCACTCCGGGCGCCACGTCGGGCACGTCGCCCGAGGCGATGGCGTCGCGCGCGCCGGCAAGGAAACGGTCTTCCATGGCCAGGAATTCCTTCGCGTCGCCCTTGAAGCTCATGGAGCGGCGCATCAGGTCGGCTTCGGCCAGGGTCATGCCGGCCACGGCGCTCAGGGTGCGCATCACGTCTTCCTGGTAGATCATCACGCCGTAGGTCTCGTTCAAGAATTCCAGCGATGGGTGCGGCAATTCCGCCTTTTCCTTGCCCAGATGCCGCAACACGAAACTGCGCGACATGCCGCTGTCCGACGGCCCGGGCCGGATGACGCTGCTGGCGGCCACGACCACCGTGAAGGTATCGGCTTTCAGCTTCCTGAGCAGCGAACGCATGCCCGGCGACTCGATGTAGAAGCAGCCCATGGTATCGCCCTGCCGCATCAGGCGGCGCGTGGCCGGGTCATTGTCCGGCAGCTTGCTCAGGTCCACGCTGATGCCCT
>JAUVII010000344.1 GCA_030592845.1 Candidatus Krumholzibacteriia bacterium | reverse complement strand
GGATTTGTGTCCGGGGATTGAAGGGGTTGGGGTAGATATCCAGTTCATTCCGCAACCCGGGCAGGTCGTGCACCGCGGTGGGCGCCCAACGGACCCGCAGGGTGGTGGCATCCAGTCCGACGCCGGGATATTTGTTGGCGCTGGGTTCGAATAATTCGGTTTCGATGGCAATGATGGGTGATGTTCCCTCGATCAGGCCTTCCACATCCCAGCCGAATAATTCTCCGGGGCCGGAAAGGGAGTCGGTGGCACCCATGATGACGGCGAAGCCGTGCCACTCGCCCGGCACGCTTTCCTCGAAACCGTCCCAGATGAAAAATCCGCTTTCACTGAACAGGGTTCCCTTGCCGCCGCCCAGCGAACGGATCAGGGTGGAATCGTAGGTCACCGTCAATTCGATGGTCCGGAAATAGATCGCGTCATCCAGCATGACCGAAATACGGGTAGTGGCGCCGGGTTCGATGGTGGAATCGGGCGGGGAAAAGCGCAGATCTATCTGGGCCGAAGCCATACCCGCGGTCATCGCCAGGATCAAGGCCGCCATCAGGACCGGAATGTATTTGATAAACTTTTTCACCGTTCAACCTACTTCATGAGAGTCATTTTCCGGACGACGCTCTGTGAGCCGGCCAGAAGCTTTGAAAAATATACACCAGAAGCGACCTGGCGGCCGCTGTCATCGCGCCCCAACCAAACCGTTTCGTGCGGTCCGGCATCGAGGGTTCCATCGACAAGAACGGCTACGCGCCGTCCATCCATCCCATAGATTTCCAGGCGTACCGGCATTTCTGCGGCAATACTGAAACGTATGGTCGTGGCTGGATTGAAGGGGTTCGGGTAGGCCTCGGCCAGCCAGAAGGCGGCCGGAGGGACGGCTCCCGATTTACCCTGAAGATCGTATGCGATCGGTTTGTTGTGGATGTCCCGCAGATCGAGTCTGATGTCGTCCATTGCCGACGCGTCCAGGTCCGCGTTCTCGGGAAATGTGACGTACATCAGGGTGCCGGTGCCGGTCAGGCCCCGGCCCGACCCCAGGATCACCAGGCCCGCTTCCAGGCCATGGCTGTCCACATTATCCAGATAAAAGGGTTCGGGCTGGGCAAGGACCGCTTCGCCGGGGGACAGCTCGGGGATCAATCCCTCGGGCAGATTCCCCATCAACCCCACTCCCTTGAGGCGGGGGCAGGGGGTCACCAGATTGAGCGCCCAGGTGCGCTCGTGGACGGGTTTCCAGGTCAACGAGGCCGTTTCGGATGTCCGGGAAGCCGGGTTGTCTGTGGCCAGGTTTTTGGCGGAGGGCACGTAGTTCATCGCAAAGATCATCTGGTCGTCCAGATTGATCTGGTCATCAGGCATGGGGATGCCGGTGCCCGAGTCGTCGTGGGTCGGTCCGACATCGCAGATCCCGTTGAACAGGGGATTAAAAACCGAGATTCCGTAGGTGGCGCCCAGGACGGTCAAGTCCTCGACCCTGACCAACCCGTCGTGGGGAATGGCGACATCACCGAGGACGTAGTTGGTGGCCCGTATCGTCAGTCCGGTGGGCACGCTGAAATTGTTGGCCGGATCAGTGGCGAACAACTCGTAGTAGTAGATCCCTCGGGTGGCCACGGAGTCCGTAAAAGATGTGGCCCCGATTTCGGCCCGGCCCGCCAGTACCCATTCGGCGCTGGCCTGGGCGGCGTCCCTGTCCGCTGGCGGCGTCGGCACGGTGCTGCCGATATAGGAGGGATAGGTCGATACGTGTGACCCGTCGTGGAGAAGGCCGCGCCAGATTTCCACGTTATGGAAATCGGAATCCACGGGATTGGTCCAGGTCAGCAGGACGGCTTCATGGCCGGGTGCGGCGGAGGGGGCGGAAACGGGTCCCGTCGGTGTGATGTCGTATTCGATATCGTCGGTAACGGGCATGACCTGCATGGCGATGTCACGGAATTCTCCGTAGACGGTGTGGATCTGTTCGGTAGTCGGAATGGTCCAGGGGTGCACGCCGAGCAGAGGAACCCAGCCCTCGGGCCAGGTGACGCCGTCATTGCTGAACCGCATTTCGGCGGCCCGGATGACCGAGACGACCAGAATCACATTGGCAATATTGGTGGCCTGGGCGCCGGCGTTGATGACGAAGGTTCCAAAGGGTTGGGAAGTGTCGAGAGTGGTGGAAGCCTGGGATCCGGCGGGTGTGGGCTCCTGGTTTCCGGCAATGTCGACCCCCACGGTGTAGAACTCGTAGAGACCATCGCCATCGGTGGCGGTGAATTCGATGGGGCTGAGGGAGTATTCGCCGTAACTGTTCCAGG
>JAUVII010000114.1 GCA_030592845.1 Candidatus Krumholzibacteriia bacterium | reverse complement strand
GGGCCGCTGCTGTTGACCGGCCTTCATGGGGGGACGCGGGCCCTGCTTCTGGCCGGCTGGTTTCGGGACTGCCGGCAAACCGGATTGGTCGTGACGCCTGACCGTGAATCCGCCGATCAACTCGCCGACGACCTGGAAACCTGGCTGGGACCCGCTGCCGTGATCCACCTGCCCCAGCAGGAAGTCATGGCCTTCGATCACAATTCCCCCGAACCCGCCCTGGTCGGTGACTTCCTCACCGGTCTGGACCGTCTCGGCAGGGGCGGACCCCATCTGGTGGTCACCTCGGTCTACGCGCTGCGGCAGCGGGTGATGGCCCGCGCGGTCCTGGCCCGCGCCGCCCTGCACCTGGAAAGCGGCCAGCGGGTGGACATTGATGATTTTTGCCTGCGGCTCTCCCAGAGGGGTTATCGGCCTGCCGGCATGGTCGCCAAGGTGGGGGACTACGCTCGCCGAGGCGGCCTGCTGGATATTTTCACTCCCGCCACGGAACCGCTGCGCATCGAATTCTTTGATGATGAAATTGTGTCCATCCGCCGGTTCAACGTCGAAACCCAGCGCACCACCACCAAAGGGGAGGCGGCGGGCATTCTGCCGGTCAGCCACCTTCTGCTGGATGACGACGCGGTGATTTCATGCCTGGACCGGGTGGAGCGGGCCATTGCCGCGGGAGGTCTCGACAGCGATTTCCTGGATGATCTCGAAGGGCGGATCGAGGACCGTCTGACCGATGACGGTCTGGAGTCCTTCCTACCCTGGCTGGGGGATGTCTCCACGGTGGCCGATTACCTGCCCGAGGGCACTCCCGTTTTCTGGAACGATCCACCCCGGCTCCGCGAGCAATCCGACCTGCTGGACGCCGAACTCCCGCGTCTGCGGTCAGGGCGTTTGGAAAAGGATCCGGCGCTGCCGGAAATCGCGGAACTGGTGGCGCCCGTCCAGGATCTCGCCACGGCCCGCCTGCAGCATGTCTTTTTGACCGGCTCCTGGATCAAGGGAGATGCCAAGGCCCGCTGGCTGGGTGCGGATCCCGCCTCCAGTCTGGTCTTCCAGTCCACGGGTCAGAAATTGCGGGGCGGCAACGTCGACGCGTTGCGGGAGGATCTGCTGGACAGGGAAAAGCAGGGCCAGACGGTTCTGCTGTTGTGCGATAACAAGGGGCAGGCGGACCGCCTGGCCGATCTTCTCGACGATACCGATGACGCGCCCCCGTCCACCCGTCCTCGTGTGGGGTCCCTGTCTTCGGGCTTCCTGTGGCCCGATGCCGGTCTGGCCTGTTTTACGGACCACGAATTCTTTGAACGTTACCAGCGGCCGACCAGGACCCGTCGCCGCAGCTCCGGGCTGGTCAAGGAACGGGCCTCGCTCTTGCCGGGTGAATACGTGGTGCATCTGGAATACGGTATCAGCCGGTACCGGGGCATGGAAGTGATCACCGTCCAGGGGGCGGAACGTGAATGCCTGGTGCTGGAGTACGCGGATGAAGGCAAGGTCTTTGTCCCGGTGGAGAACATCGACCAGGTCGAACGTTACAGTTCTGACCAGGGAGCCAACCCGCCGCTGGCCAGGCTGGGCTCGGGCAGCTGGCTCAAGGTCAAGGGCCGGGCCAGAAAAGCCATCCGGGCCATGGCCGCCGAACTCATCGAACTCTACGCCGCGCGCAAGGCCAACCCCGGTTACGCCTTTCCCGCGGACATGCCCATCCAGAAGGCCCTCGATGATTCCTTCCTGTTCGAGGAAACCCCCGACCAGTTGACCGCCATCGCCGACATCAAAAGGGATATGGAGGATGCCGAACCCATGGACCGGCTGGTGTGCGGGGATGTGGGTTTCGGCAAGACCGAAGTCGCCATCAGGGCGGCCTTCAAAGCGGTGACGGCGGGAAAACAGGTGGCCGTCCTGTGTCCCACCACCCTGTTGGCCCAGCAGCACGGGGAGACCTTCGGCGAACGGTTCCGGGATTTTCCCGTCCGGGTGGAAACCATCAGCCGGTTTCGCACGGCCGCCGAACAGAAATCGATGCTCGCCCGCTGCGCCGCCGGCAAGGTGGATGTCCTGGTGGGCACCCACCGGCTTTTGTCACGTGATGTCCGGTTCAAGAATCTGGGGCTGCTCGTCATCGACGAGGAACAGCGGTTCGGCGTGCGGCATAAAGAGCGGATCAAGGAGTTGAAACGCCAGGTCGACGTCATGACTCTCAGCGCGACACCCATTCCGCGCACCCTGTACCTGGCCCTGATGGGCGCCCGGGACATGTCCCTGATCAACACACCCCCCCGGGACCGGCTGCCCATCCACACCGAGTTGTGCACTTTCGACAAGAAAATCCTGGTCGAGGCGATCCTTCGCGAACTCCACCGCGGGGGGCAGGTGTTTTACGTTCACAACCGGGTGCAGACCATCGAAGGCACCGCCAAACTCATTCGCGAACTTCTGCCCAACGTGAGAGTGGCCTGGGCCCACGGCCAGATGAAGGAGGAAAATCTCGAAAGCATCATGACCCGGTTCCTGAAGCAGGAGTTCGATGTCCTGGTGGCTACCGCGATCATCGAGTCGGGTCTGGACATGCCGCGGGTCAATACGATCATCATCGACCGGGCCGACCGGTTCGGTCTGGCCCAGCTCTACCAGCTGCGCGGCCGGGTGGGTCGCAGCAACCATCGTGCTTTCGCCTATCTCATGACACCTCCCGGAGAGCGTTTGACCGCCGAGGCCCGGCGCCGTTTGGCCGCCCTGGAGGAGTTCCAGGCCCTGGGCTCGGGATATCATATCGCCATGCGGGACCTGGAAATCCGGGGTGCCGGCAATCTATTGGGCGAACAGCAGCACGGGCACATGGAAGCCATCGGGTTCGACCTGTATTGCCGGCTGCTGGAGGAAACAGTGGCGGAACTCCAGGGCGGCGGTGGTGTAGCACCGCTGGAAGTGAAGACGGAGTTCCGGGTTTCCGCCTATCTCCCCGACGATTACGTGGGGGATCCGCAACAGAAAATGGACCTTTACCGGCGTATCGCGCGGATCCGCAAGACCGCGGCCTGCGACCGGATGCGGGATGAATTCCGGGATCGATACGGTTTGCTGCCGCCCGCGGTGGAAAATCTTTTGGCCATCCAGAGATTGAGAATCATGGCCGGAGGACTGGGAATCGAGGAAATCAAGGGTGGGCGCCAGGGGCTGGATTTCTTTTTCGCTGGCGGACAGGAACCCCCTCCCCCTATTATTCAAGGTTTAATGGAATCAGGACCCAAAGGTCTTCAGTTCAAGGCCATCGATCAATTCATAATGAAAGTGCCCGCGGCCCGGCAGGATCACCTGGTCGTGGCGTCCGTCATGCTCGAGCGTTTGGCCGAGCTGCGAAACAAGGAGTAATCATGTCCCCGAGCCCCGCAAATACCGCGACCGTCCGGAACCACCGGTCTGTCACCGCAATGACCCTGCTGACTCTTTCAGCCATGGTCGTTATTCTTGCCGTCCTGTCCGGTTGTGGCGGCGGCGACAAGGACGCTGTCCTGGCCACGGTTGGAAAGACGGAAATCCTGGCCAGCTACTACGAGGATCGCCTGGTGAAGCTGGAGGAAAATGAACTTCCCCGCGCCCAGGACGGAACGACCCTGGACATGTCACTCCTGGAAGGAAAACAAGAATTCCTGGAAACCTTGATCAACAAGGAAGTCATGGTCCAGACGGCTGAAAGTATGGGGCTCGATAATGATCCCAACATCGTCAATGCCCGCGAGGCCCTGTCTTCCTACGAATCCAGCCAGATAATGTGGGACAAGGTGATCCAGGATCCCGCCAATACCATCAGCCCCGAGGAGTTGGAGGCTTTCTACGCCAAGATGGGCTCCTCGCGGAAGTGCCAGTATGTCATCTGCAACTTCCGGGATGATGCCGAGGCGGCCAAGAAAATGGCCGATGACGGGACCGACTGGGAGGACGTTGTCCACCAATACCACGACGGCGGTGACCCGCCCTCCGGCATCTATGAAATCCAGGTCCCCTTTGGCCGCTACAATCCCGAGTTCGAGGACGGGGTCTTCGGTGTCGAAGTTGGTGAGGTCACCGATCCTATCAACTCGATTTACGGCTACTGGGTGCTCAAGGTCCTCGGGGAAAAAACAGGTAAGAAACCCCCTCTGGAAGAAGCCAAGGCCCAGATCCTGGACGTGACCCATATCCGCAAGGTTTCCCGTTTGAAGGAAGAGTTCCTCAAGTCCGTGGAGGAGAAATTCGAGCTCACCATCCACGAGGATGCTCTTTGGAAGTGTTATCAGGGTCTGCCCGGAGGCGAAACCCTGTTCCGTGAAGGCACCCAGGACCCGCGCAAGCAGGATGAGCTGGCTCCTCTCGACATCGCCTCCGAAGACCTGGATATGCCTTTTTATTCCTACATGTCGCGTGAAGGCACAAAGGAATACACCCTTCTGGATTACAAGATCCACTTCGACAAGATGAGCGTTTTCCAGCGGCCCAAGGATACGGAGATGCTCGGTGGTCTGCGCAACAAGATCAAGTCGGACCTGGGCAAGACCCTGCTGAACTATGAGGCCGAGGACCGGGGAATGTTCGAGGATCCCGTTGTCCTGGCCAAGGTCAATATCAAGATCGAGGAGATGATGGTCGGCAAGCTCTATTCCGAGGTCGTCCAGATCGACGAACAGGTAACCCCCGAGCAGATGGAAGCTTTCTGGGCAGAGCATGCCGAAGACTATTTCGCCCGGGAAAACAGGGCAGGCCGCCTGGTGGTTTGCCAGGACGTCAGGAAAGCCGCCGAGGCCCGGACAGAGGCCGCCGCGGGCGCGGCCTGGGGTGAAATCCTGGTCGCCTATGGAGTCGACGTGGAAAACAAGTCCAAGGCCGGTAGCCTGGAGAAGATCGTCCTGAATGACGACAATCCCTTTTCGGTGGCCATGTTCGCTCTTCAGCCGGGAGAGCTGAGCGAACCCTTCCCCCTGGGAGACGGTCGGTTCGGGGTCGTGCTGCTGGAGTCGGTGGAACCCCGTCGCGAGGTTGAAATGAACGAAGTCAGGGAAGCCGTCGGCCAGCGCATGCGAGAACTCCGCAAGGAGGAAATGTTCCAGTCCATGCTGGCCAAATGGAAAGAAGACATCGCGGTGGAAACCTTCGATGACCGCCTGGCCGGTGTGGCCTCCTGGACCGAACTGCGGACAGTGACGGCACCCGAGAACCTGGTGCCGCGGAACTGATCGCGTAGAAAGGCCATGGAATTGATTACCAAAAAGCGCAACCTGAGGTCGATGACGGGCGGGGCACTGAATGTTCCCCGCCTGTCGGTCGCCCTGGTTTTGTTGATGGTCCTGGCGGGTTCGGCAGCCAGGGCCCAGGGCTCGGGACCTCGTCTGGTCGACCGGATCGTGGCCATCGTCGATGAAGAGGTCATTCTGCAGAGTGACCTGGACCGCGAAGTCGAACTGTACAAGCTGGAAAAGGAATACGCGGGCGAATCCGCCCCCGGGGACACGCCGGAGGTGCGGCGGGAGATGCTGGACCGCCTGATCGAAAGCAAGCTGATCATCGCGGCGGCCAAACAGGCGGACATGGCCGTGGATGATGAGGCGATTGAAGAAAGCGTCCAGGAAAAGATAAATCAGTTTGTGGAACATTTCGGAAGTCTGGATAATCTGCGGCGGGAATTGAATCGCAGCGGCATGACCCTTGATGATTACCGGGCCCGCATGAAAACCCAGTTGCGGGACCAGCAGTATCTCCGCCTGGTGGTCGGAAAATTCATCCGGCCCAACATCGAGGTCCTGGAAAACGAAGTGCGGGACTACTACCTGGCCAACCTGGATGAAATGCCCGCCGAACCGGACAGCCTGACCATCGCCAATATCCTGATACCGGTGCAGCCCTCCGTCGAAGTGCGGCAGCGGATCCAGGACAAGGTGGCCGAGATCAAGGCCGCCCTGGCCTCGGGTCGGTCCTTCGTCGAAGTCGCCATGGAATTTTCCGAAGGTCCGAATGCCAAGCGGGGCGGCGAAGTGGGGGTGGTGGCGCCGGGCGACCTGTTCGACCCCAATCTGGACCGCGCGGTATTTGCCCTTTCGATCGCCGAGGTCAGTGATCCGGTGGTCAGTACCCGTGGCGTTCACCTGTTGCGCCTGGATTCCGTGACTTCCGATGGCCGCCGCGCCATCAGTCAGGTTTTCCTGCCCATCGAGGTGGCCCAGGAGGACATTGAGGCTGCCCGGGTCACCATCGTAGACGCCCGGACAAGGGTTCTGAACGGGGAGTCGTTCGCCCTGGTGGCCGCCGAGGTCAGTGGGGACCCCGTTTCCGCCCAACAGGGTGGGGTGCTGGGGACTTTCCGCCTGGAGGACCTGTCGGAACAGTTCCAGGCCGCCCTGAATGAGGCCCAGGTCGGCGAGATTACCGAACCGGTCATGACTCCCGCGGGTTGGTACATTTTCCAGATCAATGAACGGACCACCGGCCACATGTATACCTACGAGGAATTGAAGGACAATCTGCGCCAGGTGGTCGAAGGCCAGAAAATCGAGAAAGCCCTGGCTGAATATGTCCTGAATTTACGAACCAGGTTTTTTATCGACGAGAAGAGTTGATCCCGGATCCGGGACCATGACCTGAAAATTCCATCGGTACAGTCGCGGCCCGCGGGTCGCGACTTTTTTTTGGCAAATTCCGGGCACGGATCATGCAAACGGATCGGATGGGATAAAGCCCCCTTTGGGGGGCATAGGGTGAAAAAAGATTATCAAAACAGACTCAACTACCGTCTGGAGGCGGAATTGAAAAGCGACAATGACCGAACGGGCCAATTGTCGGAGGGTCCCCTGGATTCCCGGACAGTGATCGGATTCTACCATGTCGACCTGGCCTACGATGACCAGAAGGCGGTCGACAACGTCAGTTTCACCGTGGCCAACGGGGAATTCCTGTGCATCACCGGGCCCAGCGGGGCCGGCAAGAGCAGTATTCTGCGACTGATCGCCATGGATGCTTTTCCCACCAGGGGCGAGGTCATGGTACGGGGCATGATGTCCTCGAAGATGAGCCGGCGCAAGGTTCCCATGCTGCGCCGGGAAATCGGCTTCGTGTTCCAGGATTTCCGGCTGCTGGAGGACCGCAGCGTCGAGGATAATATTTCGTTTGTCCAACTCGTTGTGGGTATACCACATGCGCAAATCGTCAAAAACAACATGAGGGTGCTGACCCAGGTGGGTCTGTACGACAAAAGGCACCGCCTGCCCCGTCAACTGAGCGGCGGCGAGCAGCAACGGGTGGCCATTGCCCGGGCCATGGTCAACAGCCCCAAGATCCTGCTGGCCGACGAGCCCACCGGCAACCTCGATCCGGTCAACGCCCAGGAAATCATCGACCTGCTGTTCCGGATCAACGACGCGGGCACCAGTGTGCTGTTCAGTACCCACGATCACGGAATCGTCAAAACCTTCGGGCAGAGGGTCATGGTCATCAACCAGGGCCGGATAGAATCGGACGAGAAACGACGGGTCCCCGTGAACCGCAAGGCAAACCTGGCCGACAAGATGTATATCGCCGCCGCAAGGAAGGACCGCCTCAATGTTTAAGAATGCCCAGGTCGCCTATCTCGTCAGGGAGTCTTTTGCCGGTTTTCACCGGCGGAAGTTGACCACCGGTGTCACCATTCTGATCATGGGTTCCGCCCTGCTGGTTCTCGCCATGCTGACTTTGGTCACCCTCAACATGGGAAATATGCTGGAAAAGGCCCGGGCGGGCATCGATATGAGGGTATTCCTGCATGAGGGCCTGGATTCGCGGCAGATGGCCGAACTGCAGCCGAGGCTGGTGATCATTCCGGGTGTGCAGAACGTCGCCTGGATTTCCCCGGAGACCGCCCTGGCCCAGTTCAAGGAGGGGCTTGGGGAGGATGCCGGGATCCTGGACATGCTGGATTCGAACCCCCTGCCCGCTTCCTACCACCTGACCCTGACTCCGGGAGCTCGCAACCTGAAAGCGGTGGAAGCCATCCGCGAGGAAATCGCGGTCTGGGGTGAAGTGTCGGAGATCCTGTTCAACCAGGGCTGGATCGACGCCCTTGAGAGTTGGACCTTCCGCTTCCAGATGGCCAGCCTTGTCGTCAGCCTGATCGTTTTCCTGGCGGCGGTGTTTGTCATTTCCAACACGGTCAAACTGACCATGGCCGCCAGTGCCCGAGTCATCCAGATCCAGAAACTGGTCGGAGCCACCAATACCTTTATCCGCATTCCCTACCTGGCCGAAGGGATGATCCAGGGCATGTTGGCCGGAATCCTGGCCATGGGCCTGCTCGGTCTGGCCGGGTGGTTCCTGGACGGACGGTTGGGCGGAGTGATCTTCTTCTCTGTTCAACAGATCTTCGGCTTCATCCTGTTCTGCATCGTGCTCGGACTGACGGGAAGCTTTGCGGCCATGCGGAAGTACCTGACCATGCAAAGCGAGATTTGATGAAACGCCTGAAGATCATTTTGATCCTGACGGTCCTGATGACGGCGGCCACCCTGACCGGGGTCCCGGCAGCCGTTGGCCAGGATCAGGAAGTACCGGTCATAATCACGTCCAAGCAGGCCAAGAGCCACGATCTCCTCAAGAAAAGCATCCAGGAAAATTCGAAGGAACTCGAGGGACTTCGCGGCCGGATCGATGACCACCGACAACGGATCAGTAACCTCGACCGGGAGGAAGCCGAGGCCAAGCGGGGGCACGGGGAGATCCAGAAGGAAATCGAATTGAGCCGCAAGCTCGTCGGGGACATGATCCAGCATGAAATCGTGCTCCAGGAACGCAGCCGTCTACTGGCGACGGAACTGGAGATCAGGGGAGGCACCTACGCCGCCCGCAAGGAAACCCTGGCCAGGAGCCTGCGCGCCATGTACATCCGCTCCCAGCGCAGCAATCTGGAAATGGTCATGACATCGGGGAGCTTTTCCGAATTCCTGACCGGTATGAAAGTCGGTCGGACCCTGGCGCGCCTGGAGGCCGGCATGCTCAAGGAGGTCCAGACCGAGGGACAGATCCTCCGGCGTGAGCAGCGCCAGTTGAACTCGGCTCTGGCGGAAATCTGGCAGACCCGGGAGGAGCAGAACCAGGAAAACGACCGGCTGGAAGAACTGATGGCCGAAGAGATGGGCGCCCTGCGTGACCTGGAGACCGAACGCAAGGGCCTGAAGAATGAACTTCTCCAGATGGGTATCAACGAACAGAAACTGTCCTACGTCATGACGGATCTGGAACAGGTGCGCGTGGAGCGGTCCGCAAAACAGCAGACCGGGGACAATTCCCTCGTCATGCTGGCCGGGGATCTCGACTGGCCGGTGCGCGGCAAACTGATCCGCGGTTTCGGACGTTCGGTGCATCCCAGATTCAAGACGGTCACCCTCAACAACGGCTACAACATCGCCGCGCCTTCGGGCGCCCCGGTGGCGTCCGTCGCCGACGGCACGGTCGAATACTCGGATCAGTTGCCCGGGTTCGGCCAATGCGTTATCCTTGACCACGGTGCGGGGTATTATACCCTTTACGCACACCTGGAAGGGGTCTTCGTAGCCAAGGGCGCCAAAATCGCCCGGGGCCAGGTCATTGCTGAAGTCGGGCGGCCGGCCGCCGGTGATGAACCCCAGCTGTACTTCGAGGTGCGGCAGGGACGAACACCCCTTGATCCCGCCGATTGGCTGCGATCCCGTTGAGAGGCCACCTAGCGGCCTTTGCGACCGGCCCAGGCTGTGCAGTTCAACTGGGACGGGAGCATTGTTTTGGGCAGGAGCCATTTCCTCGGCCGGACGGCCGTTCTCGATAAACTGCAAAAGGTGCGCAAGGCCGGAAAACTCGGCCAGCCTTTCCTTCTGGTCGGCCCGGAAGGGTCGGGCAAGGAAAACACCGCCCTCGAATTCGCCCGCCTGCTGAACTGTTCCCTGCCGGATTCCTGTGGTCCCGGCAAGTTATGCGAAAGCTGCGTCAAGGCCCTCACTTTTCAACACCCGGATATCCGTTGGATCGGACCGGCCCCGGCCTCCCTGGACGACGCGGGGGTTCGTTCCCTGTTGGAAAAGAAGATCGCCAACCCTTTCCATCAGGACCCTGCCGCCGCCACGGCCAAGGTCCGGATCGGCGATCCTGAAAATCCCGAACCCATGACCATCCGGTCGCTGATCCATTTCCTGAGGCGCCGGGCCTTCCAGAGCCCCTACAAGGTGGCGATCATCGCCGACGGCCATCGCATGAATCCCGCGGCCGCCAACGCCTTTCTCAAGACTCTCGAGGAACCGCCGCCCGACACGGTGATCTTCGTGCTGACAATCGGCAGTGAGGGGATGCTGCCCACCATTCTGTCCCGCTGTCAGAAGATCCGTTTCGAGCCCTGGACCGAAGTTGAACTGACTGGATTGCTGGTCGATATCGGCGGGGTCGATGAAAACCGGGCCCGCACCGCCGCCCGCACCGCCGAGGGCAACGCCCGCCGGGGTCTGGCCCTGCTCGGAACCGAAGCGGGAATCCTGCTGGACTGGGCCGGACGCGTTTTCGAGGGAATTCATGGGGGTGACCGGGCCATGGCGGCGATCGCCGCCGATGAACTCCACCGCGGCCACATGGGGCACATGTGCGTGCCTGAGGGTATCG
>JAUVII010000027.1 GCA_030592845.1 Candidatus Krumholzibacteriia bacterium | reverse complement strand
GCCGGCGGGGCCTTCCTGTCTGGCATGGCGGCCAACCTTTTTGCCCGCAAGAAACGGCGACCGGCAGTGGTCATGGTGGTGCCTTCGCTGATCCTGCTGGTTCCCGGCAGCATCGGCTACCACAGCCTGACCCTGCTGATGCAGAACGATGTACTCTCCGGTGTTGATACCGCGGTGACGACCATGCTGGTGGCCGTTTCATTGGTTGCGGGGCTTTTGTTGTCGAACGTATTGCTGCCGCCGCGGAACGCGCTCTGACAGTATTTAAGACACTCGAACATCAAAAAGAGGGCCCCCCGGGGGGCCCTCTTTTTACCATATGATTATCCTTGCAGGATTAACCAGATCTAACCGTTACGCTTCGCGAACTCACCCATGAAATCGGCCAGCGCCTTGGCGCCGGCGACCGGCATGGCGTTGTACATCGACGCGCGGCATCCGCCCACGGACCGGTGGCCCTTCAGTCCGCTCATGCCCGCGGCCAACGCCTCGGACACGAACTGCTTCTCCAGGTCCTCGTTCGGCAGACGCCACACGACGTTCATGTTCGAACGCGCGTCCTGGTGAACCGGGCACTTGTAGAAGTCCGCGTTGGCGGCCATCGCGCCGTAGATAAGGCCGGCGCGCTCGTTGGCCATCTTCGTCGCGGCATCCAGCCCGCCCTCTTTTTCCAGCCACGTCAGGGTCTTCATCAGCATGTAGATGGGGAAGACCGGCGGCGTATTGTACATGGAGTCCTTGGGCGCGTGGGTCGCGTAGCTCATGTAGGCCGTCAGGTTGTCGCTGGAGCGTTCGAGCAGGTCCTCGCGAATGATCACGATGCTCGTGCCCGCCGGGCCCGCGTTTTTCTGCGCGCCGGCGTAGATCAGCCCGAACTTCTCCACCGGAATGCGGCGGCTGACGAAGTCGCTGCTCATGTCGCAGACCAGGGGCACGTCGCCGGTGTCGGGGAAGTCGCTCCACTGCACGCCGCCGATGGTCTCGTTGCTGGTCATGTGGAAGTAGGCTGCATCCGGGTTCACCTTGAGATTGCCAGGCTCGGGCAGGGACATGAAGTTGTCGTCCTTGCCGTCGAAGATCACGTTAACGTTGCCGATCTTCTTCGCGTCGGCGTAGGCCTTCTTGGCCCAGGCGCCGGTCAGGGTGAAATCGCAGCTCTGGCCGGGAGCCATCAGGTTCATGGGCACCATCGAGAACTGCATGGTCGCGCCGCCGCCCAGGAACAGGATCTTGTAGTTGTCGGGCAGACCGTACAGCCGCCTGATCAGGTCCATGGCTTCCATGTGCACGGCGTCGTATTCCTTCGAGCGATGGCTCATCTCGATCAGGGACATGCCTTTGCCCTGGTAGTCCAGGAATTCGGCGTGGGCCTCTTCGAGGGCCGGCAGAGGCAGGGTGCAGGGCCCCGCGCTGAAGTTGAAAATGCGGTTCATCCTTTTCCTCCCAGGAAATTAGCGACACGTTCGCAGGCCTCGTCACCGATCCGCAGCAGGTTCTCCTTGCTGGAGGCGCCCAGATGCGGGGACATGAATACGTTGGGGGCCTTGAGCAGCGGATAGTCGGATTCCGGCGGATCCTTGGGCCACACGTCGGTGGCGTAGGCCGCGATCTTGCCCGATTCCAGGGCGGCGATGATGTCGGTGGAATCAACGGTGCGGCCGCGGCCGGTGTTGATGACGATGACGCCGTCCTTCATCTTCGCGATGACATCCTTGTTGATCATGTGCATGGTTTCGTCGGTCAAAGGCACGTGCAGGGAGATGTAGTCGGCTTCGGCGACCATTTCCTCCAGGGTGGGCTTGAGCACGGCCAGCCGTGAGCTTTCCACGAACTTGTCATAGGCGATGACGTGCATGCCGAACGCCGCCGCGCGGGTGGCCACCGCCTGGGCGATGTTCCCGATACCCACCAGACCAAGGGTCTTGCCGTGAAGTTCGGTGCGCTTCATTTCCTTCTTGAGCCACTGGCCCATGCGCATGCTCTCGTTGGCTTTCACGATGTGGTTGGGAACGGCCAGCATCATGGCAAATGCCAGCTCGGCCACGGCGATGCTGGGGGCATGGGGCGTATTGTGCACCACGATGCCCTTTTCGGCGCAATACACCTTGTCGATGTTGTCGGTGCCCACGCCGCCGCGCACGATCATCTTCAGGTTGGGCGCCTGGTCGATGTATTCCCGGGTGCACTTGGTCTTGCTCCGGATCATCACAATATCGGCCTCGGCAAGGCGTTCCTTGTCGGTGGTCACTTCACCGTATTCCGCCAGCTTCCCCTCGAGGGAAGGATCAAAAGCATCGGAAATCAGAATCAGCATTTCAGTCTCCTTCGTTGTCAGTCATTCAGGCCGCGAACAAGCAGCCCTGATCGCAGTTTGGGTTCAAACCAGGTCGATTTGGGGGGCATGACCGCATCGGCGTCGGCCACGTCCATGATCTGATCCACGCTGGCCGGGGCGAAGGCAAAAGCCACCTTCATGTCCAGGCCGCAGCGTCTTTCCAATTCGGCGGAGCCCCTGCTGCCGCCAATAAAATCGATACGGGGATCCTTGCGCGGGTCACCGATGCCAAGCACCGGAGCCAGCAGCAGGTCCTGCAGGATGGCCGCGTCCAGGCCCTTGACCGGATCGTCGGCCGGGAAGCTGCCGTCGCGCGCGGTCAGGCGATACCACTGGCCGTCCAGGAACATGCCCCACTGCCGGTGGCCTTCGGGCTCGGGTTGGTCCGTGGGAGCGATGTCGAATATCTCTCCGGCCTTCGCCAGGAAGTCCTCGTTGGACAGTCCGTTCAGGTCGGCCACCACGCGGTGGTAGCCCATCAACTTCAGTTCGTCCTCCTGGAAAACCACCGCCAGGAAGAAATTGTAGGCCTCGTCGCCGGTATGGTTCGGATTGCGGTCGCGCATGATGTCGCGCACCCGGTGGGCCGATGCGGTACGGTGATGACCATCAGCCACGTAGATGGCTTCGATATCGGCGAACGCCTCCTGGATGGCCGCGATATCTTCTTCGTCCGAGACGACCCAGACGGCGTGGACGATGCCGTCGTCCGCCGTGAAGTCCACGTCCGGTTCGCGCGCGCCGGAAATGCCGCCCACCAGGGCGCGCACCGCGTCGTTGGAACGATGAGTGAAAAGAACGGGTCCTGCGTTGATGCCCAGGACTTCCATGTGACGGGCCCGGTCGTCTTCCTTGTCGCGCCGCGTGAACTCGTGTTTCTTGATCGACCCTTCAACGTACTCGTCGACACTGCAACCGACCGCCAGACCAAACTGCCGGTGATCCCCCATGGTCAGCCGGTAGATGTAAAAGGCCGGAACGGTGTCCTGAACCATCACCCCGTCGGTGACCATATTCTGAAAGTTAGCCGCCGAGCGGGCGTACACTTTTTCGCTGTCGCCGGCATCTGCGGGGGCCAGATCGATTTCGGCCTTTACCACGTGCAGAAAGCTGACGGGGTTCTCGGCGGCCATTTCGCGGGCTTCGTCGCTGCTCAGGACATCGTAGGGTGGGCTGGCCACCTTGTCGGCTTGCCCGGAAGCGGGCCGGAAAGCGGGAAAAGGACGGATATCGGCCATGGGGCGCTCCTTGTATCAATTTGGACCAGATGTCTCTCGTTCCCGCTAAATGAAATAGGTTTTGTAGGAGAACCCAAGAAAGTTGTTAAAAAAATAATGTTTTATTTTGAAAGGGGTTCGACCCCTACCCAACCCCGTATCTTTCCTTCAAAACGTTCAGGTGATGGCGCTCATGGCCGGCAATCAGCCAAGGGATGGCGCGCGCGGTCATGACGGCTCCGTTGGCCGAGCCGCGCCGGTCGAGGTCCGCCTGCGCCAGGCTCCGAAACAGGTAGACGTGGTCGGTCCGGCAGACGTGCTGCTCGCGCCACAGGGCGGGAAGCGGACGCGCGTGGGCGTTCGAGTTTTGTCCCCACAGGTGCTCGTCCATGCCCGGCTGCTCCCCCGGCTCGCCCCGGGCAAACCACAGGGCGCGAAAAGCGAACAGCCGCTCGGTGTCGATCAGGTGACCGATGACTTCCTTGATCGACCATTTATCCGGCTGATAACGGTATTCGGCGCGGGCGTCATCGAGGGTGCGCATCAGGGTGAGCATTTCCAACCCCTGCTTCTTCAGGTGCCGCATGATGTCGGTAACATCGGCCGGGACCAGATCCAGGTAGCCCTGGTAGTAGGAGTCGTATTCCTCAGCCGTGGGGCGCGCGAATTCTGTCACGTTTTGTCCTCCGTGGGGGGAATCATCAAGTTATAAACCAGGACGATCAGCCAGACCGGTCGAGGGCCGATCCTAACAGTTCTCCCTCCCGCGGTCGATGCCCGGTTCCAAGTAGGGCCGCCGAATTGACACTATCTATAAATCAATATAGTCTAATGACTTGCAACCCGAAGATTGTCTTTGGCCGTGGCACCGCTATCAAGGGGCGACAAACTGAAAACCAAAAATACGCCATCCTGCTGGTTACCGGTAATCTCAGGCCTTCTGGTCTGGCTGGTCACCGTTCCGGCCGCCCACGCCTGAGGTGTTCCTGCCCTGGGCGGTCCGCCCTCTCCGTGTGGTGGGAAAACAGCAGACCGAAACCACGTGCAGCTTGCCCTTGGTTACGGCCAGTTCGACACCACGATCCGCTTTGACGGTGACCGTGATGTCGACACCAGGATGTCCACCGTCTCATTTTCGGCCGGCTGGATCATCAACGACCGCTGGACCGCCCGCACAGCGGCCGGGGCCATTTTCGATGGAGAGTTGATACCTGCCGACGGCACCATCCACGACGTGGAACAGGGCGGCCTGGCCTCCGTCGGGATGGAGTATCGCGCCCTCGTTAGCAACGGAGCCGTCCCCTTTGTGGATGTTTCCCTGTTCATCGGCATGTCCTGGGCAAAAACCACCGCACCCGGCGCCACCATCAAGCAGGACTACTTTGCGACCGACGCCCGTCTTGGCGCCCGCACCGGTTGGAACATCGGGGACAGTCTGTTCCCCTTCGTGGCTTTGCGGGTCTTCGGCGGCCCGGTGCAATGGAAACTTGAAGGAGAGGACGTGACCGGAAGCGACATTCACCACTACCAGGTCGCCCTGGGCGCGGCCGCCCAGTTGGGTCCGGTTGGGTTATTCGCCGAATGGACCGGCCTCGGTGAGAAGGGATTAAACGCCGGACTGAGTACGGCCTGGTAGCCATCAACCGTCCCTGCAGCCTATCACCTTTATCACTGCAGAAAAGGCCCCCCGGGGGGGCCTTTTCGTATGGGACAGAACGGGAAACAGACTACTTGAGCAGGAGCATCTTTTTCATCTCCACCCCATTGGGCGAATCAAGCCGGTAAAAATAGATTCCGCTGGCCAGTGTCCGGCCGCCCTCACCTTGTCCGTTCCAGGTGACCTGGTAGGTCGCGGCCCGGTCTATTCTGGTGTCGACCAGGGTCTGCACCAGTTGACCGGTTACCGAGAACACCTGCAGGAGCACATGGCCTGGTTCATCCACGACATATTGAATATTGGTGGTGGGGTTGAAGGGGTTGGGATGATTCTGCAGAAGCCTGGCCGAGGCGAATGATCCCGGCACCGGTGACAGATCGCAGCCCGGATCGGCGGTGTCGTAGACATGGTCACCATCGTTGTCCAGACCGATGGTCGCCCCCGCGAAATGCTCGCTGCCATCGTTGTTGCAAGGTCCCGTGGGCATGGCGGGATGGCTGGTTCCGGGGCTGGCGTAATACGGCGGCAGGACTTCTTCACCAACCGGCGTGTAGTTGGCCGGATCGGCATCATCATGGCAGCCGGTACATTCGGTCACCCCGGCATTGGTATGAAACTGCTTCAGCCCCGCCCCCCGACCGTTGGGGAAACTGGGATTGCTCGCGACGTTGTCCTCAGACCGGCCATGGCATCCCATGCAGCCGATCGCTTCGAGGCCCTCACCGCCGGTGGATGAGTCAAGGGCAACCGGGAACCAGCCGGACGGGCCGTGGCAGGCGCTACAGTCGCCGTTGAGCATCGTGCTGCGGTGCAAGTTATGGATGTTGCCCCAGAGTTGGCCGTCCACGAGTGAAATGTAATTGTTGTTGCGGAAATCGCCGTGGCAACCGGCACAATTGGTGTCGTCGCCGTTTTGGGAATATTGGGAGAAGGCAAACGCCGTGGCGGGAACGAGAAGAGCGAGGGAGCAGAATATGATCAACAGTGAAATCCAACCAGCGCGGTAATGCTTTTCCATGGCCAATACTCCTCATTTGTGAACCCACGTAGACCACAGTTTGGCGCGAAGGCCTACCTGTTTGATAGGGTATATGGCTCAATGACAGGGTGCAAACGGATTTGTGGACAAAATTGTCCATTGGGGTCCCACGCTGATCTTTGGACAGTTAACTCATTGGCAGTTAATTATTTGACATATTGAAATTCCATATCAGAACCTCAAATTTTTTATTGTAATGGGAATAATTCCCCCCGTGGCCCGGAGAGATCAAATCTCGTCCAGCCGCTCCCCCATCCGCAACCTGTGCCGCAAGCCCATCAACTTCTCATCCATCGCGCGCAGTTCCGTTAGGTTCGCCTTTTCCTTCTCGCTGGGCTCGATCACTTTCTGCATGGCCCCGCTTTTGATGATCACGCGCTTGTCCCCCATCAACGCCAGGATGGGATCATGCGTCGCCATCAAAACGATCTTCTCTTCACGGATCAGGATATCCAGGGCCTGCTGCCGGTCGATGCCCGCGTTTTCGATCTCATCGATCAGAACCACCGGGCTGGCGCTCAAAACGGCGGTGTCGGCGATCATCAGGGCGCGCGACTGTCCGCCCGACAGACTCGTCACCGGGGTGTCGAGGGCGAACGGCTCACCCGCCAGTTCGTTGGCCCAGTTCCAGATGCGCTTGATTTTTTCTTCCGGATCCCCCACCTGCCGGCTTTCGGCGTGCAGGTTCAGGAATTCCTCCACCGACAGATCCATGACGAAGTTCATGTTCTGACTGAGTTGGGCGACCAGCTTGTGTTCCGATGAGAAACGCCATTTGTCGCCGGGCACCTCGCCGTTGACCCGCACGTGGCGGCCGGTCGGTGTGTCCCCCCGCGCAACCCATTCGATGTCGGCCAACAGCCGGCTCTTGCCGCTGCCGGTGGGCCCGACGATGCAGACCACATCGCCGACACTGACGGTCAGTTCACGAACCGGTTCGTCGCTGCCGTCCTTGGCGCGGCCGCCCAGGATGGTCACCTCGTGCACCTTTTCGTCCTTGGTGCCCAGGAAATCTTCCATCACGCTGATGAAGTTGCCGAGAATTTCCAGTTGGCCCGCGTCCAGCAGTTCGCTGAGCGTGGCTTCCGGTTTGTCGGCGATATCGGCCAGACCGGCTTCGGCCAGATGCTGCTGGGCGAAGGGCCAGCGGGAAAAAACCGTTTCCACGGTGAGGGATTCCAGATTTTGGCTCATTCCGACGCTCCCGGGGCACCGTCGGTCTTGAAACCGGTGGGCAGATCGAGGTCTATCTTGCGCACGTTGCCCATCTGGTAGTCCGACCCGATGCGGGTCTCACCCAGGCAGTAGGAACACAGCGCGGCGGGCATCGAAAACCGCAGTTTTTTGCCTTCGACCGTGGCGGTGTCTTCGGCCTCGGTCCACAAGGTGCTCAACTCGAAGCTGCCCTGCCCGGTGATGCCGTTCACATGCAACAGGCGGGCCTTTGTATTGACCATGTGCACCCGCGCGGCAAACACTTCGCGTTCGGCCTGGCTGACGATGTCGCCCTTGGTGATGACCACCACGTCGGCGGCCTTCAGCATGGGCCCGATCTTCTTGGGAGTGCCGATGCCGCTGAGGTTGTCGATCACGCAAAGAGCCAACACCTCGCGAATGTGCGGCGAGCAGCGGTTGCACAGGCCCGCGCTTTCGCTGACCAGAACATCGAGCCCCTCCTGCAGACCCCACTGCACGCACTCTTCGACGTTGCTGACGAAGTAGTGATCCGGGCACAGCGCCCCGGCCAGACCCTTGCGCACGATGATGCCGTTTTTGCGGAATAGTTCATCGTCGTCGGTGAACAGGCAGTCGAACTTGACCACGCCGACCTTCTGCCCCGCCTTTTGCAGGTGCTCCAGGGTCTTGATGATCACCGCGGTCTTGCCCGAACTGGGCGGGCCGCTGACGGTCACGAATCTCATTTATTCCCCTGCCTTCAGGAAGATGTCGTTGACCTTGGGAATCAGTTCGCCCAGGTCGTTTTCCTTGATGAAATCCCAGCCCAGCCACATCAACGGCGCCTTCTCGGGCACCTGGTTCACCACTTCGGGATGGCAACTGGGGAACAACCCGCGATGGGACAGGATCTCGCCCACCTCTTTACTGGCGAAAAAGTCGGCGATGCGGCCGGCTTCTTCAGGAGCCGAGTCCTTGAGCAGCATGAAGATGGGACTGACCACCGCGCCGTCTTCGGGCCAGACGATCTCGGCGTTGGGGTTGAACTGCGCCATCTTGCTGAAAAAGAAGGGAATCACCGAAACCATGGGGCCCTTGCCGCCCTTGGGCGCGAACCGGCCCGCCGCCTGGCTGGGATGCATGCCTTCGAGCAGGTTGCGCCCGATGGCCTCGACACCCTCGTCCCCGAATTCCTTCCAGATCGTCAGCAAAATGCCGTTGAACAGATCAAAATCGCCCACGGGCATGGCGATCTTGTTCTTGAACCGGGGCCCCAGGAGTTCCTTCCAGGTGCGCGGCACGTCTTCGCCCTCTTCAAGCTGGGTCTTGTCCACCAGAAACACCGCCGGCACGACAGCGAGAAGGGCGTAGTGGCCGTCGGGATCCTTCAGGCCGTAGGGCGCCATCATGTCGTTGTGGGTTTCCCAGGAACGGTCGACGAAAACACCATTGTTTTTGAAGCGGGCCATGTTTTTGCGATCAAAAAAGGCTTCAAAACCGGCCGACAAAAAGATGTCCGGCAGGTCCGACTCCCCGGAAATGGACTGCATGCCGGCTTCCAGGATGTCCGCCCCCACCGAGGCGGCGGCCAGACGCACACCCACGGTCTTGCCTGATTCGGCGGTGATCTGTTTGCTCATCTTGTCAAACGCTTCAAGCATTGGAATGCGCACCGGGCAGGGCAGCAGGCCGGCCACCTTGATGTCCCCCTCGGTGGGGAAGATCTGCGACTCTTCATTGACGGTGACCAGGGTCACGTCTTCCTGTTTTGCGTTGGCGGCCACCGCGTTTTCCAGCAGGGCGGTGAAGGCCGTCAGATCCTTGCCTTTCATCTGCACAGCCTGGCCGAGGGTGACCATCTTGCCGTTGGTCGTCCGCTTTTTCTCGTCGCCCACATGTTCGTACCCGTTGGCCACGAATACGTCGATAGTCTCAGGAAATTTTTCGGTGATGTCGAAGAGAGTCATCTCAGGGGCGATGGTGGATTCAGGCATGGTTTCTCCGGGATCGAAACGGGTTTATCAACAAAAAAGATCCTTTTGTCCAATTTATCCTCTTACGTGGGAATCGCAAGAAAAGAGGGCCCCCCGGGGGGCCCTTAATTGAGAATTCATATCGAAATCATTGGTACAGGGTGGTGGTAAATTTGTCCATCCAGCCCTGCAGATCCGGCCCGTAGACCTCGCGGGCGTTGGCCAATCGCTGATCCCGAAAGAACTCCAGGAATTTTTCCCGGCCGGCCTTGTCGATCAGCACCGTCACCCAGGCGCCGCCCACGGGATAGGATATATCCCCCGGCAACAGGCTCCAATCCTCCCAAAGAGCTGCCAGTTCCACCTGAACCGGCAATGGGGAACCACTCGCGATCGCCGCCCGGGCCAGGGCCATCTGGTCCCGTCCGGTCTGGTCATGGTAGACCGAAATACCTTCGTTGATCAGGCCGGACACATATTGGGGCTTCAGGGCGTGATGGGAAATCACGTGGGTCATTTCGTGGCCGACGGTCTGTTCTTCCCTGGCATGAATGAGGTTCAACTTAGGCCGGGCAAATCCCAGGGGCGGCATGGCGGCGATCAGGGCTTCGTCCTTGTCCTTCCACACGAAAAACCGGATGGGCGTATCAGGCCCTCCCCCGAACCAGGCGGAAATTATTTCATAGGCCCCTTCATGTCGTCGGGCGAAGGTCTCGCCATCGAAATCGGCCAGATTGGATGAGTAATGGAAGGCAAAGTGTTTGGTCGTGAGTGTCGCCCAGTCATCGTAGGACTCGGCCAGGCCCAGGATCTTGAGATTGTTCACCGCGTAGCGCGTGGCGTTCAGCGTGGCGGCGCAATCACGCCCCTTGATGAACGCCGCCCGCGCCTTTTCGAAGTTGCCGAGGCGGTACTGACCCATGCCCATATAACATTGAGCCCAGGCGTAGATCCAGGTCTTGGCGGGATCACCCCGAACCGCCTGTTCCAGGTAGGGCAAACCCTCGCCAAACTTTTCCAGATCAACCAGCGCCCGGCCCACCGCCAGATTCACCTGGGCCGATGGCGTGCCCGTGGTCAGCTCGACCTTGCCCTCGCGAACCACGTCCTCGAAACGGCCCTCCTTGTAGAGGCTCCACAGATGGTCCGGGGATCCGGTTTGGGCCCCACCAGGAAACGGCTGCAGAATCACAAGCAGACCAACAATCACCAAGAGCTTCATCATCATCCTTTATTTTTGATGGATTAATCCGCTGAGGGTGCAATTTGCACCATGAGCGAAGTAAAAGATCAAAACGCTTCACCCAGCGTCAGGTAGAACCCCGAATCCCCGTTACCCCACCCGACATCCAAACGGATCTTCAGTTTTTCAGCTTCATCCAGCAGGTAGCGAACGCCGAAGCCGGCCGACCACAGGTTTCCCGCGAGGGTCAGTTTGTTCACGTTGGGCGCCACATCACCGATGCCGGCGAACAGCACGCCGCCGAACCGGCCCAGGATCCTGTCACGACGGTACTCGACACGGCCCAGGGCGCGGGTCTTGTCGCGGAACAATCCGCCCCGGTAACCGCGCAGGCCCTCTTCGCCGCCCAGGAGGGGAAAGGAGAAAAAGGGCGGGTCGCCATCCAGCCCGGTGCCCAGAAGCTGCCCGGCAAACACCGAGTTTTCACCCAGGGGAATATATCCCCGAAAATCGGCAATGAACTGGTTGAAGCTGTAATCACTGCCAAAGGTTCCGCTTGATGTTCTGGCTTCCAAATTGAGCCACAAACCGCGCGAGGGGGCCCAGAGATTGTCCCGGGTGTCCCAGGCCAGGCTGAGGCCCGGCAGGGAAACAAGGGAATTATCGACACCAAGGACCGAACCGCTCGCCAGTTCTCCATCAGGATCCACTTTGATCAACCGGTGGCGCTGGGCACGGTAATACAAGCCCGGCCGCAGATGACCCAGGACCTCCCTGTCGTATTTCAACTCCAGGTTGATCTGTTCGGGAGTGTAGTCCTCCTGGTCGTCCAGGGTGACCTCCCTGCCGATGCCGTAGTACTGGTCGGGAAACTTGATGTAGTTGGGGAAAATGCCGGCGTGGGAACGTCCCTCGTCCCAGTTGAGGTCAGTACCCATGAACACCATGATCTGGCTTTTCAGGGTGTAGATGAAGGTCGGTGAAAAAGTGGAAGGGCGTGTTTCGGGGCCCGGTTCATCGAGATAGAAAAACCTGATGACCGCCGCGCCGAGCATCAGGCCGGTGTCCGGAGTGTAGCCCAGGACCGGCAGGAATACGGTGCTGCCTTTGGGGATTTCCACCGTGTCAGCGGCCGCGACAGCGGCCAGTTCTTCATCAAGTTTTTCGGCGGCGGCGGTATCCTGGGAAAAGGCTGCTGGGGTAATAAGGAGAACCAAACAAATCCCGATGGCTCCCGATGACAACCGGCCCCCAAGAAATCCGAGATCGAACATCAGCGCATTCCTCCGGCGGTTTACCACGTACCGTTGACTTTAAGACCGTCCGGTGTTTCACTTTCCTTCACACCATGCCACCCGGAATTTCTCCCCGCGAAAGACTTGTGTCCATGAAAATTTCCCGTCTCCCGCGTTCCGTCCACCAGGGTCTCGGTCTTTTGATCGGCATCCAGGTCGTATTGTGGATCACCGGCGGTTTTGTAATGAGTGTGCTGCCCATCGAGAAGGTGCGGGGCGAGGATTGGGTCGCGGAAACGGAATCCGGGGCCATCCCGGCCGATGTCGCGCTGCTCGCCCCCGACAGGATTGCTCGCGATCTGGACCTGAGCGGTTTGGACGGCGCCGATCTCGATATGTGGCTGGACCTGCCGGTTTACCGATTGAGTTCCGGGGCGACTGTTTACCTGACCGACGCGGTGACCGGCAAACTGCTGTCTCCCCTGGACTCCGACACCGCCCGCGAAGTGGCCCGCCGCGATTACGCCGGACCCGGAACAGTGGCCCGGGTCATCCTGCAGGAAGAGCCCCTGCTGGAGATCCGCGGACGCGACCTGCCCCAGTGGCGCGTCGATTTCGACGACTCCCGCAACACCACCGTCTACGTCTCACCGCAGACCGGAAAGGTGACCGGACGCCGCAACAAGATCTGGCGCGTGTACGATTTTTTCTGGATGCTGCACATCATGGACTACAGTGAGCGGGATGATTTCAACCATCCCCTGCTGATCGTCAGCGCGGCGGTGGCCTGGATCCTGGCCACGTCGGGAATCTGGCTGGTGGTTCAGTGGCTGAAACGGAAAAGGAAACGATCCCGATGAACCGGATTTCCGGCATGCGGATATTGTTGTCTGTTCTGGCGGCGTTGCTGGCATATCTGCCCGATGCCGCGGTCGGCGATGAAGTCCGCGTGGCGGTGGCCTCCAATTTTGCCGAATGCCTGGAAGCCCTGGCGCCGGCCTTCGAGGACTCGACGGGCCATCAGGTGATCATCATCCGCGGATCCACCGGGCGGCATTTTGCACAGATCAATTCCGGGGCGCCGTTCGACGTCTTTTTCTCCGCCGACAGTTTGCGGCCCGCCCTGCTCGAGGAAAAGGGCCTGGTGGTGCCCGGTTCCCGGTTCACTTACGCCGAGGGAAGACTCGCCCTGTGGATCCCCGGCGCCGGCCCCGAAGACAAACGTCCCGTGGCCGAAATCCTGCGGGCGGCGGAATTCGATCACCTGGCCATTGCCAATCCGCGGCTGGCACCCTACGGTCTGGCGGCAAAGCAGGCACTTGAGAATATGGGTCTGTGGGAAGATCTGCGTCCCCGCCTGGTGATGGGCCAGAACGTCGGCCAAACCTGGCAGTTTGTCGCCTCGGGAAATGCCGAAGTGGGTTTCGTGGCCTATCCTCAGGTATTATCCGCGCCGGCCATGCGCGGACGATGGTGGAAAATCGACCCGCCCCTGCATGAGCCCATCCTGCAGCAGGCTGTTGTGATCAAAAACGCCGAAAATGCAGCTGCCGGTGCACAGTTGCTGGATTTCCTGAAGGGGTTTGAGGCCCGCGCGACCCTGATCAAGTTTGGTTACCTGATTCCGGAGAACTGATGTTCCATCCCGACGACATGGTCGCCCTGGGCCTGACCCTCAAACTCGCCGTCATCAGCACGGCGGTGCTGCTGGTGCTGGGAACTCCCCTGGCCTGGTGGCTGGCCATGACCCGGCGCAGGGCGCGGCCCCTGGTCGATGCTCTCGTATCGCTTCCCCTTGTTCTGCCACCCACCGTGTTGGGTTTTTACCTGCTTCTGTTCCTGGGTCCCGATGGTCCTCTGGGCCGATTGATGACCGCCGCGGGCGGACGACCGCTGGCGTTTACCTTTACCGGACTGGTGATCGGTTCGGTGATCTATTCACTGCCTTTCGTGGTGCAGCCCATCCGCGACGCATTCGCCTCGGTCGGCCACCGTCCCATGGAAGCGGCAGCAACTCTGGGAGCGTCACCCTGCGACCGGTTCTTCTCCGTGGCGGTGCCTTTGTCCCGGCGCGGCTTTTTGACCGCGGCCACCCTGGGGTTCGCCCACACCCTGGGTGAATTCGGAGTGGTGCTGATGATCGGCGGCAACATCCCCGGCCACACCCAGGTGCTTTCCATCGCCATCTACGACCATGTCGAGGCACTTGATTACGCCAGGGCCCACATGCTGTCGGGGACCTTGCTGGTGATATCGTTTACCCTGCTGCTGGTGGTCAACCTGATCGGCCGCCGCCAGCCGGGGGTCAGGACATGAGCCTGAAACTGAAATGCCGTCTTGAACGGCCCTCCGGCACCAAAGGGCAAAATGGTTTTCGCCTGGATGTGGACCTGTCCCTCCCGGAACGTGGCATTACCGCCGTTCTGGGACCTTCGGGCTGCGGCAAGACCACTTTGCTGCGTTGTGTCGCCGGGCTCGAACCGCAAACGACGGGCCACGTCCTGATCGGTGACAAGACTTGGCAGGATGACCACGTTTTTCTTCAGCCTCACCAAAGGCGGGCGGGTTACGTTTTCCAGGACGGGGCGCTGTTTCCCCATTTGGACGTCCAGGGTAACCTCGCCTATGGCATGAAGCGGTCTTCGGGCAGATCCGGAAGCCTCCAGGAAATTTCCTCTCTTCTGGGCCTGACCCCTCTTCTGGACCGGGATGTGTCCGGTTTATCCGGCGGCGAGCGCCAACGGGTCGCCCTGGGAAGGGCACTGTTGACCGGTCCCGAGCTGTTGCTGCTCGACGAACCACTGGCCGCCCTGGACCGGGAAAGCCGACGCGCCATCTATCCCTATTTCGAACGCATCGCCGCCGAAACCGCCCTGCCCTTTATCTATGTCACCCACGCCCAGGACGAAGCCGCGCGGTTGGCCGATCACCTGGTGCTGATGGAGAACGGGCGGGCCCTTCACAGCGGCCCCCTGCCCGAGCTGCTAACCAGCCCGGCCCCCGGTCTGGCCCGGGGCGAAGAGGCGGGCTGCGTGGTCTTTGCGCGCATTGTCGGTGTGGACGATGAGTATCATCTGGCCCGTCTGGAATTTCCCGGCGGCACTTTACTGGTGGCCGATCCGGGGTTGCCCGACGGCCGAAAAATCAGGGTACGCATCCACGCCCGGGACGTGAGCCTCGCCCTCGGACCGGCGGCCGGATCGAGCATTCTCAACATTTTGTCCGCTCGCATCCTGGAGCTGATTCCCGACGGCCCCTCCCGGGTTCTGGTGCGGCTGCTGGTCGGTCGCACGATCATGCTGGCTGCGGTGACCCAACGGTCGGCGGCGGCGCTGGAACTGAAGCCGGATCTTGAACTGTTTGCCCAGGTCAAGAGTGTGGCACTTTTATAGCCGAGGTTGTGGATGCTGAATCACCCCCCGGGGGGCCTTGTTTTTGAGGTATAACCACTTCCCATGGTGCAAATTGCACCCCCAGCGGCGTTATTCATCAAAAGCCAGAGGGACATTTTCCCATGGCAATTACCCCCGGCGCCCCCGCAGTGCTATATTGGCCCCGCTTCGCCAGAAACGTCCGGCATGACCGGATCAGGATTTCAAACCCGGAGGTCGCCTCTTGCGGTTCTTCTTTGCCCTCATTCTGTGCCTGCTGGCGACGGCCGCTGTCGCCGCCGACGAACCCGCTGCCGAACCGATCGAACAGCACCCCTTCTCCGTCCACGACATGCTGGCCATGGACCGCCTCGGCGATCCCCAGGTTTCTCCCGACGGCAAGTGGGTGGCCTACCAGGTCAGCACCCCGGACGTCGAGGCCAACAGGAGCATGACCGACATCTGGGTCACCAGCGTCGACGGCAAGACAACCAAGCGGCTGACCAGCCACAAGGCGGCGGACTACAACCCGCGTTGGTGCATGAACGGAACCATCTACTTTCTTTCGACCCGCGGCGGCTGCGCCCAGGTTTGGAACATCGACCCCAATGGCGGCGAAGCCACCCAGGTGACCGAGCTGAAACTGAGCATCGGCAGCATGGAAATAGTGCCCGAAATGCGTAGCTTCCTGCTTACCATGGAAGTGTATCCGGGACTCGGAATCCAGGGCACCATCGATAAAGACAAGGAAATCGAGGCCGACCCCACCACGGGCATGGTTTACGACGAGCTGATGTTCCGTCACTGGGACACCTGGGAAGATGGCAAGCGCAGCCATCTGTTTTTGCTCAAGGGCGGCAGCGACAAACCCGTTGACCTGATGCCCGACCTGGACGCCGACGTGCCCACGCGCCCCTGGGGCGGCATGGAAGAAGTGGCCGTAAGCCCCGATGGATCCGAGGTCGTGTTCACCGCCAAGATCCTGCCCGGCAGCGAACCGGCCTGGAGCACCGACTACGATCTGTACGCCGTCAAGACCGACGGTTCCGGTGAAATACGCTGCATCACCGAAGCCAACGAAGCCTGGGACACCGAACCCGTGTTCACTCCCGACGGCAAGACCCTTTGCTACCTGGCCATGGACCGGCCCAACTTCGAGGCCGATCGTTACCACATCGAAATGATGGACTGGGCCACCGGCGAAAGCACCCGCATCGACTTCGGCTACGAAGGCCTGGGTCTCAGCCCCCACGGCCTGAAGTTCGCCGGCAACGGCAAGACCATCTACGCCACGGCCGGTTATCTTGGGCAGCGGTCCATTTTCAAGATCGATGTCAAATCCGGCAAGGCCACCATCGTCCAGACCATGGGCCGCAACTCGAGCCTGAACCTGCTCAAGGGTTCCCTGTTGTTCGGGCATCAGAGTCTCAAATCACCCACCGAGCTGTTCACCATCAAGACCAGCGGCAAGGGCCTCAAGCAGATCACCGATTTCAACGGCGACAAGCTGGCGGCCACGCTGATGGGCGAACCCGAGCAGTTCACCTTCAGCGGCTGGAACGACGAGAAGGTCTACGCCTACGTCGTCAAACCCTACGACTGGACCGAAGAGAAGGCCGCCGCGGGGCAAAAATGGCCCGTGACCTTCCTGGTCCACGGTGGCCCCCAGGGCAGCTTCGGCAACGATTTCCACTACCGCTGGAATCCTCAGGCCTATGTTGGAGCAGGCTTTACCACGGTGGCCGTCGATTTCCACGGCTCCACCGGCTACGGCCAGGAGTTCACCGACGCGATCAGTGAACACTGGGGCGACCGTCCGTTGGAGGATCTGGAAAAGGGTCTCGCCGCCGCCCTCGAAAACTACAGTTGGATGGATGGCGACCGGGTGGTCGCGTCCGGCGCCAGCTACGGCGCGTACATGATCAACTGGATGCACGGCCAGCCCTTCGGCAAGAACTTCAGGGCCTTCGTGAGCCACGACGGCAACCTGGACGAGCGCATGGCCTACTATGATACCGAGGAACTCTGGTTCCCCGAATGGGAACACGGCGGCACCCCCTGGGCCGAGGGCAGCGGCTACGGCACCCACAACCCTGCCGATTACGTGCAGAACTGGCACGTACCCACTCTGGTCGTGCACGGCGCGCTGGACTACCGGGTGGTCGACACCCAGGGCCTGAGCACGTTTACCGCGCTGCGTCGCCAAGGCGTGCCGGCCCGGCTGCTGTATTACCCGGACGAGAATCATTGGGTACTCAAACCCCAGAACTCCATCCAGTGGCACAATGAAGTCATGGGCTGGCTCACCAAGTGGATCGACTAGGAAGGCCCAGACAATGATGAGCAGAATTATCATTCGAATCGGGATCGGGGTCGTTGCGGCCACCGTTCTGGCGGCGATCGTCGGCCTCTTTTTGCCCAGTAAGTTCGTGGTCGAAAAAGAGGTCGTGGTCAAGGCTTCTCCCGAAACCATCCATGAATTCGTCGGCGACATGGCCCAGTGGACCCAATGGAATCCCTGGTTGCAGGAGGATCCGAACCAGGTGGTGACTTCCGGGGAAACTACCACCGGCCCGGGCGCGAGCCAATCCTGGGAAGGCGGGGCCAGTGATGGCCATATGTCTTTCACCAGTTGTAACCCGGCTTCGGGTGTCTCTTACGAAATGACCTTCAAAAAGAACAGTTACACCTCCACCGGATCCCTTCTGTACCGACCCGTAGCCGATGGGACCGAGGTTTTCTGGCACATGACCGGCGACAGTGGAAATAACATCATGGCCCGTTATTTCATAGGCCTGATGCCGTCGTTGGTCGGTCCCCAGTTCGAAGAGGGGCTCGCGCGCCTGAAGCTGATTTCGGAGAAAGCTGAAGCACAAAAGACGGCTGTCCCGGAAGGTTAAGCTGCAACTTTTGCGCAAAATTAACGGTTCGGCTTCGGTCGGGCCGTTTTTTTTGGACCTCTATCCGGGGTTTTGAGCACCTTTTCAGCCTCCCCCCTGTATCTGATATATCAATTAACCCGAAATACCCTTCCATCTGTTGACGGGTCGTGGAAACAACCTATCCTTGGAACGAAATCAATAATCGCAATCAACTAAACGGGAGTCATGAGAAAATGGCGAACAAGGATACCCGCAAGCTCCACCAGATCGAAAACGCCGAATGGCGCGAATCTCTGGATTATGTGCTGAAGGAACAGGGTGAAGAGCGCGTGGTCCAGATCCTGCGCCTGCTCCAGACCCGGGCCCAGGAGCATGGGGTCAGCATCCCGTTTACGGCCAACACTCCCTACATCAACACCATCCCCCCCAAGGACCAGCCTGTCTTCCCGGGCAACCGCACTCTCGAGCGACGGATCAAATCCATTATTCGCTGGAACGCCATGGCCATGGTCGTGCGGGCCAACAAGGAACTGCCGGGCATCGGCGGCCACATATCGACCTTCGCTTCGGCGGCCACCCTGTGGGAAATCGGCTTCAACCATTTCTGGCGCGGACGGACCAAGGATTTCATTGGTGACATGGTCTATTTCCAGGGCCACGCCAGCCCGGGTGTCTACGCCCGCGCTTTTCTCGAGGGCCGGCTCACCGAACAGGACCTGACGCGGTTCCGCCGCGAACTCGATCCCGAAGGTGGCCTTTCCTCTTATCCTCACCCCTTCCTTAAGTCCGATTTCTGGGAGTACCCCACCGTGTCAATGGGGCTGACCGCGCTGTCGGCCATCTACCAGGCCCGCTTCAACCACTACCTCGTGGACCGCGGGCTGCGCGCCGGCAGCGGCCGCAAGGTGTGGGCCATGCTCGGCGACGGCGAAATGGACGAACCCGAATCCCTGGGCGCCATCACCCTGGCCAGCCGGGAGAACCTGGATAACCTGATCTTCGTGGTGAACTGCAACCTGCAGCGGCTGGACGGGCCGGTGCGGGGCAACGGCAAGATCATCCAGGAACTCGAAGCCGCCTTCCGCGGCGCGGGCTGGAACGTGATCAAGGTGATCTGGGGCGGCGACTGGGACCGTCTGCTCGACACCGATGATTCCGACCTTCTCGTCCAACGGATGGAAGAGATCCTCGACGGAGAAATGCAACGCTACACCGTGTCCGGCGGCGGCTACATCCGGGACCATTTCTTCGGTAAGTATCCCGAGCTCGCCAAACTGGTCGAAAGCTACAGCGACGAGCAGGTGCGCAAACTGCGCCGCGGCGGGCACGATCCCGAAAAGGTCTACGCCGCCTACCGGTCCGCCGTGGAGCACAAAGGTTCGCCGACGGTGATTCTCGCCCACACCATCAAGGGCTACGGGCTGGGTGAAGCGGGCGAGGGCAAGAACATCACCCACTCGCAAAAGAAGCTCAACGAGGACGAACTGAAGGAATTCCGCACGCGTTTCAACATCCCCATCAGTGATGACGAAATCGCCGAAGCGCCCTTCTACAAACCCGACGAGGACAGCCCCGAACTGGAATACCTCCGCGCCCGGCGCAAGGCCCTGGGCGGATCGTTGCCCGCGCGGATCGACGCCAGCCAGCCCATGGCGTGCCAGACCGAGGAAATGTTCCGGGAGTACTACGAGGGCTCGGGCGATCGCCCGCTGGCCACCACCATGGCCTATGTCCACATGCTGTCGAAGCTGTTGAAGGACGACGAGATAGGCAAGCTGATCGTGCCCATCGTGCCCGACGAAGCGCGCACCTTCGGCATGGAATCGCTGTTCCGCCAGGCGGGCATCTACAGCCACGCCGGCCAGCTCTACGACCCGGTGGACAAGGGCAGCCTGCTGTTCTACAACGAGAAAAAGACCGGGGCCATCCTTGAAGAGGGCTTGAGCGAAGCCGGTTCGCTGGCCAGCTTCATCGCCGCCGGTACGGCCTACGCCAACAACGGGGTCCAGACGATCCCCTTCTACACCTTCTATTCCATGTTCGGGTTCCAGCGCGTGGGCGACCTGATCTGGCAGGCCTGCGACAGCCGGGCGCGGGGATTCCTCATCGGGGCCACCGCCGGCCGCACCACTCTGGCCGGCGAAGGGCTGCAGCATCAGGACGGCCACAGCCACGTGTTGGCCATGACCCCAACGCCGGTCAAGGCCTACGATCCCGCCTTCGCCTACGAGCTGGCGGTCATCGTTCACGATGGAATAACCCGCATGTACTGCCACCAGGAAAACTGGATCTACTACCTGACGGTGATGAACGAAACCTACCTCATGCCCCCCATGCCCAAACGGGCCGGTGTGAAAGAGGGCATTTTGAAGGGCATGTACCGCTTCAAGAGCACCGGGTTGAAAGGCGCCAAGGCCAAGGAGGCGCCGAAGGCCCACCTGCTGGGATCCGGCGCCATCCTGAACGAGGCGATCAAGGCCGGCGAGATCCTGGAAAAGGATTACGGCGTGGCCGCCGACATCTGGAGCGTGACCAGCTACAAGGAGCTTTACCGAGACGCCGTTGATTGCGAGCGGTGGAATCTGCTTCACCCCGACCAGAAGGCGCGAACACCATACCTGTCCAGCCTGTTGGCCAAGGAAGAGGGCGTGTTCGTGGCCGCCAGCGACTACATGAAGGTGATGCCCGCCACGGTCGCCCAGTGGTTCCCCCGCCCGCTGCACTGCCTGGGCACCGACGGGTTCGGCCGCAGCGACGGCCGTGACGAACTGCGTGACTTCTTCGAGGTCGACGCGCGTTACATCGCCCTGGCTGCTCTGCAACGGTTGGCCGAGGCCGGCGACATCAAACCCGCAGTGGTTGCGGGAGCCATCAAGGATTTGAAAATCGATCCGGGTAAATTGAACCCGCACACCGACTGATAGAGGTCGAAAGGAAGATTATGGCACAGGAGATTCGCGTTCCCGAAGTTTCGGACGGCGTGACCGAAGGATTGGTCATCTCGGTGGCCGTCGCCGTGGGCGACAAGGTCGAGGCCGACCAGACCCTGCTGGAAATGGAAACGGACAAGGCCGTGGTGGCCATCCCCTCCCCCTTCGCGGGCACCATTGCCGAGATCCGCGTGTCTGAAGGTGAAACGGTGCAGGTCGGCGCGGTGATCATGACGGGGGAACCCGGTGGCGGAGAGGCGGCGGCACCCGTTCCGGCAGAGGAACCGGCCGCTGAACCTTCCGCGGCGCCGGCTGTTGCGTCTGCGGTGGAGCCCGAACCCGAGGAAGCACCCGCAGCTCCCGAGCCGGCTCCGGCGCCCGCACCAACGCAGGTTGCGGACGTCGACCTGACTCCGGTCCGCGAAGGAGAACGCGTTGCCCCCGCGGCCCCTTCGGTCCGCCGGCTGTCCCGCGATCTGGGCGTGGACATCTACCAGGTGCAGGGGACCGGACCGGGTGGCCGCATCAGCGAAGAAGACGTGCGGTTGTTCGTGCGCGAAACCATGCAGCGCATTACCGGCGGCGGTCCCGCCCCCGCGGTGACCGGCGAATTCCCCGGCCTTCACGCGCAGCGCCCCCTGCCCGACTTTTCCAAGTGGGGCGGCGTGACCCAGGAACCGATGTCGAAAGTGCGGTCCATTACCGCCGACGCCATGAGCTACGCCTGGTCGACCATCCCCATGGTCACGCAGTACGACAAGGCCGACATCACCGAACTGGAGGAATTCCGCAAGGAGTTCAACAGCAAAGTCGATCCCGCGGGCAAGCTGACCATGACGGCCATCCTGGTCAAAATTTGCGCTGCCGCGCTGCGGGCTTTCCCGCAGTTCAACAGCACCCTCGACCTGGCCCGCAGGGAACTGATCCTCAAGGATTACGTGCACATCGGCGTGGCCGTGGACACACCCGGCGGTCTGCTGGTTCCCGTCCTTCGCGACACCGACCGCAAAGGCATTGAAACCCTGGCCGTCGAGTTGAATGAAATGGCTGCCAAGACGCGCGAACGCCGCATGAGCCCCGCCGACCTGGAGGGTGGCTCGTTCACCATCAGCAATCTGGGCGGCATCGGCGGCACGGCCTTTACGCCTATTGTGTATGCGCCCCAGGTGGCTATTCTTGGGGTGTCGCGGGCCGGCATGGAGCCCGTTTGGGACGGTTCGCAATTCAATCCCCGCCTGGTGATGCCATTGTCGCTGACCTACGACCACCGGGTCATCGACGGCGCCGACGGCGCGCGCTTTTTGCGTTGGATCTGCCAGGCCATCGAAAAACCCATCAACCTTGTGATGAAGGGGTAACCCGTGAGCGAAAAAACCGTCATACCCGCCCAGGCCCAGCTCGTCGTCATCGGCGCCGGACCCGGCGGATACGCCGCCGCCTTCAAGGCCGCCGAACTTGGTTTGCAGGTGACCGTGATCGATCCCGAAGCGAATCCCGGCGGTGTATGCCTGCATCGCGGGTGCATCCCGTCGAAGGCTTTGCTGCACGTGTCCAAACTGGTCAATGAGGCCGCAGAGTCCGTCGCCATCGGCGTCACCTTCGCCAAACCCAAAATCGACGTGGACAAAGTGCGCGCCTGGAAGGACGAGGTCGTCGGCAAGCTGACCGGCGGCCTGGGCATGAAGATCCAGCACAAGAAACTGACCTACGTGCGGGGCATGGCGCAGTTCACCAGCGCGACCACGCTGTCCGTGACCGCCGTCGATGGAACGGTCGGCGAGATGACCTTCGAGCAGGCCATCGTAGCCACCGGTTCGCGGCCCATCATGCTGCCGGGCGTTGAACCGGGCAGTGAACGCATCATTGATTCGACCGGCGCCCTGGAATTGGCCGATGTGCCTGCTTCACTGCTGGTGGTCGGCGGCGGCTACATCGGTCTGGAATTGGGATCTGCCTACCAGGGCATGGGCAGCAAGGTTTCGGTCGTGGAAATGACCAATGGGCTGCTGCCGGGATGCGACCGCGACCTGGTTTCGGTTTTGAAGCGCCGGTTGGACGTGAAATTCGACGCCATCATGCTCAACACCAAGGTGGCGGGCCTCAAAGAGATGAAGACCGGGGTGCAGGTCACTCTCGAAGACAAAAAGGGCGAGAAGACCACGCAGAAGTTCGCCAAGGTACTGGTGGCCATCGGCCGACGACCCAACACCGAGGATCTCGGGTTTGATCGCGCCGGTATCGAGTTGGATGAGAAAGGCTTCGTAAAGGTCGATGGCCAGAGGCGCACCGCGGCCGCGAATATTTTCGCCATCGGTGACATCGCCGGCGAGCCCATGCTCGCGCACAAGGCCTATGCCGAAGCAGCCGTGGCCGCCGAAGCCGCCGCCGGACGCAAGGCCGTTTACGATCCCCGGGCCATCCCCGCGGTCGTGTTCACCGATCCGGAAATCGCCTGGTGCGGCATCACAGAAACCGAAGCCCGCGCCGCCAAGCGCAAGGTCAAGACGGCCAAGCTGCCCTGGCGCGGTGTCGGCCGCACCCTGACCCTGGGTCGTGAAGACGGGATCACCAAGCTGATTGTCGATCCGGAAACGGAACTGGTGCTGGGCGTGGCGGTGGCCGGACCGGGAGCTGGCGAATTGATCGCCGAAGGAGTTCTGGCGATTGAAATGGCCGCCGTGGCCTCGGATCTGCGGGGGACGATTCATCCGCATCCCACGCTGTCGGAGACTATTTACGAAGCTGCCGAGATGCTTTTCAAACCCTAGGCTTTTGTTGGCCGAGGGCCCCCCGGGGGGTCCTTGGCCCATTTTTCGCAAAATCCCTAATTTGTTAAAATATATGGTGATTAACTAACTTTTTTCTTGCTATATTCGTCATTTATTCGTATATTGGCCGCACCTCCCAAAATCCCAACATGGAGGAGCAATATGTCTTCGATTTCCTACCATCCCAACCAGCCCGCCGCCAAAGTCCACACCTCCCTTCAGCGCTCATTGAGCATTATGGACGATGCTCATAAATGCGCTGTATTATGGTTCGCTGAAATCATGCGCCGACATTTGTACCGTGACCTGGGTCACTCCTCCATCAACCAGTACGCCATGAATGGATTGGGTTTTTCCAAGACACGAACCGGTGACTTCATCCACCTTGCCCGACAGCTGGACAAACTGCCCGCTGTTCGCAAGGCGATGTCCTCCGGCGAACTGGGCTACACCAAAGCGAGAGAAATCGTTGGCGTGGCCACCCCCGATACGGAAGACCACTGGCTGGCCGCGGCCAAGGGTTCGCGCAAGGATCTGATCCACGAAGTGAAAAAAGTCAAAAGGGCGGCCAGGGTGGATCCCGGTCAGGGAGAACTCTTGCCGACCGCACCCACGGTGGTCGCGCCCCGGGAATTGCCGGTGCGGTTCCAGATGGACCTGACACCCGAACAGGAAGCGCGCCGGGCAGCCCTGGTCGAGCGGTTGCACAAGCTGGGCGGAGTTCCGAACGACCGGGCGGAGTTGATGTTGGAAGGTCTGGCGGCATTGGTCGAGTCGAAGGAAAAGGCCCCCCGGGGGGCCCTCACCAGCCGCCCTCCGGTTCAAATTCATGTTCACGAAAACCACGGTAAATTGACCGTCCAAACCGATTCCGGCGAGCGCGAAATTGGCAGGGCCGATGCCGACCGAATGCGTTGCGATGCCCAGGTTTGCGAGCATGGCGGTCGAAATTCAACGACCATTCCGCCCCGCGTAAGAAGGCAGGTCCTTGCCCGCGATCAGAACCGTTGTCAGGCGCCCGGCTGCGGCAGGACACGCTTTCTCGAAGTTCATCATATCGTGCCCCGCAACCGTGGTGGCACCAATCAAGCGGATAACCTGATAACGCTGTGCGGATCCTGCCACCGGCTTTGGCATGAGCATAAATCCGAGATCCTGATCAAAATCCCACTGTCGAAATAGGTTCCTCCCAAAATACTGTTCGTGTATTGTCAGCGGAAACCAGCGCCCTCCCCCGGCCTCTCCGTGAAGGGAGCCCTCATGGCTCAGCTGACCCTCAGCGTGAACGGTAAAACGCACACCCTCGACATCGACCCCGATACTCCCCTGGTCTGGGTCCTGCGCGACCACCTCGGCCTGACGGGCACCAAATATTCCTGCGGGATTTCTGAATGCGGAGCCTGCACCGTTCTGATCGACGGCGCCGCTGAACGCTCGTGCACCATGCCCGCCTCCGATGCTGTCGGAACCAAAATCACGACAATCGAGGGCTTGGCCGGCACCGATCTGCATCCCCTCCAGAAGGCCTGGATCGAAGAAGAGGTTCCCCAGTGCGGATACTGCCAGCCCGGCCAGTTGATGACCGCCGCCGGCTTGCTTAATCGAAATCCCAACCCCAGCGAAAAGGAAATCGTCGCCGAGATGTCCGACGTGCTCTGCCGTTGCGGAACATACCTGCGGATCAAGAAAGCCGTCGCCAAAGTCGCCAAGGGAGGCAAGTCATGATCAGCAAAGCCAACCTCAGCCGTCGTGATTTCCTCAAGGCAAGTGCAGCCGCCACCGGGGCCCTCATTTTGGG
>JAUVII010000318.1 GCA_030592845.1 Candidatus Krumholzibacteriia bacterium | reverse complement strand
TCAGTCATTCGGGAGGCCAATAATTATGTCATCATCCAGGATATCCGGGTCCGGGAGGGCAATCCGGTGGCCAGTTGTACTTTTGTCCGCGACCCTGTTCCTTGGCGTGGGCGGGTGCACCCATGTGCCGGGAAACTATCCCGCAGTTTATTCGAGACCGATTTGCGCCAAGGCGAGTTTCAACGGGGAAGGCTTCCAACTGTCGGCGGGATCCAGCCTGCGCCTGGACCTGGTCGAGGCCGAATTGGGCCAACTTAAAAGCCAGGGTTTCTCCCGCCGGGATCCCCAGATCATCAAGAGTGTGGCCCGGCGAAGGCACGTTCCGCCCGCTCTGTTGGCTGACCGGTCGGGCAATGGTTACTACCGGTTTACCGCCCGCCTCGATCCGGGAATCCGGCTCTCCCTGGTTCCGGGAGCCCTGGAAGTGACGGTCGTTACCAGGGAAGGGACCGCCGTCGTCCGGGACCAGGGCTACCTGCTGGAAGACCGGCGTATTCCCGAGGGCTGCCGGCCGCCGTCACATTCCACCCTGGCTTTCGGACCGCCGGAGGATGGAACTCCGGCAGAGATGGATTTCCTGGTGCGTTTGCCGGTGCGCGGAGAAATCGTGGGCCTCGTCATCGTGCCCGACCGGTGCCGCATCGTCCGAAAGTAACCGTTGTCCCAGCGGGCTGTCCGTGTGGTAAAATCCATCCCTCGTTCCGTGCCGGATTTTGTTTATTCCGCGAGGGTCCACACCTGATGACGCCATGCCTGCTCCCTGACAATCGGATGCGCCCTTTTTTTTGGAAAGCGGCCCTGTATTTGATCTGCCTGTGTTGCGGACCGGCCATCGAATCTTTCGGCTTTGAAATCCCCAAACTGGAATTTGAGCCGCGCCAGTATGTCTGCACACGGGCCACGGGGCCACTCACAATTGACGGGAAACTGGATGAACAGGCCTGGGAACTTGCCGCCCCGACCAGTGAATTCGTCGATATCGAAGGACCTGTCCAGCCGGCGCCGACCTACCCCACCTCGGTTCGCATGTTGTGGGACGACAACTACTTCTACATCGCCGCCCAGATGGAGGAGCCTCACGTTTGGGGAACTCTCGAAGAGAGGGACTCCGTCATCTACCACGACAACGACTTCGAGGTATTCATCGATCCCGACGGCGACAACCACCTGTATTACGAATTGGAAATCAACGCCCTGGGGACCGAATGGGATCTGATGCTGGTGCGCCCTTACCGGGACGGCGGGCCCGCGATCAACGCCTGGGATATCCAGGGGCTCAAGACGGCGGTACATGTGGACGGCACCATCAACGATCCGGGTGACGAGGACAGCGGATGGTCCGTCGAGATCGCCATCCCCTGGGATGTTCTGGGCCAGGCCGCCGGCCGGCCGTCGCCCCCCGAACCGGGGAACATCTGGCGCGTCAATTTTTCCCGTGTCCAGTGGCGGACCCGAATCGTGGACGGCCGCTATGAAAAACTCACCGACCCGGCTACCGGAAAATCTCTGCCCGAAAACAACTGGGTCTGGTCACCCCAGGGCCTGATCGCCATGCACTACCCCGAAATGTGGGGCGAGGTTGTTTTCGCTCCCGAGGCCTTCACCGATTTTGATTCCGCTTCCACCGAACATCAGGCCATCACTGCCGCAGCTGCATTGATGCCTGTTTATTATCTGCAAAAACAGTGGTTCGAGGATCACGGGCATTTTGCTTCATCCCTGGACGAACTCGGTGTCCCTGCCGGTCTGAGCCCCCTGCCCGGGGAATGGTTCCTTTCCCTGGAAACCTGTGGAAGCGGATTCACCGCCAGGCTCGATACACCTTATGGAACCGCGACCATCGACCAATACGGCCGGCTGGAAAGGAAACCATGATTTTCAAAAGACACGGTGACGTACCGCTGTTGACCCGCCGTGACATTCCGGCCATGCCGCCGGAAATTGTCGATCCCAGCAGTGTATTCAACCCCGGCGCGGTGGAAAAAGGCGGCAAAACCTATTTGCTGTTGCGCGTACAGACCAGGGGCCGGCGGACATTTACGATTCCCGCCCGCGGCGACGGTTACAAATTCAAATTGGCGAAACGCCCTGTCGAATATTCCGGTCTTGAAAACCTGGTGGACCCCGACACCGGGAAACCCTTGATCATCCACCACATCTACGATGCCCGCATCACCCCGCTGGAAGACCGGCTGGTGGTCGTCACCGCCGTGGACACGGATCGGGGCTGCCGGTTGGCGGTATGGCGGGCAGTCGGCAAACCCCAGGCTGGATTCGCGGGTCTCAACCAGCTGGAACTGGTCGGAATCAACCTCAACCGTGATACGCGCAACGGAGTTCTCTTCCCGGAAAAGATCGACGGCCGCTACCTGATGCTGGACCGGCCCAACGACCGCCGGTCCGGTGGCGGCCCCCGCACCGGCAGGGGAATCGTTCTTTCGGCCTCGGATGATCTCGTCGACTGGGAGGACCTCGGCCCCATCATGGCCGGCAGGCCCCACTACTGGGATGAACTGATCGGTTCGGGCCCGCCTCCGATCAAGACCCGGGAAGGATGGCTGCACATCTACCACGGGGTGGCCACCCATTTCCTGGGCGCCAACATCTATCAGGCCGGTGCGGTTCTTCTGGATCTGGAGGACCCCCGGCAGGTTCTGGGCCGGACAAAAAACAACTTCCTGGAACCGAGGGAGCTGTGGGAAATGGTGGGTCAGGTTCCCAACGTCGTTTTCCCGGGAGGCATGACCATCGCCGAAACCGACGACGACG
>JAUVII010000011.1 GCA_030592845.1 Candidatus Krumholzibacteriia bacterium | reverse complement strand
GAACACCTCGGCGTAACCCCGGCCCTCGGGAGTGTCGGGATACAACAGGCCAAAGCGCTTTTTCAGCATGACCATCGTAGCCAGGTTTGCCATCAGGCGTGTCTCGTACAGCCCTGTCAAATTTGTCTGGAAAATGCCTTCGCCCAGTTCCCAGATGCGCTCGTTGGTGGCGGTGGGAGATACCAGGGGCACCTGCCAAAGATCGGCAACCAGCGCCACGGTGGCGGTGGGGTTGCTCATCAGGGAACCCAGAAGGGCTATGCTGCCTTCTTCGCGACACAGACGCCGCGCGGCCAAGGCGCCGGCCACCGGGTCTCCCTCGCTGTCCTCGACCCTGAGTTCGAAATTCGTTTCCAGTTCCGCGTTGGTAACATCGAGAGCCAACAGCGCGGCATCGTAGAAGGCATTGCCAAGGAGAGCGAATCTCCCGGTCAGGGGGCAGACAATCCCCACCCGGTGGGGACGGACTTCGCTGATACTCGTGGCTCCGGCCGCACCGGAGCCACCAAACAGAAGATCACTCGCCGCCAGGGTCCAGACATTTTCCGGAGCCTGGGCCTGCAGATCCCGGACCACGGTTTCGGCAGCGGCAATCTGGTCGTCCTGAAGCATCTTCCCCACTCTCAGATATCCCAGATAGAGCTGCATGGCGCCTGCCGCTGAAGAGGAAGAGAGCTCGTTCAACTGATCGAGATTCAAGGTGGCCAAAAGGGAGGCCGCCACCGGCCGCCCGTCGGCGCCGGATTGCCCACTGGGATCCCTATCGAAAAGTGCGACGTGATAGCCGGCCGCCCGCATGGTGTCACCCTCGGCCGTGGCCAGGTCCACACCCTGACCCAGGGCCCTCTTCACGTGCGGACTCGCCGGATAACCCAGCACAAGCTGGTCGGTCAGGTCCAGGGCGCGCCCGGTATCCCCCAAACCCTTGGCCGAATCGATGGCCATGACCAGAACTTCATCATTGCGGGAATAAGTCGGATATTGTGCCAACAGGACGTCAGCTACCGCGAGAGCTTTCTGGTCGAGATGGAGGGAATGCTCACGGGTGAGTCTTTGGAACAGGCGATCTGCCTGTTCCCGGTCCGAACCTGACAACTGATCGGGGCCGGCGGCGGGCCGCCCCCCCGAACTGCAGGCCGAAAGGCTAAAAAGCCCAAGGCAGCAAAGTCCAAGCCAGGCTGACAGCAAAAGGACGGGTGTCCCTCCGCCCCTCTGGAACCGCACCATGGAAGCCTCCTACTTCACTTCAAACCCAGCTGAGCCCAGGACCATTCCGTCTTCGTCCAGGACCTTCACTTCCCAGTTGCCGGTCCAATTGGGCAGGTACGATTTAGAGGACCAGGTCCGCCAATTTTCCGAACCGATGGTCAGGTCCACGCGGGCCATGGTCTTGCCCTCGTAGTACCAGGCGTGCGTCACCGAAGCCGGAGGTGTCATACCATGCACACGGGTCAGACAATAGACCCTGCCACCGTCCGCGGCGAAGGCGCCGGCGGACCCGGTAACCGCTCGTGTTTCAAGGTCCACGCCCGTTCCGAAGAAGAAATCCACCCAGATCCCTTCCCGGGGAGCAGGCTCACCAGGTCCGGGATCCTCAACCGTAACGGATGTCTCCACCTCTGCCAGGACCGCGTTGCCGCCGATGCCGGTCAGAACCATCATCAGAACGGCAAGAACCGCCAACAGGCGACCAGCCGATTGCCCGTGTTTCCCGGGGATCAATATCGCTGGCATCATTTTTTCTGACATCTTTCCGCCTCCCTCATAAACCTACTTACGCAGGTCTTCCATGGTCTGTGGATTCATGACATCGGGATTATAGAGATTGTCCTTGAGAAACTGGGCGTCCGCGGCCAGATCGCTGTCAGGGTAATCCTCCAACAACAACCGCAGGTACCGCTCAGCCACCTTCACATCCGACCACTGTTCCAGGGCGACATTGGCAGCCATGAACAGCGCATCGTCCGCCCGGTCACTTTCAGGATAGTCCGAATAGACCAGATTGAGGAGATCTATCTTTTGCATGGGGTCGGCGACAGCCATGGCCCGGGCGAAGAGTTCGTCCACCGAAAGGCCCTGGCCCGGGGCGAACCGGCCCATCATTTCCACGGGATAGGTCTTCCGGGCGCTCCGGTAATAATCCCTGATGACTCCGTTCTGCCAGGCGGGCAGCATCTCGGTTTCGACCTGACCCCGCGCCTCGTTGAAAGTCATGGGCCGTTCGTTTTCGCGATTAAGGATCTCGACCACATGCCACCGGTCCACCACCCGGAAAGGAGCATTCAATCCGAATTCCAGACTATAGGCGGCACTGGTGAACTTGGCGGAGTTCGGGACCGTGGGAATGCCGCCACCCTGATTGAACCAGCCGACACTGCCTTTCAAATCAGCGGTTTCCCTGTTGACCGACAGTTCCTTCATGACGGTTATCCAGTCGTTTCCCCGCCCCCCCTCGGACAGACGTGCATAGGCCTCCTGGGCGTCTTTCTTGGTCAGGGTTTCGATGTGCCGGGCATTGACGATACCCAGCTGACGGTAGGTTCCCCGGTGATTGGTGAAATACTCACGGGCTTCGTCCTCGGTGGGTTTCATGTCACGAAGCAAGCCGTAATTGATCATGGCCGAGCTGAGGGTATTGCGCCGCTCCGAAATGAAGGTCCGGGCCACATCCGGGTCGTTGTACAACTTCTTGGCTACCGCTCCCTGGACCATCAATGCATTTTCGATCATTCGCTTCAGAAGAAGGCGCTCCCCGTCGGCGCCCTGAAACCTGTTCTGCTGGGCGGAAGGCAATTCATCCAGATACAGCTCGAGGTCGCGACTGGTGATCTTGACATCGCCCACTTTGGCGATGATATCGGATGTATCGTTGGTTCCATCACCGTACAGCGGCTGCCACCGGAAATCCTTTCCCCCGGTTCCGGGACCCGAGTCGGAAGAAGCCCCATCCTGGCAGGCGGCCAGTAGTGCGAGGGAGGATATTGCTACAATTAAAACCAACTGGCGGCGAACGGCGAACATGTGACGTACTCCTTGGTCGGGGCTCTGGCGCGAGCCGGAACAATCGATTCAAAGCAGGTCGGAGCGACCCTTTTCTTCCAATCGAACGATGATCTCTTTAATTTTTTGAGCCTGGGACTTATGGCAGACCAACAGGGCGTCGGGGGTATCGACCACGACAAGATCCCTGACTCCCAACAGTGCCACCAAACGATCGGGTGCATACAAAATGTTTCCAGAGCTGTCGAGGGCCACCAGGTCTCCGCGGCCCCGGTTGTCGTCCGGAAGGGTGGGAGCCAAATCACCCCAGGCATCCCAACTGCCCAGGTCCGACCAGCGAAAGGCCGCCGGCAGGACCAGAAAGTCCGTGAGTTTTTCCATGACGGCGACATCGATGGATTCCGACGGGCAATTCCGGTAGCCGTCTTCCAACGCCGGCACGAAGGCATCGGTTCCATGAGAATCCACCGCCGGCTTCATCAGGTCCGCCACCTCGGGCAGGTGGGCCGCGGCGGCGGCGGAAAATCGGCGCGGATTCCAAATGAAAATTCCGCTGTTCCAGAAATGCCTGCCGCTGCGGACATAGGCTTCCGCCGTGACCGCGTCCGGCTTTTCATGGAAGGCCAGGCCATCGGCGGGGCCGGACGGATCAGTGGCCGGGGAGATTTCAATATAGCCGTATCCGGTTTCCGGTTTGTCCGGCGTGATCCCCAACGTGACAACCGTTTCATTGTCGGCCGCCACGGAAAAAGCCTCGGTCAATTGTGCCCTGAAGGCCTCGTCGTCGGGAATGAAATGATCGGCGGGAAGAAGAGCCACTGGAGCGTCAGGGTCGATACGGCCCGCCAGCCCCATGCCCAGTACGGCACAGGGGGCGGTATTGCGGCCCCACGGTTCGGTAATGACATTGCCGGAAGGAAGGTCGGGCAAGGCGGCCTCGGTGGCAGCGGCCAGATTGCCGCTGGTCACCACCAGGATGCGGTCCGCGCCCACCAGCGGGGCCACCCTGTCGAAGGTGTCCCGCAACAGGCTGCGCCCGGAGGCCAGGGCCAAAAGCTGCTTGGGGCTATCGGTACGGCTCAGGGGCCAGAAGCGCGTGCCTCGGCCCCCCGCCATGATGACGCAGATTCCCCGCCGGTCCGCGGGGGAAGAGGAGTTCCGCAAGGTGCTCATGTGCGCCAGGCCCCTAGGTGGTTGCCTTGACGACCCAGACCTTGGCGGTCACTTCCACTTCGGGATGAAGTTTCACGGGCACCGAATACACGCCCAGCTGCTTGATGGCTTCATCCAGCACGATCTGTTTGTAGTCGAAATCGCCACTGTCGGCCTTGAGGGCGTCGGCGATATCGCGGGGTCCCACCGAACCGAAAAGCTTGTCGTCGTCTCCGGCCTGCACGGTGATGGTGCAGGAGAGCTCGCCCAGCTTGGCGGCCAGTTCCTCGGCCCCGGCCTTGCGCAGATCGTCGCGCTTGGATTCGAGCTTCATGTGCTCGGCGACCAGCTTGCGATGCCCCTCGGTGGCCAGAACGGCCAACCCCTGGGGAATCAAGTAATTGCGCGCGAAACCCCGGGCGACGGAGACGGTCTCCCCCATTTCACCCAGATTTTCCACGCTTTGCATCAGGATCACATCCATCTCAAACCACCTTCTTCACGTTAATCATTCTATTCAAGGTCCCCGGGTTTCCCGACGTTCCCGTCATCTTCGCCGGACCCTGTCCTCAGGTGCCGCAAATCAACCCATTGATCCACCAACCCAAGAGCCACCCCGCTCGCCATGATCAGGGGTGCGAAAAAGAACCCCATCACCAGCCAGTAGACCAGCCTTCCCAGTTTCGAGAGCATCCGGCTCGTCACATGGAACTGAACCGCGATACCCTGAACACTCAATACGCAGGCCACAAACAAAGCCAGATTCAGCCCGGCGGTCGCCACATAGGGCGCTCTTGTCAACATCAATCCGATGCCAAGAGCCAGCAGCCAGACCAGATAAAACGGCAGCCTCCAGCGGGAGAACCGTGGCAGGGGCCAGCCCGCAAGAGCGAAACCCAGGCGCCTTACCGCAAACAAAACCAGCGCGAGGATGATCCCCCCCTGGCCCAGCAATCCCACCCCCATCACGAAGGGATAGATTTTCTCCGCCAGTGCGGCCATGCTCTCCAGGTTGCGCTTTTCTTCGGCCAGGACCAGGATCCGCTGATCCTCGTTGGCGCCCGCCGGGAGATTGTCCTCCAGAACGCTGAGCATCTGGTCAGTGACCAACCCCAGTTGCTCGGTGACCGGTACCTGGACAACCGTCCAGACAATTACCGGCAGCAGGGCCGCGGCCACCGCCGCCAACGCCAGGTCCAATCGCCATCGCCGCCCCAGGGCCACCCCGGCAACCAGACCCGCGGCAATGTTGCCCGACATTTGCCAGACAATATCCCGCGGAAACAGAAAGTAACTCAGGACCAGCCAAACCAGGGCGCCGACAAAGGCCGCCTGGAAAGGCCGGCAGGTCAGAACCGCGCTTCCCCAGATCACCGCAATCCCCAGCGGGACGGGAATCAGCAGAAGCATGGCCAAACCAGCCACGGGACCGGCGGGATCGGTCACACCCGCGGCCGCGGCGTAGGCCGCGGTCAGTATCAGTGTCACCGCTGCCGCCAACATGGGCGGCAGGTATCCGGACCACGATTTCGGCATTCCGGTTCCGCTCCAACGCAGCCGAAGCTACCGGTAGTATTCCTTCACGAAAGGCAACAGAGCCAGGTGCCGTGCCCGCTTGATGGCAACAGCCAACGGACGCTGGAACTTGGGAACCGTCCCTGTATTTCGCCGGGGAGCAATCTTGCCGCGCTCGGTCACGAAGCGGCGCAACAGCTCTTCATCCTTGTAATCGATGGCAATCATGCCGGTCTTGCTGAAAAAGCAGACCTTCTGTTTGCCATGCCTTCTTTTCTTCTTCTTCTTCTTGATCCGAAGGTTTTTACGGGCCATCGGATTCTCCTTTTTTACATTGTCCTGCCCCGGCGTTTCACCGGGGAAGCCGGGAAAACGGAACAGGACTGATCATTGGGGAGCCGGTTCCCTATTCGGGAGCTCCGGCGGATTCTTGTGGGCGGTCCTGCCGCCGCTTGGCCATGGCCGCGCGGTTCCGGTCGTCCCATTCCTCGTCCACCACGATCAGATGCCGAAGCACCTGGTCGTCAAGACGCAGGAATTTGTCGAGTTCGGAAACAGCCGTACCATCGCCCTTGAATCTGAGGAACATATAGTTTCCCCGGGATTCATACTGGATCTCATAGGCCAAACGCCGCACTCCCCAGTGGTTTTCCTGGGTGATTTCGCCATTGGTCGCACCGAGAATATCCCGGACACGGTCGACGCGCGCCACCATCTCAGCTTCGGGCTGGTCAGCCTTCAGAATGAAAATGAGCTCATATTTTTTCACTGGTTACACCTCCCTTCGGACTGATGACCCGAGTCTTTATTCACGCAGTCGGTCAGCTTGTGACCGCCCACACGCGTCAGCCCGGGTAGGGATGTGAGTACTCAGCTTTTCAGCTGGTATTCATTTTTTTGCAGGTCTTTACGACCATGACAGCCTTTATCGGCAAGGAGGCAATATATCCACCACCTCTCGATCCCGCAAGAAAGAAACCTCACGCGGAATCTTCGGTGTCCGGTCTCACACGGCGGTTGAAGCGGGAAATCGTTGGTTCCAAGCCGTGTTCCAGCCAGAATTCCAGGGCATCGGCGGCGTGTTTTACCAGATTCTCGGCCGTTGCGCTCTCTCCAGGGTCAAAATCGGCCAGGACATGGTCGGGCCAGTCGGCGGGATCAATTTCTCGCTCCAAAGGGGCAATACCAAGGCGCAGACGGGGGAATTCCTCTCCCGCGACCTGACCGATCACCGATTCCAGACCGTTCTGTCCTCCGCTGGAGCCCCGGGGACGGAGCCGAACCGAACCCAGCGGCAGGCTCAAATCGTCGCAAACAACCAGGGGCCGCACAGCTCCATCATCGAGAACTTCGACATCAGTGGCCACCGGCAATCCGGTAACGGCCACCCCTGAATCCCTTGACCAGGCGGCCACGGCCCGACCGCTGAGATTCATGTAGGTCAGCGGTTTCAATAGAACCAAGCCGTTGGCGGGATCCGTCCGTTCGGCAATTTCATAGGATTCACCGCCGGACCTGAAGGACAGGCCCCGACGCCGGGCAATTTCATCGACAACCCTGAATCCCAGGTTGTGCCGGTTGGACCGATAGGATTCCCCGGGGTTTCCCAGACCGACAATCAGCTTCAGGGACGGATCCTTCAAGGCAGGCTCCTTGCGACCAACCCGCAAACCGGGCAGCGGTAAAAAAGCAGCCGGCCACGAATCCGGGCCGGCTGCACAGGTAAAAATCAACGATCAGGTGAACAGGACAATCAGTCGTCCTTCTTGTCCTTGGCCTTGTCCTTGGCCTTGTCCTTGTCCTTGGCCTTGTCATCACCCTTGTCTTCGCCTTCACCTTCACCTTCAGCACCCTCTTCACCTTCGGCGCCTTCTTCGAGCTCCTCTTCTTCCTCGATAATCTCGGCTGCGAGCGGCTTGATGTTCAGGACCAGAGCTTCAGGATCGGTAAGGATCTCACCCGCCGGGGTGGTGATATCCTTGACGAAAATCTTCTCGTTGAGTTCCAGACCCTCGATGTTGACCTCGAGAAAATCGGGCAGCTGGCTCGGACGGCAGCTGATGTCGATGGCGTTCAGCGCCATGGCCACGGAACCCTCCCCGTTCTTGACGACCTGGTTGACGCCGATGACCTGCAGGGCCACTTCGACGGTCACATCCACGCCGCGGGGAATCTCCATGAGGTCCACGTGCAGGATCTCGTCGGTCACCGGGTTCTGCTGGACTTCGCGCAGCAGGGCGATGGCTTCATCATCCACACCCTCCTGATTCAAACGGAAAATGGCGCTGCTACCGGCCATCCGGGACAGGACCACCTTGAAGGAGTGGGCGTCCAGCTCCATGTTTTCGGAAGCACGGTCCTTGCCGTAGATAATCGCGGGAACACGGCCTGCGGCACGCGTGCGACGGTTGGCGTTTTTGCCTGTGGTGGACCGGGGAAAGATATCAAGATTAATGAGACCCATGGTGTCTCCTCCGCAAATTCTGGTCCCGAGCCGAGGGCCGGGAACCGGGAACAAGGGCTCGCCGCAGGTGGCGGCAAGGATCCTCCTGGCACAAAGGCCTGTATGGAAATCGCAACTCCGCCAGCTGCAAGGGAAAGCTACTCCGGGCGGAAGGCCACGTTTCCGGAAAATGACTGCTTAAAGAAGCACCTGTTTCAGCTGATGTCAAGCCGGGCAGCCGTGGAACGAGCCCTTCGCTCAGACAAACAGGGCGCTGACCGTTTTCTCCAGATGGATCCGTTCGATGGCGTCCGCCAGCAGGGGGGCCATATCCAATACGCGGATCTTGGGACACTGGTCGAACCGGTCGAAGGGAATGGTGTTGCTAACCACAATTTCCTTGATGGGGGAATCGGTGAGCCTTTCCAGGGCCCTTCCGGACAGAAGCGGATGGGTACAGCAGGCGGTTACCGAAAGGGCTTCCTGTTCCTCGATGATGACCCGCGCGGCGTCCGCCAGGGTACCGGCAGTATCGATCATGTCATCGAAAATGAGGACATCCTTGCCGGCCACTTCACCGATGAAATTCATGACGACCGCTTCGTTGGCGCGAGGCCGCCTCTTGTCGATGATGGCCAGCCCCACATCCAGACGTTTGGCGAAGGCGCGGGCCATCTTGATCGATCCCACATCAGGCGCCACGACGGACATGTTCTCCCGTGGAAAATCCCAGAAGTGTTTCAGGAGAACCGGAGCCGAATAGATGTGATCCAGGGGGATATTGAAGAAACCCTGAATCTGGGGAGCGTGCAGATCGATGGTCAGGACCCGGTTGGCGCCCGCGCCTGTGATGAGGTCGGCCATCAGTTTGGCGCCGATCGGAACGCGGGGCTGATCCTTGCGGTCCTGCCTCGCGTAACCGAAGTAGGGAATGACCGCCGTGACCCGGCGGCACGAGGCGCGCCGGACGGCATCGATCATCAGCAGGAGTTCCAGAATGTTTTCCGCCGGCGGCATGGTCGGCTGAATGATGAAAACATCCGTCCCGCGAATGTTTTCCATGATCTTGATATTGATTTCACCATCGGAGAACCGACCGATTTCCACATCCAGCAACTTGCTGCCCAGGCACTCCGCGATGCGTTCCCCCATGACCGGATGCGCGCTTCCACCGATCAGGACAAGTTCATTTGGCATGGGACGGTTCCTCCAGGGAGAATGTAGCGGGTTTTGCGGGAGAGGTGAAATACCAGGCAAAGTGGTTGGCTGGGGCGGCAGGACTCGAACCTGCGAATGCAAGGACCAAAACCTTGTGTCTTACCACTTGACGACGCCCCAGTCACGACCAGAGGATCAAAAACTCTCCTCCATCACGGAACCGTGGTCATCATCATCAAAGTTCCCGTGACGTGTCGGAGGGGGGACTTCACCATTCTCCACGCGTTGAATTTCCTGCCGATAGGCGGCAATGACCTGGTTTTCCATCCACTCCCGTGTCGCCATATTAATGGGATGAGCAATGTCCTGGAAGGTCCCATCCTTGCGCTTGCGACTGGGCATGGCGATGAAGAGACCGGAGGCCCCTTCGATGATCTTCAGTCCCCGGATGACGAAGGCATTTTCCAGGGTGATGCTGGCGAACCCTTTGAGCTTGTTGTCATCGCGCAATGTGATCCTGATTTCGGAAATATCCAAGATTCTCCCTCTCCGTAGCGAGCCCATACTCAATGCTGCAAGGCTCGGCAGGGTCCTCAATCATCCGTAATCTCAACACCCGCCGCATGCGGCCCGACAACTTTCAAAAACAATCCCGGCTCCTTGAACTCCTCCACGATCTCCGTCAGATCATATCCTTCGGTAAAAATACCCACCGCGGCAGAGCCACTTCCGCATAACATGGCAACCGGCGCCAGCTGCTTCAATTCCAGCACAAGTCGTTGCAACAACGGCTGGGAAGGCAGAACGACATCCTCAAGTCGATTGAACCCCGGCCAGGATTTCTGTGGGAACCTGACCAGCAGGGGTCTTATTACTCGGATGTTAGCTTTTGCGCTGTTGACTGTCAATCCCATTTTGAGGTTGCCGTAAACCTCAGGGGTCTTTAAGTCGAAGGCAGGTTTGACAATAAGGAACTGGCCGGTCCTTACCGCGGGCAGCGGCGAAAGATCGGTTCCGGTCCCCCGCCCGATGGCGGTTCCCCCACGGATAAAAAATGGAACGTCCGAACCCAGACCGGCCCCCATTATCTCGAGTTCGCCCGGATCCAGGTTTGTCCGGAACAACCGGTTGCAGGCCACCAGCACGGCGGCGGCATCGCTGCTGCCCCCGCCCAGGCCCGCCGCGGTGGGAATATGTTTTTCCAGATGGATTTGAATCCGTCCCGAAAGCCGCGTATCAAGACAGAATTTCCGCGCCGCCTTCCAACAGAGATTGGTCTCGTCGGCGGGCACTTTGCCATCGCCCCCATCGACGGACATCGCGATATCCGGTTCGCCCCCCTGATACTGTTCAATGAGGGTTACCCGCAGTTCATCGAACAGGGAAACGGCCTGCAGGATGGTTTCAATTTCATGGAAACCGTCGTGGCGCTGGCGAAGGACTTCCAGATGGAGGTTTACTTTGGCCGGAGCCCGGACGCCGACCGTGCGGCCGATTTCCTTGCGGCCGCGTGTGAATCCGACATCATTCATTCTCATTCTCCTGCCGGGATGCCGGCCCTGTAGTCATCAAAAAGTCTGCCCCAGGGAGTCCGGGCATATCGCTTCAACAAGGATGGCCGCCTGAATGTGCGGTTGAAAAAATCCGCCAGGGGAAACCGGTCCGGTCCCCTGAAGGACCGGGCGGCGGTCCGGTCGGGAGTCCCGAAATCAAGATTCATCAATTCATCACGGCCGGTCAACCTGATATCACTTTCACGGACGGCCCCCAACCCGTGATCGCGGCAATACCGAAACCAGGGATCCTGCTCAGGCACCCTGCCCGCCAACCGCGAAGCCACCGCGTCCACGGCCACCGGATCACTGCCGGCCAGCAGAATGTTGCGCACCACCGGCAGACTTGCCCCGGGCCGGCGGCCCACCTGCCAGAGCACCGCGTCCATCACCACACCCAGACCCGGCAGGGCCTGTTGGGCGAAACGGATGATATCGGCATGGATTTCCTCGGTAGCCAGGCCATTGACCTTACGCAGGCCCGGCGCCAGGAGCGCTCGCAAAAGATCCACGGACCCTGACAACGGTCCTCCCCCCTGAAGGGAGGGGACCGGAAGAAAGAGTGCAGCCCGATCGCGCAGTCCCGAGGGCAGGGTCAACCCTTTGGGCATGGCGGTTTCCAGACCGGGCAGAGCGGGTTCCGCACGAAAAGACCGCGGGCTGCGAAAATGATCCGAGGCCGGCGGCGCCCCGCGACGTGCCATGACGTCATCCCAGGCCCAACCGGCAGATCCGGCCGCGCCGCCCGATGACAAGGCCGGAAAAACAACAGGCATCTTCGAGTTGGGAACAGCGCCCTCAAGAGCCCGGCCATTCAGACTTTCCAGCCAGGCCAAAACACCGTCGAGCTGCCAGGGCGGGCTGCCCGCGCCCGGGAACCAGCCCTGCGGATGGGTTTGGGGAACCAGGGTCACGGGACCATCGGCGAGGATTTCCTCCAGCCCCGCGAGTCCCAGAACCCGGGCGTAATCCTCGACAATGGTTTCGGGACTGGCTTCCACCAGAGCAACAACCGCTCGCATGACTTCCTCCGGGGCGCGGTTTCGGATCAGATGCCGATGATCTTGATGGCCACACCGATCCAGCCCACGACAATGACCTGAATAAAGATATCGTTCAAGAGAATCTCGTGGGGTTTGCCACCCATATCTTCAAGGAAAACCAGATACAGGTAACGCCCCATGCCGATCAGGACAAAAGGCACCGTATAGATGAGATCATCCGTGCCGAAATGCTCGAGAGTGGAAGGCCACATGGTGTACAGGGCATACATCATGGTCGTCAGGGCAAAACTGCCGCCGATCAGGGCGTTGAGCATGGGCTCGGAGTAGTCCCGCAGGACCGGGCGTGTCGTCCCGGGGCCGCTTCCCTGGCGCAAAAGTTCATCGCGACGTTTGCAGAAGCCGAGAAACAGGGACAGAAAGAACGTACACAGCAAAAGCCAGGGTGAGATACCCACGCCGGGACAAGCTGCCAACAGGACCATGACCCCTGCGGTGGCCCGGATCACGAAACTCATGCCGATGCCCATCACGTCCAGGACCGGCACCCGCTTGAGCCATCGCGTGTACAACCAGTTCCACAGAAAGAACAGCCCCACCATGCCCAGGAATTCGGGACCCAGAAGCCAGGAACTGATTAAACAGATCACCAGCAGGGAAAGGCAGCCACGCACCGCCCAATCCAACGGCAGCCGACCAGAGACGATGGGTCGTAATCTCTTGTAGGGATGGAGCCGATCCAGTTCCCTGTCCGCAATGTCGTTGAAAATGTAGACCGCGCCCGAAGCCAGACAGAAAACGGCGAACCCCAGAAATGCCCGGGTGAGGCACGCGGTCTCTCCCAGTCTCTGGGCAAATATGACCCCGGCGAACAGCAGAAGGTTTTTGGTCCACTGCCGCGGTCGCATGTTTTCCAGGAGGGCCTTGAAGATTGTCATCACGTTGCGTTCATCCTGCCGGGTTGTCTTGCCATTTTTCGAGGATCATGCAAAGCAGATGCCCCATGGTGATATGGATTTCCTGAATCTTGGGCGTGGAATCACTCGGCGCGACCAGGGCGCCGTCAAGCAACGGAAGCAGGCTGCCGCCATCGCCGCCGAGAAAACCGTGGGCCTTCATGCCGTGGCGCCGGGCTTCTTCGACCGCCAGAACACAGTTGGCCGAATTCCCGGAAGTGGAAATGACCAACAGAACGTCATGCGGTCCGCCCAGGGCCTGGACCTGCCGGGAAAAAATATGGTCAAAACCGTAATCGTTACCCACGGCAGTCAGAATCGAGGTATTGGCGGTCAGGGCGATGGCCGGATAGCCGGGCCGCTCGGCAAGGAACCGGCCCACAAGTTCGGCGACGATATGCTGACTGTCCGCGGCGCTGCCGCCGTTCCCACACACCAGCAATTTCCCGTCTTCCCGCCAGGCTGCGTGCACATCCCCGGCCAGAGCGGTGACCGCCTCAAGATGAGAGGAATCCAAACGACCGAGGGCGGCCACAAGGTCGTCCACCGCCTGCCTGAAAAGAAGGGATGCCTCCGGGTGTGAAGCAGAATTCCGGGAGGAAGACATGGTTAGTCGAATCCTTTCGGCCTGAACAAAATGCGGGTCAGGGAAAAACGGCCTGACCGGAATCAAGATAACGCAGATAATCGGCCACGGCCGTTTGCCAGGAAGGCCTGTCCGGACAGCCGATTTTTTCCAAATGACTGCTGCGCAGAATCGAACACCCCGGGCGGACTGCAGCGCGTGGGTACTCACTGCTCGGACATGGCGCGATCCGGTCCGGATCAGCTCCGCAGCCCCGCGCTATTTCGCGAGCCAGCCCGTACCAGGTGGTATCCCCCGCATTGGTTCCGTGGAAGATACCACCGAAGCGCCCCGAAACAAGAAATCCGATGACATTGGCCAGATCTTCGGCGGAGGTGGGACAACCCCGCTGATCTTCCACCACGCGCAGGGTGTCCTTCACGGCCAACAGACCCTTGATCGTTTTGACGAAGTTGGCCCGCCCGTCCCCGAACAACCAGCTCGTCCGCACGATCTGCCAGGGCGCCGTCATGGCGGCAACATGCTCCTCCCCCCGGGCCTTGGTCAGCCCATAGTGATTGATGGGGTTGCGCTGATCGTTTTCATCGAAGCCGGTGCCCTGGCCGTCAAAAACGTAATCCGTGCTGATATAGCACAGGCCCACCCCGCCCGCGTCACAGGCCCGGGCCAGATTTTCCGTCGCCCCCGCGTTGGCGGCCATGGCTTCTTCCGGGGAAGCTTCCGCGCCGTCGACATCCGTCCAAGCGGCGCAATGAACAACCCATTGCGGCTCCGTTCCGGAAAAAACACCCTGCACCACCTGAGGATCGGTCAGGTCGCCGTCAGCCAGATCCACTCCCGTCAGATCGTGATCGCCATTCAGGCGCCGCATCACGGTACGCCCCAACATCCCCTCACTGCCGGTGACCAGAATTTTCATGAAAAAACGTCCCGCCTCTTGAAAAACCTTCAGTCGTTGCTGATGACCGGTTTCGTCTGCCGCGCGGTCCGGTTGGCCGTTCCCGCGTCAAATCCGCGGCTTTGCAGGAACCGCACCACCTTGGCCAGTGATTTGATATCCTCGGGATCCCGGATCCGTTTCCATCTGGTCGCGGCAGCCCGGGCGGCCAGCTGATTTTCAGTGTCGGAATCCAGGACCTCGCCCGCGGCCGCGGCGGCCACCGCTGAAGGAACCCTTTTGCCCCGCAACTTGTCGATCAGGTAACGGCGCCCCACCGCCCGACCGGCCAGGCAATCCCGGCAATAGGCCTCGGCGAACTTCCGGTCCGAATATAGACCGCTCGCGGCCATTTGTTCCAGGACAGCATCCACCGCCGCCACACTGTATCCCTTTTCCGCGGCCTTGTCCCGGATTCTGGCCACCGGATGCAGCCGCCGGTCCAGCATGCGGAAAATCATCCGGGCCACCTGTTTGCGTTCGGCGCCCAACCTGAGTTCCGCCAGCAGCTCTCCCCCCACCATCTCCCCGATTTCGGGCAAACCCGGCGGAACGGATTCAGCTGCCAATTCCAGATTGCTGCCGTCATCCAGGATCAGGAACACTGAATTGTCCTGTTGGCGAACGTCAAGCAGCCGGGCCTCCTGTGCAAGGGGGCCCGGCTGTTCACTGTGGTCATTCTGCGGGCGTGACCAGGGGTCACGCCCAAAAAACCGGTTCCTCATGATCCGGACCTCGATTTCCGGACCTTAAGGTCCCCCGGTTCCGGCCTCCGCGGCCGCGGCTTTCCCGCCGCCCACGGAACCATTCACCGTGGCAGCCGCGGGTTTATCAGCGGCGGCATCTTCAGAAGATTCGCCGATTTCGTAGTGCTTGAAAACAAGTTCCTTGATGGTCTCGTACAGGTCCTTGTTCTCCTTCAGGAAGATGCGCACATTTTCCCGGCCCTGCCCGAGACGCTCCTCGCCGAAGCTGTACCAGGCACCGGATTTCTGAATGACTTCGGCTTCGACACCGAGATCGATCAGGTCGCCTTCCTTGCTGATTCCCTCGCCATAAAGGATATCGAACTCGGCCTTCTTGAAGGGCGGAGCCACCTTGTTCTTGACTACCTTGACCCGCACCTGGTTGCCCACCACCTCTTCACCCTGCGTGATGGCGCCGATGCGCCGGATGTCCAGCCTCACCGAACTGTAGAATTTCAGGGCGTTGCCGCCGGTGGTGGTTTCGGGGTTGCCGAACATGACACCGATCTTCATGCGGATCTGGTTGGTGAACATGACCAGGGTGTTGGTCTTGGCGATGGCGCCGGTCAGCTTGCGCAGGGCCTGCGACATGAGCCGGGCCTGCAGCCCGACGTGATGATCGCCCATCTCGCCCTCGATCTCGGCCCGGGGCACCAGGGCCGCCACCGAGTCGATAACCAGGATGTCCACCGCTCCGGAGCGCACCAGCATCTCGGTGATTTCCAGGGCTTGCTCACCGGTGTCCGGCTGGCTGACCAGAAGGTTGTCGATATCCACGCCCAGCTTGCGGGCATAGATCGGATCCATGGCGTGTTCGGCGTCGATGAACGCCGCGGTGCCGCCGTCCTTCTGGCAGTTGGCGATCACCGAAAGGGCCACGGTGGTCTTGCCGCTGCCTTCGGGCCCATAGATTTCGACCACCCTGCCTTTAGGCAACCCACCGATACCCAGTGCGATGTCCAGCGCCAGGCTACCGGTGGAAATGGCATCGAAGTTATCGTAGATCTTCGTATCGCCCAACAGCATGATCGACCCTTTGCCGAACTGCGTTTCGATCTGGGCGCGGGTGAGTTCGAGGGCCTTGGCCCGGTCATCCCCCTTACCAGGTTTTCCCAGCACTTTTCCTTCTGTCTTGTTCTTGTTTTGTGTTTTGTTCAGAGCCATTCCTGTCATCTCCCGGATGGCCCGCCCGAAACCTTGAACCCGGTTCCGTCCGGACATGTCATGAATCATTTCGTACCAGAATTGTGTACCAGAATTGCGTCCCTGAATTTTGCCGTCGTCCCAGCGTCCGGTCAGGGCTCATGTCACTGATTTGATGGTCAAGATAGCACGGAGCGGGATCCCGGCGCAACAGGTTTTTCGCCTTATTTTCGCAACGGGTAAAAAGCCAATTCCCTGTACCGTGGCCCTTGGGGCCGCAGTTCGCTGGCAATCAGGCTGAAACCCGTCACCTGAATGGAAGGCAAGTCATTCAACTCTAATGTCTCCAATAAGTTGATATCTTCACCCGACAATCTGCCCCGGATCCTGGCCAGGGTCAAATGGCCCCGGAATTCACGATCGTCCTGGGGCCCGTTCCCCCAGGTTTCAGCCACAATTTTCCGCACCCGCCCCGCCAGCGCCCCGGCCTGACCTTCATTCTCCATATGCAGGAATAGAACCCGGGGAGAGATCAAATTCGGAAAACCGCCGATCCGGCCGGGTGAAAGGGAAAATACAGGTTGGTCGCGCGCGGCTTCAAGAGCCGTTTCAAGGCTTTCGAGGCGCTTTTGGGGCCAATCACCCAGGAACTGCAGGGTCAGATGCCAGGCATCAGGCCGCACCCAGCGCAGGGCCAGACCGCCGCCGGGTCCGGATCGCCAGCTGTCCAGCCCGGTAGTCAAGGCGGCGGTCAACTGTTCCCCGCAGGAGACGGCGAGGAAAATCCTCATGACGGCCGGCACCAGGAATCGGCAGCTTGCCAGGGAGGATCGCCATCGCCGAGTTCGAGGACCCGGCGCATTGAATCCACCGCCGCCGCCACGGTCAGTAAACGGTTGCGTTCACGGTCCGCGGGGAAACGGTACTTACGGGCAAAAACCGACTCCGGTGTGGCGATGCCGATCCAGGTGGTACCCACGGGCTTATCCTCCGTGCCGCCTTCCGGTCCGGAAATGCCGGTGACGGCCACCGCGTAATCAGTCCCGATCCGCTGACGGCACCCGGCCGCCATATACAGCACCGTCTCCTGACTGACCGCTCCCTTGTCCCGCAGCAGATCCTCCGGCACCCCCAGCTGCCCGGTTTTAACCTGGTCGGCGTAGGCCAGAATACCGCCGCGAAAAAATCCCGACGATCCCGGCTGATCGGTCATGGTGGCACCGATCATCCCCGCGGTGCAGGATTCCGCCACCGCCAGGGTCGCCTTCCTGTCAAGCATCCGACGCTGTACCACCTGGGGCAGGGTTTCCGACCGGCGGCTGTAGATCAACCGGCCCAATGCACTTTCGATCTCCGGTTCGGCAGCCGCGAGATCATCGGCGCCGGCGGAACCGGCGGGTGCCGCCAACCGGATATCCACCCCCCAGTCCGTCAGCCACCAGGACCATTCCAGCCGGGGAAATTTCAGCTTGATGTCGGAGCAGGTTCGGACCAACGCCAGTTCGGACGCCTGGGCGGTCCGCCATAGAAGAGTTCGGCGCGGCCGGGGAAGGTGGCCGTTTTCGTCCAGCCACTTCACCGCGGCCGGCAACAGGCCCTGCAATTCCTGGGGAACGCCGGGCAACATCACCAGGGTCCTCCCACACAACCCGCCCGCCAGACCCGGCGCCGACCCCACGGGGTTCGGCAGGGGCGTCATCCCCCGCGGTACCTGCGATTGACGAACCGACCCGGGCGAGGTCCTGATACCCCGCTTTTTCCAGCGCTCCTGAAGCAGCTGCTTTACCTCGGGATCCTCGGCCAGATCCACACCGGCCCAGCGGGCCACCACATCCCGCGTCAGGTCATCGGGTGTGGACCCCAGCCCTCCGGTCACAAAAACCAGATCTCCGGCCCCGGTCCGGTCCAGGGCCCGCACAATCGCTTCTTCACGATCGGGAACCACCTGGATCAGCGATACCTGAACCGCATGGGCCCCCAGTGCCTGCTGGATGCGGCGGCTGTTGGTATCGGAGGTCCGCCCTTCGAGGAGTTCATCCCCGATGGCGATGATTTGAACCGTCGGCCCGGCAACCGCCCCGGACATGTTCAATACCCCAGGCGGGCCAGCATCAGGACGGTGCCGTGGGTGGCCAGGCAGGCCAGAACCCCCGCGCCGATGTCATCGGCCATGATGCCCAGCCCACCGCCGCCGCCCAGCTTTTCCAGCTTGCGGACTCCCAGGGGCTTGAGGATGTCGAAAAAGCGGAACCAGAAGAACCCCAGGATCCATCCCGTCAGGCCGGCGTTCAATCCGATGTACGTGACCAGCATTCCGGCCACCTCGTCGATCACCACCAGGGAAGGATCTTCGCCATGGATCTTTTCCAGCTGACCGGCCACCGGGATACCTATCAGGGTGACGGCTCCCAGCATCACCAGGGTCAGCCACAGGGGGATCGGGCCGAGAAAGGTCCAGGCCAGCCACCACAAGGCCATGAACAGGAAACTGGCAGCGGTGGCGGGGGCAAAAGGCGAAAATCCGGAGCCGAAAAACGTACCGATGGTATACAGGAGCGGGCGGGGCATGGAATTCCTTTCGGGAGGGTCCATCCGGGACAAATGGTGCCGAGGGAGAACCTAACTTGTCCTCCGGTGGACGGCAACAGAAAGGGCGCGACTTTCGTCGCGCCCTGGGGTCTGTCGCAAAACTATCGGCCACTCGCCGCCGGGGTCAGGCGGTCTGCAGCTGGCGCAGCACCTGTTTGGCCACGCACTTCAGGGTATCGAAAACGCCCACGCCGTTGACGGCCACGGCCTCGAAATTTTCATACCCCTCGGGATTGAGTTCCTCGTTGAGTTCATCCACGGGAATGGCGTCGGGCATATCCCGCTTGTTCCACTGGATCACAAAGGGGATCTCATCCAGGCTCAAGTCGTATTCCTTGAGGTTATCATGCAGGTTGTACAGGGCCTCGATGTTGGCGTCGAAGCGGGCCTCGCTGCTGTCGGCCACGAATACGATGCCGTCGACGCCGCGCAGGATCAGCTTGCGGCTGGCATTGTAGTACACCTGGCCGGGAACCGTGTAGAGGTGGAAACGGGTCTTGAACCCCTTCACCTCGCCCAGTTCCAGGGGCAGGAAGTCGAAAAACAGGGTCCGGTCCATCTCAGTCGCCAACGTGACCAGCTTGCCCTTGGTTTCGGGCGCCAGCTTCTCGTAGACATACTGGATGTTGGTGGTTTTCCCTCCGAGACCCGGGCCGTAGTAAACGACCTTGCAGTTGATCTCTCGGGACGAATAATTAATCAGCGACACGGTTCTACCCCTTTTGACCTGCCGACCGGGGGGGGTGTTCCCCCAGTCTCAGTCAGCGAACAGACTGTCAATTTCCGCTTCCACCTCGAGGGTGAAAGATTCATCAATGGCATCGTATTCCTCGTTGCGGTACTCCAGCTTCTCGTAGAGAGCCTCGATGATGCCGTCGAGCTCCTCCATCGCCCTTTTGACACGTAATCTGACCAGCCCCAGGGTCGTGCTCTTGTTGAACAGGACCACCAGGACAACGCCCTTGGCTATCTTGCCGAGGTACATGCTGTCCTGGGCCCCCTGATGAAACAGGGTGCTGAAGTCCTTTTCCCCGATCAATTTGGCGAGCTGGTAGTTGGCCTCGAAATCGGCCGCGCAAAGAGAGGCAAAACTGGTCAGGTCGAATTCCACGTCAGGGCCGCACTGGCTGATCAATTGACCGGTCCGGTCGATCAGCATCACAAAACCTGAACGACTGCTCTTGAGCAGGTCTTCCAGGACATTGTTGATGGCCCAGTAGTCTTCTTCGAAGATGGCCCATTCGGCTCTGACCATGAAACGATCTCCCGCCGGCCAGGCCGGCTTTGGACATTGTGCAAACGAAGTACTATCTCCCCCAAGGTATCGTCACGGGGGAAACCCACTTAACCGTGAATTTCAACATATTGATGGGATTCTGCCACTGCCGGAAGGGCAAATGGCCTGAAATGGGCTCAGAAAGACCGACGGTACTGGAAAGCCCGCTGGAGAGTCACCTCGTCGATGTAGGCCAGGGAGCCGCCGACGGGGATACCCGTGGCCAACCGCGTCAGGGTCAGACCCCGGCCCTCGAACAGCCGCTGAAGGTAGAGAGAGGTCGTTTCCCCCTCCACACTGGAATCCAGGGCGATGATCACTTCAGTCACACCATCCTGATCCAGACGGGCGGTCAACCGCCCGAAAGGCAGATCCTCGGCCCTGACCCCGTCCAGGGGCGACAGCAGGCCGCCCAGGACAAAATAGCGTCCCCGGAAAAAACCGGCTTTTTCAAAGGGCAGGATATCCACGGGACTGGCGACGATGCAGATCTGGGTCACGTCCCGGCGTTCGGAAGTGCAGATGCGGCAGGGATCCGCCTCGGTAATAGCTCCGCATGATGTGCAATTGGTCACCCGGAGGCGCGCTTCGGTAACCGCGGCGACGAGCTCCTCGGCGGGCCCGGCGGAATCCTCGCGCCCAACCAGGTGCAGGGCCAGGCGGGTGGCGGACTTGCGCCCCAGGCCGGGCAACCGGCTCAGGCTCTTGACCAGACGTTCGAGAGCCGGGGACTGGAATTCCCCGCCGTCTCCATTGCCTCGCTTCGGAATCACCGTCAACCCATGCCGGGAAGGTTCATTCCGGGCAGGTTCATGCCTCCGGCCACAGATCCCATTTCCTTTTCCACCATGGCGTCGACGTTTTTGGCGCCCTCGTTGACCGCCGCGACGATCAGATCCTGCAGAAACTCGATGTCATCGGGATCCAGGGATTCCGGAGCGATTTCAATGCTCTTGAGGCGGTGCTTGCCATTCATGACGACCTTCACCTGGCCGCCGCCGACCTCGGCGCTGACTTCCCTGGTCTCCAGTTCGGACTGGGCCTGGGCCATCTTGGCCTGCATCTGCTGGGCCTGCTTCATCAATTTGTTGATGTCCATTATTCCTCCCGGAGCCCGCGGTCGTCCGCCGCTCCATTGTGCTCAATTATTTGTCAGCCGGATCCCAACGTTCGCGTTCGCTGTCGGGTAACGGTTGCCCGCCCATCAAGTCCACCAGATCACCCAGGGACTTGTCCTTCTCGCAGGCCTTGTCGAGTTCTTCGCGGTGCGTGGGAGCCACTTCCTGCCGGATTTCTTCCTTCACGGAATCGACCTGGCCTTTTTCACCCATCACCAGTTCGACCCGCAACCGCCGACCCCAGAGATTGTTGATCTGGTCCTCGATGGTCTCACACTCGGCCGCGATGCTGGTGACCTGGAATTTCTTGTCCTCGGCAAAGGACACCCTCAGGCGCTTGCCGCCCTCCTCCAGGCTGGGCAACCCGTTCATCAGGCAGGATCCCAGACGGGGATTCTGTTTCATCAGCAGGTCGATCAGGTCCGTCCAGCCGGGCACGGCCGCGTCGGCAGCGGTCATGTCCGGAGCCGGCGACTGGCGGGCCGGGCGGGCGGACGCTCCCCGGGCCGGCCCTTTGCCGGCCGGCTGTGCGGACGCGGTCCGCGAAGGCCCCCGGGGCGCCGCTGGTTTCGCGTCACGCGCCAATCCGCCACCGGCCAGGCCTCCGCCGCCGGTCCCGGGCCCGAGAGTTTCCAACCGCCGCGCCAGATCAGCCAGAAGGACCCGCGATTCGAACCGGCAGTACTCCACCAGGGAGGCCTCCAGGTGAATCCGGGGCTGGGTGCTGCGGTGAATGACTTCAAAATGCCGGCTGGAGCGTTCGATCAGCGCCAACAGGTCCTGCTCCTGGAAGTGCGTGGCCTGTTTGCCCAGGGATTCGATCTGGTCTTCGGGCAGGTCCACCATGGGCGCGAGTTCAGGATCGATCTTCAACAGCATGAGGTTCCGGAAATTCGTCACCACGCCCCGGGCAAAGGCATCAAGGCTCTGTCCGCTGGAAGCCAGATCGTCGACCAGCCGCAGCGCGCGCGCCGCATCCTTCGCGACAATCGCTTCATTCAATTCGATGAACAATTCGGACCGAACCAGACCGAACGCGGCCACCACGGCCGCCTCGTCGATGATACCGTCCGACCCGGCGATCACCTGGTCCAGCAGACTCTGCCCATCCCGCATACTGCCTTCGGCCAGGGACACCAGGAGCCGCAGACCGGTCGCTTCCACGGTCACACCTTCGGCTTCCGCGATTTCGGTCAGGCGCCCACCCAGTTCATCCCGGCTCAACAAACGGAAATCGAACCGCTGGCACCGGCTCAGGATGGTCCGGGGAATCTTGTTGGGCTCGGTGGTGGCGAAAAAGAAAAAGACCCGGGGCGGGGGTTCTTCCAGGATTTTCAGCAGGGCGTTGAACGCCCCCTTGGACAACATGTGCACTTCGTCGATGATGAAGACCCGGCTGCTGCCCTCGCTGGGCGAGTACTGCGCCATGTCCCGCAGTTCGCGAATATTGTCGACACCGGTGTTGCTGGCGGCGTCGATTTCCAGGACATCCAGGTAATTGCCGCGAGCGATGGCCAGGCAGGTCTCGCATTCCCCGCAGGGGTCACCCTCGCGATTGTCCAGACAGTTGATGGCCTTGGCCAGAAGGCGGGCCACCGTGGTCTTGCCGCACCCCCTGGGTCCGGAAAACAGGTAGGCGTGGCTGAGTTTGTCCTTGCGCATGGCAGCCCGCAGCGTGCCCGTCACATGGGCCTGCCCGACGACCTGGGCAAAGGTCTCCGGACGGTATTTACGGGCCAGGGCTTGGTAAGACATGCTGCTCCGCTCAAGGTGAAGGCCGCGGTCAGGATGAAAAAGAAGGGGCGGTTCTCTGCCGGGTACGATCCTGACCCGGAATCTACCATATGACGGGGCCGGGTCCGACCTTGTTTTTTGGGGAATTGTCCGAGGGTGCGTGGAACCGGATAAAAAAGAGAAGTGGGTCAGGCTGACGGCGCACACGTCGTAGGAAACGTACCGCTGCTACTTTCCAGTCCTGACGGAGTTAGTGCTCCGGCGTCACGCCGGGCCTGACCCATCATGTCCCGGGGTTCCCCAAGCGGAACCCCCCGGTGTTGGTGGAGATGAGCGGGCTCGAACCGCCGACCTCCTCGTTGCGAACGAGGCGCTCTCCCAGCTGAGCTACATCCCCAATATCACACACTTTGAAAAATCTTCCACATTGGAGCCAACCGGCCGCCCGGCGGCGGCAGAAACTGGCGGAGAGGCAGGGATTCGAACCCTGGGAACTCCGAAGAGCTCAACGGTTTTCGAGACCGCCCCGTTCAACCACTCCGGCACCTCTCCGCTATCTATTTCCCCGGCCGGCCGAAAATCCGGGTGGCGGAGAGGGAGGGATTCGAACCCTCGGTACCTTGCGGCACACACGATTTCCAGTCGTGCCGATTAAGCCACTCTCGCACCTCTCCACCAGAACAAGGCGGGGAATATAGCACCGGTCCTGGGGAAAATCAACACGGCCCGGGGCCGGATTCAATCCCGGCGGGCCTGGAAAAAATCCGATAGGACGGCCCCGCACTCCGTCGCGGAAATACCGCCCACCACTTCGATCTGCTGGCGGTAGGGGTTCCCGTCAAGCAGGCGGCCGGTCGAAACCACCCCTCCGGCCCTGGGATCGGCGGCACCGAACACCACCGTACCGACGCGGGCCAGGAGAATAGCCCCGCAACACATGGTGCAGGGTTCCAGGGTCACATAAAGGGTGGTATCGGTCAGACGCCAGCCTTCCCCGTGTCCGGAGGCGGCCCCGATGGCCAGGATCTCGGCGTGAGCGGTCGGATCGCTCAGGGATTCCACCTGATTGTGTCCGCGCCCGATGACCAGCCCGTCCCGGACGACCACCGCTCCGACGGGGACCTCTCCCTTTTCCTGCGCCGACCGGGCTTCTTTCATGGCCTCGGCCATCCATCTTTCATGGGTACGGAAGGCCGCGAAAAGTTCGCCCTCGCTCAATGGACATCGGCTTCCGTGAAGGCGGCATTTCCGCCCATATCCCTTACTTCAACTCGAATGCGCCAGGGCATCGGTCCGGCTGGCCGGTCGGGCCGGGGCCAGACGATCCTGGCGGTGAATTTCTCCTTGGGGCTGTCGCAGATCCCGTCCTCCGGATCCAATCTTTCATTGGTGCCGTCCGGAAGACGCAACTGGGCTCCCGCCAACACTCCGCCGGTGTCCCGGGCCGTCAGGGTCACCTGGAATCCGTCCGGCAACTCCGCGATCCTGAAACCCGTAATTTCGGGTTTGGAATTGTCCACCGTCACGGGCCCGAGAGTCCGGTTCGTGGTCGCGGTCAGGGCCCCGGGATTGTCAGGACTGTCGCTGGCCGTCAGCCGGATATAATAATCACCGTCGGGCACCTCGGAAGTGTCCCAGCTTCCCAGGAATTCGGAACTGCCGGACTGGATTTTCCGCCAGGCGACCTCTCCTGTGCGCTGGTATTCCAGATCGAAGAGCACCCGATCACCATTGGGGTCCGAACCCAGCCAGGTAAAGACCCGCACCGACCGGCCCATCGAGGCCCGTTCGGGACCGGCCAGACGGTCGTCGATGCTGTTCTGGCTGAACTCGGCCTGCAATCCGCTGCGAAAGGTCTGGGTGATGTTCTCATTGTGGTTGTTCATCATCCCCAGGTGGACATCCTTCAGGTACTCCTGGGTGAAGGAAACGATGACCGGAGCCCTGTTGTCCTGCCAGCCGCTGACCGATACCGAAGTCAGCCTCAGGGGTTTCTCGCCACCCTTGGACGGAAATTCCACCCTCCACTGGAGGAACCGGCACGGCTCCAGTGGCAAAGCCCGGTTCTGATCAGTCCAACTGTCCGACCATGGGGTCCAACTGTCGTCGGGCTCGGAACGGTTTCCGCCCCTGACGGCCCATTTCAATTTTCCGCCGCCTTTGTTGGTGGTCCAGTTCAAGCGGCCCCAGCGAACGGGAATTCCCCCATCCAGGGGTGGGCTCAAGGCTTGCCGGGGAGCATCCCCGCTGTCGCCAAGAATAGTCACGCTGCCGGGATGAGCCTGGCAGACGATGATCGAATCACCATCCGGTCCAGCGGACTCCACCAAAAGGTCCATGATATCCCCGCCGGTCCATCCGGCCGCGGGATGATTCCCCGCAGGGGGTGTCAGACTGTAAAGAATCGTTTGTCCGGAATCATCCGCCAAGGGTCCCCCGCCGAGCCAGCCCCAACGCGGGCTCCAGGCGGCGATCATCAGGTCCACATCCCCCACCCACCAGGGAACAACGAGACCATCGTCCTCCACGACATACAAGGCCGCCCGGCTAATTGTCGGACCGTTCCCTTCCATCAACAGGGCCATCAGCATGGGCGGAGGGCCGGATCCTCCCGACCCGAGGGACATACCGCCGTCCTCCTGCATGGATTCGTCGGTATTGAGGGCCAGTACGAAAATTTTACCCTCGGGACCGGTGATGAATTGACGCGCCTCATCCTGCGCGGTTTCGAACAGGAGGCGGGGCTGATCCGGGTGGCGGGGATCCAGGCTGTAGATCAAGCCGGGACCCTGGGTGCACACCAGGAGGTTCCCCTGCCCGTCAAAGGTGATATCCAGGGCGTTCTGCGCGGGCAGTTCCACCGCTTTTTCCAGAATACCGGATTCGGGATCGAAGCTGTAGACAGCCGCGGGACTGCCGGTGGCCAACCAGATTTTTCCATCCCGGGTATCGTTGACCATGGCCCAGGCATATCCGCCGTCAACGCTTCCGAGCAGGGTTGCATCGCCATCGGATTGAACCCGGTACAACTGTCCCTCGGGACCGCAACCGGCCAGGATATCCCCGTCATCCAGCATCAGAAGACTGAACACCTCGGTCCCTTCCAATCGCGCCACCAGACGGCTTTTTTCCCCGGAGGTCGTATGATGGATTTCTCCTCCATGCCCCGTCCCGGTGTAATAGCCACCTCGTCCATCAGGAATAATCCGCCAAAAAACTTCAGGCCCGGAAGGTCCCGCCGTCTGGCCGGCCAATCCCGCCACCAGATTACCCTCACGGTCCAGGGCCGCGCCCTCGAGATCCATCTCCTCGAAGGACCGGTCGGACGGCCAGTCCCAGAACACCGGGCCGGCGCCCAGCACATCGGAGGCCCCGCAATTCACCAGCACCAGCGCCGCGGCCAACAGGGCGTTCCGCAGCTCAATCTTTCCTGCCATATTCCTGATTATGCTCATGGTCGTCTTTCTTCCTTGAAGGGTTTCGCCGCCGCCGGGAGAATCAGGGCCCGGACAGCGTGTCCGTCCAGCACCCAATCCGTAGGTTGGTCACTGCGAATCGCGTAATCGGCCAGGGTTTTGGGCGCCTGCATGTTGCCCGACCTGATCAGGCGGGAAACGCTTCCGGGCAGATTGTGCATTTCCTTTCCCAGAATGATCCTGTTGCGGCCCGGGGCCAGCAAACCGAGGACCAGCGTACTACGGGAACGGCCGGTTCGCAGCAGATCGATAATACTGTTCAGGTTCGCCACCTGGAAGCGTCCGGTCGCCCGTTGGGCCTCGAAAGCGAACAACTCCGCCGCGCTTGCAGCCAGGATCCGGTAGGGCCCCGGCTCCAGGTTGACCGGCAGTTGGAGAGGGACTTCCACGACCCGTTTTTCGCCCAGCCGAGGCTGCACCGTTACCTGGAACACAGCTACGGCCCCGGGCGCGGGCAAGGACCGGGGACCGCTCACACCGATGATGGTGGCGGTTTCCATGGGCCGGGTCATTACCAGGTGAGCCCGGACCTCTTTCAATCGCGCTTCGGAGAAGGGGTTGTTGAGCAGAAGGCTCAGGGGCGCCATCCATTCGCCGGCCAGCCCCATGGCGCCGCCCGGACCGGCGGTCACACCCTCGAGGACCAACGGATCGGCCGCCAGGGAGGCGGGACTTTCCCATACGGTTTCAATCCGGTAGCGCATTGTTTGCCGGCTGGCATCGTCACCGGCAACCAGCAGGGAATTGTACAGCGTCCAGAAAACGAGTGTCGGCGCCAAACCCGGGTCGTTCACGATCTGGAATTCGTAGGACCTGTTTTCCGTTCCGGAGCCCGACGGCAGATCCAGTTTCACGCTGACGGGAACCATGGCGGGCGCGGGACCGGTCCGTCCGGACAGCCCCGCACGCTGATCGTGATGAACCGTGCCGACGATTTGTCCGATGGACCCGATCTTGAAAGACATCTGGCGGCTGGGAAAAACCGTCAGGACTTCCGCGGTGGCCAGCGGCCAGTCCACCGGGCCCCGCTGCATGAAGGGATGTCCCATCATGAGGACCTGATCATCCTGAACCCAGGTGACCGTACCGATGGCCCCCAGTTTGGCATCCCCGATGATCAGCGGAATCGCGCAGGCACTTCCGGGCCGGAAAGCCGGTCCGGCCGGTGGCTCGGTTGATGCGGAACCGGACGTCGCGGCGGCAAACCCTGTGGGCTGGACGATCCAGCTGTCGGGGCCGGGCAATTTCCCCGCACCCTCGGGGACCAGGTCCGCCAACAAAGTCATGATCATGTCCCGGGGCGTGGGCCAGGCGGGTGAATCCACCTGACGGACAGGATCCGCGAATGACGCGAGGTCCTTGATTTCCTCACCCGAAAGGTCGGGGAACAGGTCCTGAATCATTTCCCGGTCGGGCGGCCCGGCAATAATCAGGCTGCGCAGATCCGGAGCATACATCCGGGATCGGGTTTCCGGGCCGGCGGCCGGCACGGTCGGCAGGGCCAGCATTTCCGCGGCCGGGGTCACCCCGGCGATGGGTTTGAGGGCCCCTCCCCAGCCAAAGGCCAGGGCTCCCGCAAAACGCCCATCGAGATAAATCGGGCTTCCACTCATGCCCTGGGCGATGCTCGACAATTCCAACCCGTGGCCGCTGACTTCCACGATCAGCAGGCTGCCGTCGGCGCGGATATTCTCCTGCACGCCCACGACTTTGACCCCGAAAGTGTCGACAGTGGAACCCTGAAACACCGTAAGTCCATAGCCGGTCATTCCCTGGGAGATCTCGGCCAAGGGGATGAAATCCCGGTCGGATTCGGCTGCCGGACATGAACCGGGCTTGATCAGTCCGGTCAGGCCGATGATCAAAAGGCAACCGGCAATGATATTGGGAAATGTTGACGAAAATTTGGTCACAAGTGATCCTTCCGTATCCACCAGGATACCGTTAACGGGCAATCTGGGGCGATCGTTCCCTAAATTCAGACCAACCCGGCCTTTATTGCAATAAACAGGCCGTCAGGGCTGGAATTTGATCCCCACCCGCAGATAAAACCCACTGTAGTTGAATCGCAGTTTGTCATCAAAGCTGTCGGGATTGAATACGATCTCCCCATCCGCCTTCAGGGTGTTGATGACCGCATGGCGAAATCCGGCCTGTCCGTACAGGGACCAGTTCGCAGCCACCTCAGCATCGACCAGGCCAAAACCGGCGAACAGGAAACCCGATCCATCCAGGGGTGTTACCAATTCGCCCGCTATCGGATCTTCGGAACGGATCGCCGCCGAACTTTGGATCAGACCAAGGTTCGCCCCTGCTCCAATCCTGATTTTCCTGCCGTTTGCCGGTAAATATTCAATGAATGCATCATAGATGTTGGCCGGCATATCATACTCAAAATGAAACCCCTGCCATGAGAAACCGCTTCCCGCCCAAAGTCTCGTGTACCCCAGTCCCAATCCCAATTCCGGGGTCAGGTCGTATCCCACTGACAAACCACCGTCAAGGGACGAGTTGATATGACCCAGAAAAGGCCCACCGGCCAATTCATTGAAACGGTCCAGCCCATCGTTGACATCGTCGGGATTGATGGAGGAAATCCCCCCGTGGGCTTTAAAAAACACACGGCCAGCCACCGCGTCGGCGGGGCCCGCCACGACCATCAGGAATGACAGGATCAATGATGAGAAGAGCCGTTTCAAACCAGCCTCCAAAAAAAGCCCCGCGGAAAACCGCGGGGCCAAAAAGTGGTACGCCCAGGAGGATTCGAACCCCCAGCCTCCTGGTCCGTAGCCAGACGCTCTATCCAGTTGAGCTATGGGCGCACCTTTTCGATGATCGAACCATCAGCCGATCCGCTGACATAATATAACAATTTTCTGGCGGAGAGGGAGGGATTCGAACCCTCGTTGAGTTTCCCCAAACACGCTTAGCAGGCGTGCGCCTTCAGCCACTCGGCCACCTCTCCGGATTCTGGCGGAGGGCGGGGGACTCGAACCCCCATGGGCTTTCACCCGGCGGTTTTCAAGACCGCTGCCTTACCAATTAGGACTAGCCCTCCGGATTCTGGACCATCTTTGGACCAACTCAGGTCCAAGGCCTTTCGGATCCCATTGGTATCATGCCAGTTCCCGCGGGATCATCCGTTCCACCACCCGGGGCGAAGCCTCAAATCCATCAGCGGAAAGGCACGGTACTATTTGGGTTTCCATTTGTCAAGGTGATCGCCGATTCTGGTACGGTACCGAATCCCTACTTCCGCCGCAAGCGTCCGAAGTCCACTCCGACGGTGGGCCGGGCCGCCCGTCCGGTCAACTTCAGTGGCAGATTGATCCTTCCCGCGGAATCCCGCAGGCCCTCGGCCAGGAAGGAAAAATTCCCCAGGTCGGGAGTGAAACCCGGCGGGAGTTTTACGCCAATGCCCAGGGCGATGTTTCCTTCCAGATCAAGCCAGCCGCCACCCGTCCATTCCGTATCACCCCCGGACAGTGTCAATTCCCGGAATTGGTAGCGACCCTGGGAGAATTCAAACTGATGGACCAGATCCCTGAAGCCTACATCCATCATGTCCTGCCTGTCGCCCAGGTAGGGGCCCGCGTCCCTCAGCCAATCCGAAGCGTGCAGAATTCCCGGACCGCCGTCTACACGTCCACTGACCATCAACGTCGACATGACGACCCTGTTGTCCCGCAGATCGAATTCTCCGGTCAGATCGGAGTTCAATGCGCAATCGAGCCGGCTGGCGACATCGGGCAGCCAGGGTTCCAGCAAAGCTTTGGCGGGGACTTCTTCCACCTCGGCCGCAAAAACCAGGTGTCCCCAGGGATTGGCGGTCAAGTCGACCGAAAGATCCCCCGTCACGCGGCCCGTCGATCGATTCGCCGACAATGATGTCACTTTCAACACCTTTGCCGCGAACCCTCCCTCCAGTTCGAGATGGGTGTAGGGAGCGTTCTGCAGGACCAGGGTATCGGCCGCGGCGGTAAAGGAAAAGGCCAGATCGCCGGGGATCAGTTTCCCCGGGGGCGCGCCCTTCTCCGCGGCCGCCGTCAACGGGTTGTCCAGACCCAGATGCAAATCCGTCAGACGGAGTTTGAATCCCGCGGCGGAGGCTTCACCGTGGTCCCATCGAACCGCCAGACCGGGCCCCGACAGAGTGACCGCCCTGACCTCCAGGTTTTTCTGCAGCAACGGCCACAGGGCCACCACCACGCTCAATTCACTAACGGCAATCGCATAGGATTCCAGGTCGTTGGCCGATCCCGTGGCCGCGGCCAGGGCGGCGCCCGTACCGGCGATGGACCCTTCGGCGAGGGTCACCCGCCAATTCCCGCGCCACTGGATGCGGGCCTCGGCCAGGGTGACCTCGGCCCCGGTGGCCCGGGCCACCTCCGTTACGATCCGGTCGGTGATCGTATCGGTGGGAACCAGCTTCTCGACCAACAGAACAAAAGCCACCAGAACCAACAGGATGATCCCGCCGACAACAAACAGCCTGCGCATGATTTTTTTCATCAATCCGGATTTCCTTTTTCCCATTTTCACCGGTCGGCGGAGATTATTCTCGCCCCGCCCAGGACCATGGCGCCCGCATACAGTACAAGACCCTGTCCGGGAGCGGCCCCGTCCACGGGTTCGGCAAGATCCACCCGGATCCGGTCGCCTTCGCGGACCCATTTATTCACCCGGGCCCCGGCGTGGCGGTGGCGGATACTCATGACCACCTCACCATCACCCCCCCCAAAGCGGGACTCAGAATCGTTCCTGTCCCACCGGGTGGGAAAATCCGGAACGGCTGCTATAAAATCGTCCCCCGACACGGTCAATGTTTCCAGTTCCTGGCGCGACCCCACCACCAGGCGTCTTTCGGCCAGATCGAGTTCCAGAACGTACAGGGGATCCGGGGCGGCCACCCCCAGGCCCTTGCGCTGCCCCACCGTATAGTGGATCAAACCCTTGTGGCATCCCAGCACCCGGCCCGTCCTGTCGACAATATCCCCGGGAAGCAGCGCCTTGTTGTCCCGGCCGGAAACCTGATCGAACAGGAAGGTCCGGTCCCCGTCCGGAACAAAACAGATCTCCTGGCTGTCGCGCTTTTCCGCCACACGGATGCCCAGTTGCCGGGCGGCCTCGCGCACCTGGGTCTTGACATACCAACCCAGGGGAAAGACCAGGCGGCTGAACAGGACACTGTCGATGCGATGCAGGAAATAGGACTGGTCCTTGTCGGGATCCAGCCCCCGCAGCAGGCGGGCCTCAGACCCCTCCCCGGATATCCGGGCGTAGTGTCCCGTGGCCGCGAACGCACAGCCCTGCCGGTCAGCCAACCGGACAAGTTCCGGGAAACGAATCACCCCGTTGCAGTCCAGGCAGGGATTGGGTGTGCGAGCCAGAGTGTAATCCGACACGAATGGTTCGATGACGTTTTCCCTGAACGTGCGTTCGACATCCCCCACCCAGTGGGGAACGTCAAAACTCCGGGCCAGGCGGCGGGCGTCGTCGATGGCCTCGAGGGAACAGCATGACTTGTCGGTGAAGGCGTCTTCATCGGAGTAGCAGAAGTTCTTGAAGGTGACGCACTGGACATCGCACTCCAGAGCCCGCAACAAGGCCAGGGTCACCGCGCTGTCCACCCCGCCGCTGATCCCGAGCAGGACTCCTGTGCCGGGCGGAAGAACCCGGCGCAGGAAATCGGGGATCGGCAGCGGAAAGGTCAATGGCCGATGGGCGGCGTGGGTGCATTCATCAGATCATTCACGATCTTGATGTTCGCCCGTGAACGGTCGCCGATGTCACCGTCGGGGTCGTATTTTGAAGCCAGCTCCCATTCCGCGAGAGCTTCCCTGTAGATCTTCGCTTCGGCGAACATGATGGCGATGTTGTAGTGCGCCAGCGAACTTTCGGGATTGTACTCGAGGGCCTTCTTGAATTCCGCCATGGCCTCGGCTGTCCGCCGCTGCCGCAGATAAAGGGATCCCAGATTGCAGCGTGCTTTTTCATCGCTCGGATCTATATCGAGCGCCAGGGAATAGAACTTGTTGGCCTGGGCGATCCTCTCGTCGTACTGCTGGCGGTCACCCATGGTCTCTGCCCGGTCGTCCCAGATCGAACCGAGGTTGACCATGGGTTCGAGGAAGGTGCTGTCCTGGGCCACGGCCAGATTGAAATAGACCTCGGCGCTGTCCAACAGGGACTGGGCTCCCGGGTTGGACCACCCACCGGCGAGGGCACTGTCGTTGGCCGTTGCGTAGAACCGGTTGCCGAGGATGAAATTCGCGTAGGAATTATAGGGAGCCTCCCCCGTGGAGAGCTTGCGCAGGGTGTCCTCCAGCGCCGCGCCTTCAATTTCGGAAGTCCGGGCAATGAACAGATCGAGATCCGTCTGAGGAACGCCGTCCTTGCAGCCCGACATCAGCCCGGCGACCATCATCAGAGCAAAAACAGCTGCTATATATTCACGACGCATGGTTCGATCTCCCTGAAATTGAGTTGTTACCCGGTCCGGCCGCGATGGATCCTACCACCAACGCTCCAGACCCGTCACCGAAATGGTCAAACGCCAGACTTCGCTCTCCAGGTCGTTTTTCTCCAGTTCCCCGATCAAGCCGTAGGACACGGCCACGTCAAGTTCGCCAAGGTTCTGCCGGAAGGGGAAACCGGTCCCGATGCTGATCGTCTTTTCCTCGATCATGGCCCCCTTGTCATCAGGACCTCCCACTCCGTAGGCCCAGCGCTTGTAGCTGACTCCCACGCGGATGGGCAGATTGCTCATGCCACCCCGCCGCGCATATCCCTTCATGCGTTCCAGACCGGCCGAAAAACCGTATTCGTCCTCCATGTCGGCCATCCATTCCTCGGGGCCGGTAAACTCGCTGAAGGGCTGAAAATGGCCATCCGCACCCAGGCGCCATCTCCCGATCGGACGCAGTTGGACACCCGCCATGTATTCGTCGGGCATTTGCATGGTGTAGGACGAGGCAGCCCGGCCGCTCACCCCGAAGTGCGTCACCTTACGGTCCGCCTCCAGCCTGTGGGCGGGAGTCCACGAGGCACCAACCTGGAACCACTTGAACGGATCCAGCAAAATGCCCCAGGTCTGGGATGTCCCGTGAAATTCGTCGTAGGTTTCCTTGACGTTTGTCTGGTAGAACGGGCCTTGGATGTCGGATGGGTTGGTGAAAAAGTTGGTCACCGTGGCCTTGAGCGATCCGGCTTCGATATTGACCGAACCACTGACCGACAACCCCGGCAGAATCTTCAGGGCCGCGCCGATGGGCACGCGAAAACGATTCCCGATCCGGTGGAACTGTTCATTGCCGGTGATGGAGTCACCCCACACCTCGGCCCAGGTGGTATCGGTGAGCGTATTGTACTGGGTGGTCCGGTGCACGACCAGGCCCGCAGACAAGGCCAATCTGTTTTTTATCACCGTGCCGGCCACCCGCACATCGGGAGCGAGCACCCGCGTATTGAACCTTTCACCATTAATGTCCTTGGATTCCATCCGGTCGCCGTAGGCCGTGAATTTCAGCACCAGATGCCGCAGGGAAGACAATGAGGCCAGATTCTTGAAGCCAGGATTAAGCGAATCGGTAACGGCCATGCCCCACCCGCCGCGGCCGACCATCCGGGCATCGTCGGTGGCCGTGCGCTGGCCGATATTCGACAGCGCGAAAGGTGTCTGGGCGGCCGCCGGAAGAGCAGCCATCACCACCAGGACAAGTAACAGGGCCAGGGTCAGCGGACACCGGGTCCCGGGGTATTTTGATCTCCCTGTCAGGAGGGACATTACTGCCCCCCTTCTTCGAGATCTTCGACGACACTGTAGGTGATCTTCAGCTGGGGCCTGTGGACGGAATCCGCGGCGGCGGCCCCGAAGAACCGGAACTCCCTGTAATAGAAATCAGGATTCACCGGGGAGGAGCGCCCTTCCGGGAAAAAATCCTCTCCCCCGGTCAATATCAGCCCCCGCGTGCCGTAATAGACCTGGTTTATGATCCTCAAAATCGCCTGGGTCACATCGAACTGGATGTTCGCGTTGTAACCGGGGTCCAGGCTGTTCTGCCCCGTGATATGAAAACTGTACCGGTCATGCAGGTCACTTAGGTCATTGACCGGAATGGTGGCGAAGGGGTCGCCGAAACGGGTTTCATCCCACTCCAACACGGCGATCGAACTCAGGGGGCCGAAGCTGACGGTCGTATCGTTGGTGACACTGAGAAGCGCCCGGTTGATGAAGGCGTGCGGCGGCAACCCGGAAAGGTCGAACAAAAGGGTGGGATACGATCGCAGTCCGGTGCGCAACACGAACCCGCCGTCCAGGTCCGCCGGGACCACGCTGACCTCATCGAAAGTGCTGGTATCGGCGTAGGGTTCCATCAGGTAAAAATCGTTCTGGTCCACGAAGTCGTTGAACTCGACCACGAAGTTGGGGGCCAGGACGGTCCCCACCGCCAGGGCGCTGAACTCGCTGACTTTTTTGGTGTCCCTGGAACCGAATCCCACCAGGCCCGCGTCCGAAAGGGCATCAAGCTGAACGATGATACCGATGGGCTCGGCGGCTTCGAACCAGCGTACGAAATCCTCGGCGCGCATGCGCAAAAACGGCTCGTCGGATTGGTTGGGATCCTGGAAGTCCGTGTTCAGAAGAGGAGGAAGAACCGGCGGCACCACATTTCCGCCCCAGCCGGTATAGTCGGCCGGTTCGAAAGGGGCCTCGAGCTGCTTGATCAGATAATAAAGGTCGACGGGCTGGCCCGTGGGGTCATCGCGATCGGGATTCCCGTCCGGATCCCTGATAAAGGCCTGGTAGTACCTTGGCTTGACCAGGCTGAACTTGACGCTCTTTATGTTTTCCACCGTGAACAGACTGTCGGGGAAAGCAACCGGGTCCCGGGGAACCGTGTTCCAGGCAAAACTGAAGTCGAAGTTGGCCATGATGGAGGACTTCGTGCCCCTCTGCTCCCCCAGGTAGACCAGTTCCTGCTCGTGCACCAGGATATCCGGGTTTTCCACCTTCAGGGCGGAATACTTCAGAACCTCATCAACCCCCAGGGGAAACAGGACCGTATCGACATGGTCGGTCACCAGGCCGGTCCCCACGAGATTGGGCTGGTCGCTGGTGCAGCCGCCGGCAGCCAGGATCAGCAGGACAGCAAGGGCCGACATGAGAGCCAGCCCCACCCCGCGGTGGCTGCGCCTTGAAGATTGGACGGTGGTGGGCTTCAAATTCGCCTCTCCTTGGTGTCAGCGCGCCGCCGGCACCCGGGCCGACAGGCTGACGCGGGTAAAACCGCTCCGTTTGATGATGTCGATCAGTTCCACAACGTCGCCGTGGGCGGACTTTTCGTCCGCCCGGAGAACCATGCGATCCTCCCCGGTGTCCTCGTGCATTTTTTCCAACCGTCCGGCCAGGGTCTCCAGGTCGATCAACATGTCGTTCAGGTAGACCACGCCTTCGGCGGACAGGAACAGGATGGCCGGCGTGTCCACCGTCTCGGAGGCCGTGGCGCTGCGGGGCAGAACCAGGTTGATCGCCGGCTGATTCTTGAAGGTCGAAGTGACCATGAAGAAAATAAGCAGCAAAAACATCACATCGATGAGCGTGGTGATGTTAATGATCAGCCCGCGGCCCTTTTTTCGGGGACGGAAATTCATCAGCCCGCCGCCGTTCCGGTATCCTGGGCCTTGCCCTTTTGTTTGAGCTGACGTCGGCGCAGCGTGTCCAGGACCTTGGAGGAATAGAACTCCAGGTCGAAGATGATACGGTCGGCCCTGCCATTCAACCAATTGTAGGCCACCAGGGCGGGGATGCCGATGATCAGGCCCGCCGCGGTGGTGACCATGGCCTCGCTGATGCCGCTGGAAAGCGTTTCCGGATTGCCGAGGCCCGCCAGGGAAATAGTGGCAAAAACCCGGATCATGCCCAGCACCGTGCCCAGCAATCCCAGAAGGGGTGAAACCGCCGCCACGGTTTCCAGAACTCCCAGGCGGCGGGACAGGATCGTGGCTTCCTGACGTCCGGTCTCCTCCAGAACATCCCGGATGACCGTCCAGTCGTTGTCCGCGTGGTCAAGACCGGCCCGCACCACATTGGCGAAGGGTCCCGGCTTCCGTTCACAGATGGCGTAGGCCACCGACAGGTCTTCGCTGGCGGACAGCGTCATGACCGCTTCGGCGATCTCGGGCACGATGATCCGCCCCTGCCTCAGAACAAAAATCCGTTCGATGAACACGGCCATCCCCAGCAGCGATGCCAGGGTAATGGGAATCATCATATAGCGCCCGGCCAGTATCATTTCCCACATCTGGGATCAAACCTCCATCATGAATTAAGCAGGGGTGTTCCTTCCCCGCGCGGCCCCTTCGTCAATCTCAACGCCGGAACGCAGGATAGTGCAGGGCAAGGGTGATAACAAGATTCTCTTCCGGAAAAGAATCGGGAAGAGGCCAATAGGGAGCAAATGCTTTCAGGGCCGCCTCGGAAGCGTCGTGCAGGGATTCGTGCCCATCGGTTTCCAGGACTTCCATGGATAGGACCCGGCCGTTCTTGCGAATGACCAGCTTGATCACGGTCAAACCGCTGATCACCCCGATCCTGTAGGCGTAGGGAGCCATCCAGTGGCGATAAAGCTCGTTCTGAAACCGGGTCATCCAGGGGGCGTATTCCCATTCGT
>JAUVII010000339.1 GCA_030592845.1 Candidatus Krumholzibacteriia bacterium | reverse complement strand
GTCGCGGGCCACGAGTTCTTCTTCGGAAAAGGCGGTCAGGCTGTAGGTGCCGGGCAGGTCGACCAGGTCGAGTTTGGCGTCCCCGCGTTTACAGGTGCCTTTTTTCCACTCGACGGTCACGCCGGGATAGTTCCCCACATGCTGCCGGGCGCCGGTCAGATTGTTGAAGATGGTGGTCTTGCCGGAGTTGGGATTACCCGCCACCGCGACGGTGATCGTCTTGTCGAGGGTCCGGGTCACTATTCCACCGCAATGCGCGCGGCCATGCCCCGGCCGATGACGATCCTGCTGCCCTTGACCGCGATTACGAAAGGACCCTGGCCCGAGTTCTGGATAACTTCCAGTTCGGCGCCGGGCAAAAGCCCCAGGGCGGCCAGGCGGGAGCGCAGTTGCCGACCGCCTTCGATGGACCGAAGAATGGCCTTTTTTCCCTCACTTATCATGGTCAGGGGCATGATCATTCCTCCGCCTTGGTGTCGTTCTCGTCCGCCTTTTCGGTCAGTTGGACCGGCAGGGGGATTTCGAGGTCGTGGCCGCAGACATCACGGCCGCAGGAATGGCCGTCCTTTTCCGTGTCGCTCTTGCCGCAGAAGAAGCCCTCTTCATCGTCCCATATCACATCGTTGACAGGGCAGGTCTCGAAATATTTCACGAATTTCACGAGCCGGTCGAGAATCGGCGCGCTGATGGCGTGTTCCATCCGGCAGGCACCCTCGTCGGCCTCGTCTTCAGGCAATCCGAGAACCTTGTTGAGGAACTCGGAAAGTGTTTCGTGGCGTTTGACCACGTCCAGGGCGATACGCTCGCCCGAGTCGGTCAGCGTGATCACGTCGTAGGGAGCGTAGTTGACCAGTTTTTTCTCGGAGAGGGAACGCAGGGCCTGGGTCACCGAGGAGTTGTGAACTCCAAGGCGCATTACAAGATCCTTGGCCCGTGCGGCGCCTTTGGCCTCCACCGTGTGATATATGGCCTCGAGATAGTCTTCGAGGCTGGAACTGACCTGTGATCCTCCGGCCAACATACGTCAGCCCCCTTTCAGCCGGGAATCAGGAGTGATTATCGGCTGTTTTGCGTAAATATTAAATTCTTTTGTCTCAACAAACATCGTAACAATCGGGCCCAATGTCCAGTAATTTGTTGGGGAATACTGGTGAAACAGGCTTTCCCTGACTCTCGGGGATTCTGTTTTTGACTGGATGAACGAAAAGCCGAGGTCCAGACCTCGGCTTTTCGCATCAATCATCAAAGATGTTTATCAAAGCGCCCTACTCCGCGGGATACGTCTGCCAGATCACGTTCATGATCATCCACTTGTCGCCGTCTTTGGCCAGTTGGATGTAGTCGATACCCCACTCGGCGTCCAAACGGACGATGGCAATCTGGTCGAGCTTGTCGAGGATCCGGATCTCCCGCTTGCCCGTGGCGGCGTCCATGTGACCGTCCTGGTTCCAGTGAACGGTCAGCTCCTTCAACTCTTCATGGGTCATCCACATTTCCCGGTAGCCGGAGCCGTCCTTTTTCGGAGCGTAGCCCACTTTTTGGAGTTTGGGGTGAACGCTCTCATCGATCAGACCGGGTTCCACTTCGTAGATCGAATTGACATAGTTCAGAACGGCCTGACGGATGGCGTCTTCGTCGGTGGGTTCGGAAACGGGTTCGGCGGCCCAGGCCAGGGAGGCCAAAATCAGGGTCGCCATGATCAGGGGGGCAACCCGGGAATAAGTTTTTCCAATTTTCATGATCCCCACGTTCCTTTCGTTGAATAAATTTCCGCCAGGACTACTCGGGCTTCCGCCCCTCAAAAAGCATAACCCCTCCGTCGCCATCGAATTCGTAGCTCAACGCCAGCATTCCCGCCACAAACCTGAACTTTTTCACGCCATCCATCTGCGCCAGATACCTCTGCTCGACGGCCATGGTTTCCTCGGAACACATTTTCATGGTGCCACCGGCCTGACCCATGGAAATTTCGCCAGGCTGTTCGCCGATATTGGCCGCCGCGAAATAATTATTGCAGCCGCTGATTCCGCCCAGGCGGCCGTCCTTGAAGAACAGGGTTACTTCCGGATCGGCGGGCGCGGGCTCCTCCCAGCCCCACCAGCGCAGCACCCACTCGGTATCCCCGAGGGAATCCAGGGACAACCGGAGGGGTTCGCTGGTGGCTTCCATGCTCTCCAGCTTGTCGTTGTTCAGTTTCCAGGCCAGGACAGCCAGTTCGCCGGGACAGCACATGGCGTCATTCGGCCCGACGCGCAAAACGTCAATGAAGACACGCCCTTCCACGATTCCCCCCTTGCGGATCTGGACCCGGTCGCCGAGCAGAACCGTGTCGAGATTCTGCAACTTGCCGTCCCGGATTCCGACCACGGCCAGGTAGATGTTTTCTC
>JAUVII010000150.1 GCA_030592845.1 Candidatus Krumholzibacteriia bacterium | reverse complement strand
AGGCCAAGGGCCTGAGCACGGTGATGGTCATGGGATTGCAGGGATCGGGCAAGACGACCTTCTGCGGAAAGCTGGCTCTCCAGCTCAAGAAAGAAGGCCGCAGGCCCATGCTGGTGGCCGCGGACATCTACCGTCCGGCGGCCATCGAACAGCTGCACGTGATCGCCGACAGCATCGACGTTCCCGTGCACAGCGATCGCGAACGCAAGAACGTGGCGCAGATCGTCAAGCTGGGCATGCGGCGCGCCAAGGACAACAAGTGCGATTGTCTGATCGTCGATACGGCGGGCCGTCTGCACATCGACGACACGCTTATGAGCGAGCTCGAGTCCATCGTCAAGACGGTGCCGATGGACGAGAAGCTTCTGGTGTTGGACGCGATGACCGGCCAGGAGGCCGTGAACATCGCCGAGACCTTCGCGGACCGCCTGGATTTCGATGGGGCGATCCTGACCAAGATGGACGGCGATGCCCGGGGCGGAGCGGCCCTGAGCGTGCTGGAGGTCACCGGGAAGCCCGTCAAGATGGTTGGCGTGGGAGAGAAACTGGAGGACATCGAGGTCTTCCACCCCGACCGCATGGCCGGTCGGATCCTGGGGATGGGGGACATGCTGACCCTCATCGAACAGGCCGAAGAGAAAATGGACCTGGACGAGGCCGAGCATCTGGCCGGCCGCTTCGCCCAGGGTGAGTTCACCCTGGAGGACTTCCAGGCCCAGATCAAACAGATGAAAAAATTGGGTCCCATGAAGGGGATCCTGAAGATGCTGCCAGGCATGAACAGCGACGTACTGGACAAGGCCAAGGTGGACGACAAGCAGTTCGCCAAAGTCGAAGCGATCATCAATTCGATGACCTTCACCGAACGTCGCAAGCCGGACATCATCAACGGTTCGCGCCGCAAACGGATTGCGCGCGGAAGCGGGACCACGGTCTCGCAGGTCAACAAGCTGCTCAAGCAGTACCGGGACATGAAGCGGATGATGCGACAGATCAATTCCGCCGGGGGTCTCGAGCAGTTCGGCAAGAACGTACTGGGTGGATAGCTTGAATATTGCACGCGACGCGCATGGTGCGTGTCGCGACACCACACGAAGCGGAGGTTGATAGTGGCGACGACAATCAGATTGACCCGAATGGGCCGCAAGAAAAGGCCTTTCTACCGGTTGGTAGTGCTGGACAGCCGCAAGCGGCGCGATGGCGCCTATCTGGCGAACCTGGGTTTCTACAACCCGTTCACCGAACCCCATGAAATCAACATTCACCCCGACGAGATCATCGAGTGGCTGAGCAAGGGCGCCACCATGAGCGATACCGCCCGGAGCCTGCTCAGGACCGAAGGCGTCCTCTACAAGTATTCCCTGGTCAAACAGGGCATGGACGCCGCCGAGATCGAAACCCGCGTGAATGAATGGCGTGCCAGCGCCGAGGCAAACAAGGCCAAGCGTGATGAAGCCAAGGCCGCACGTGTCGCCGAAGCCGCCGCCACGGCCAAGGCCGCTGTCGAAGCCGAAGAGAAAGCGGAAGCCGAAGCCAAGGCCGCCGCCGAAGCCGAAGAAAAAGCCAAGGCCGCCGCTGAAGCTGCTGAAGCTGCTGAAGCCGCAAAAGCCGCCGAAGCAGAGGCCGCCGCTGAAGCGGCCGAGGCTGAAGTTGAAGAGGCTCCCGCCGAGGAAGCCGCAGTTGAAGAGACGCCTGCTGAAGAGGCGCCTGCTGAAGAGAAGCCTGCTGAAGAGAAGCCTGCTGAAGAGGCTGTCGAACCTGAAGCAACCGAGGCCGAGGCCAAGGTTGAAAAGAAGGAAGAAGACAAGTGAGCGGCGTGGACGAAAATATCACCGGAGACGAGGAAATCCGGACTGACGAGGATTCGACCGAAGTCCAGGACGATGTGCTGAACATCGGCCAGGAGAGGGTTCTCGAACTCATCTCCTTCCTGGTGGTCAATCTGGTGGCGCATCCCGAGGATGTGACGGTCGATATCGTCAGGCGACAGGACCGGGACATCTACCAGGTGCGGGTCAATGAAGTCGATCTCGGCAAGGTCATCGGCAAGGGTGGACAGACCGCCCAGGCCATGCGGGTCATCCTGACCGCGGTCAGCGCCCATACCGACCAGCGGATCGGTCTGGAAATCGTCGAGTGACCCGGTTATGGACCAGCTCATAGTCATCGGCGAAGTGGTCAAGGCCTTGGGGCTGAAGGGCGAAATCAAGCTCTATCCCCTGCTGAACTACCACGAAGCCCTGCTGGACGGACCTTACCTGGTTTGGGGTGACGGTTCTCCGGTGGACATCGAGTGGCACCGCCAGGCGGGCAGTTGCGAGGCCGTCAAGGTCAGCGAAGCCGCCAACCGGAACGCGGCCGAGGCTCTTGTTGGCCGTAAGCTTGGATTCCTGCGCGAGAGTTATCTCGAGTCCGATTTCCCGCGGCCCGCGGGTGGGCTTCCTTTCCGGTACCTCGGACGCCCGGTGGCCACGGTCACGGGTCAGGCCGTCGGTATGGTGGAAGAAGTTCGTTTCACCGGCGCCGGATACATGCTGGTGATTCCGGATGACCGCGAAGGGGCCGGGGAAATCCTGGTTCCCGCGGTGGCTCCGATCCTGCAGCCGGACGACGGGCTCGAAGGCACGCTGGTGATCGATCCTCCGGAAGGATTGCTGGATGTCCAAAGGAGCTGAAACACCGGTCATCAAGGTGTTGACACTTTTTCCGGAAATGGTCCGGACTGTTCTGGAGACGAGTATTCCGGGACGGGCGGCCAAGCAGGATCTGGTGCGGTACGAAGTGGTCGACATCAGGGATTTCTCGGTGGATAAGCACCGCACCGTCGATGATACCGCCTATGGCGGCGGGGCCGGCATGATCATGATGGTGCCCCCGGTTGTCGAAGCGGTCGAGTCGGTTCGCAAGAGAGACGACGCGACGGTTATCCTGACCACACCCCAGGGCGCCACCTTTGACGAGGTCATGACCCTGGATTTGCTGGATGACCTGCAGTTGAAGGGTGAACTGATCCTGATCTGCGGTCATTACAAGGGAATTGACGAACGGGCGAGGGAACTGGTGGTCACCCGCGAAGTGTCCATCGGGGATTATGTTCTTTCGGGCGGGGAGTTGCCCGCCCTGGTGATTGCCGATGCGTTGGTTCGAAGAATCGAAGGTGTTCTGCACAACGAAGATTCGGCCGGCAACGACAGTTTCACTCTCGCTCGGGGAGGCGGGCTGGATTGCCAGTGGTACACCAAGCCCCCGGAGTATCGTGGATTGAAAGTGCCTGATGTCCTTTTGTCCGGGCATCACGGAAACATAGAGAAATGGCGGAGCGATCAGGCCGCCAGCAGGACCCGTAACCGAAGGCCGGACCTTGCGGATCCGGATGAGGGAATCGGGTCGGATACCTAGGAATCAGTCAGTTGGTCAGGACGCCGGTCCAAGGGCGGGAGAGCAAGAGTGCTCACTACGCCGGACGGGCATTAATTGGAGGCAGTGATGAATATCGTCGAGCAGATGCGGGCCGAGGGCCTGCGGGACGATCTCCCGGAATTCAACATCGGTGACACCATCAACGTGGCCGTAAGAATCCAGGAAGCCGGCAAAAGCCGGATCCAGAATTTTATCGGAGCGGTGATCGCCAAGCAGGGCACAGGCCTGGAAGCTTCGATAACGGTGCGCAAGATTTCCGGCGGAATCGCGGTCGAACGCATCTTCCCGGTGGAATCGCCCAACGTGAGCGCGATCACCGTCAAGAAGCGGGGCCGGATTCGTCGGGCCAAGCTCTACTATCTGCGTGGCCGCACCGGTCGTAAGGCCAGGATCCGCGAAGCCCGCCGGTAGATGCCGATGTCCGGCCAGCTGGGTTCCCTGGGGCAATTCGACCGGGAAAAGTCCGGCCGGGGCCGGCGGTTGCTTGGAGGCGTCGATGAGGCAGGTCGTGGCTGTTGGGCTGGGCCGGTGGTTGCAGCCGCCGTCATTCTGCCTGACGGATGGTGTCCCGATGGCCTGAACGACAGCAAGGCCCTGACCGCCCGGCAACGTGAAGCATATTTTGAAGAAATCCAGGCAAGCGCCCTTAGCTGGGGCGCTTGTGCTGTTTCTTCCAGTGAGATTGACCGGATCAACATCCTTCGCGCCACTCTTGCGGCCATGGCGGGGGCGGTTGCCCGGCTGAACCCGCGGCCCGAGCTCGTTTTGGTTGACGGCCTCCAGATCCCCGAGATTCCCATGCCTGCCGAATCCCTGGTCAAGGGTGATGCCACCAGTGCCGCGATCGCCGCCGCCAGCGTGGTGGCAAAGGTCCTGCGGGACCGGGTCATGACCGCCTGGGACCATCATTATCCCGGTTACGGATTTGCTTCCCACAAGGGCTACGGTGCCGCCACCCACCGGGAGGCATTGGCCGCCCTCGGGCCCTGTCCCCTGCACCGTTTCAGTTACCGCCCCATAGCCGAGCTTGATCAGGGTCACCTTTTCTAGCAGGCTGTTGAACTGCGGGCACTTTCTTTGCATTGTCGGAACCGCCCACCTGCATCCTGCCGTATTCCTCCCCGAAAGCGAGCCGGGCCATGCCCGCCAATCATTCCCTGGGCCAGTGGGGAGAGGATGCCGCCCGGCAGTTCCTGGAAATTTGCGGTTACCGTTGCCTCGACCGCAGGTTCCGGCGCCCCGGTGGTGAAATCGACCTGGTGATGGTCCACCGGAACATGGTGGTTTTCGTGGAAGTGAAGACACGGGGGCCGCGGTGCCCGGTTCCGCCCGAAGCCTGGGTAACCCGGTGGCAGTTGAAACGTCTGAGGCGGATGGCCAGGATCTGGCTGTCCGAGCATCCGGGAACGACCTGGAGCGGATTCCGATTCGACGTGGTTGCCGTCCAATACGGAGGAACCGATGGTGGTTCGGAAATCCGCCACCTGGTGGGAGTGGGGTGACGGAATCAGGAATTGCGGCCCCCCCTGAACCGTCGGTTGCTGTTGCGGGTGGACACCCGGCTCCCTACTTTCATGGGATTCGGAATTGCCCGGGTTTGGGCCGACACCCCGAGATACCCCACCACCACCGACCGCCTGCGGTTTTTTCGGTTCGAAACCCCGACCGCGCGGTTGCGTAGGGAATGTCAACAACGGTTGGCATCCCTGTCCCGGATGGAAATCCGGGAAGTCACTTTACATCCTATAGGAAGTTGATGATCGCAAACCGCACAGTTCAGGCCCGACACAAGGTCCCGGGTGGTTCCTCTCTCCGCTCGAACCAGCCCCAGGCCCCTCGCGCTGCCTTGATCTGTCGGTGGGGATCCCCACGGAGCATCGGGTTCGCCCTTGCCTTTCTGATGCTGGTGGGGATCCTGCCGGCGGTCGGAATTCCGGCGACGGCTTCCAGGGCTCACGCCGCCCAAATTTCCTTCACCGAAAATTTTGATTCCCGACTTGACCGCGACGGCAATGGTCTGGAGGACCTCCTGGACGAGTGGCTGGCCGGCCGGACCGATTTTGAAGACCTGCGCTCCGCCGCGGTTGCCGGTCCCAGGCGTGCCGCCACCCAAGCCGGTGGTTTGTATGAAAAAGACAATCGGCCCGGTGGTGTGAACCCCTCGGGGGGGAGTTGGCAGGCCGGCCGTCTGCGCCTGATCTGTCTGGGCGTCGGGAAACAGGGAGTGGCCGGTGCCATGGAAGCCGGTTCCCGAAACGGCGATTGCCTTCCTGTACATTCCCTCGACCGCTTCGGCGGGGTAGTTGTTCTCGAGGGGAACGAAACAGGCCTGCGGGCTTTTCTCAATGATCGGCCTGCCGGACGCATCATGCTCGACCGTGACGGGGTCCCGGCCCTGACGGACAGCCGCATTCTGGCGGGTGCCGACAGACTCGAAACAGGCAGGTGGAACCTCGGGGATGACTGGTCGTCCACCGTTGCCATTCTGGATTCGGGTTGTGATACCGCCCACGGTGACCTGGGCGATTTTGGCGATGACGATCTGGATGGTCCTCCGCCGGGAGTGGGGGACGCGGGCGACTGGTTTTCCGCGGACAGCGGTTGGCCCCTGTTCGCAGGCTACAAGGTCGTCGGGTGGCACGATGTGACGGACGATTTTCCCCTGGCCGCCGGTCCCTGGGATTATCACCACCATGGTACGGCACTGGCTTCGGTCGTATCCGGAAGCGGGACGGTTGATCCGGCCTACCGGGGGGTGGCGCCAGGCGGCCGTTTCACAGTGGTCAAATTCTACGATTTCGACGAAACCTGGCATGCCTGGGCCGGGGATTTCCTCGCCGCCTGCGCCTGGACGCTCGACCATCGTGAAATCTACCGGATCCGCACGGTGCTCACCGCGGTCAACTGGGATGTCGACGCGGGGATCAGTACGGCCATGAGCGCTTTTGCGGCCGCCGGCATGGTGTCCGTAACCGCGGCGGGAAATGAAGGGATCTCACATTCGGGTCTGGGCTTTCCCGCATCACTTCCTGATGTCGTGACTGTCGGCAGCGTGAACGCTTCCGGAGCCGTGGCAGCCTACAGCAGCCGGGGTTTGACCACGGTCGGAAAACCCGATTTTTTGGCGCCCGGCGGCGGACTTCTCCTGGGCAGCGGCCGCATTATTGCCGCGGACAACGAACCCAACGATTCCTACAGCGGGCGTTTCGGCACCAGCCTGGCCGCCGCGCATGTCGCCGGCGCGTTGCAGCTGCTGGATGAGGCCATGCTTGAAAATGGAATCGTCCTTCCTGCCGACAACAGTTCGGTCATGTTGCGGACAGCCCTTTTGAAACTGACCGCGGCTCCGGTGGTATTTGCCGAAAATGATTCCGGCACCGGCCAGGTTCCCCTTCCTTTTCCCATGGGCCCCGACGCGGTCCGTGGCTGGGGTACGTTGCGCGCCGACGCGGCGGTGGAGGCCGTGCTTTTGCCGTTGATGCCCGGACGGGACCAGTTGGACACCCTGACCATCGGTTGGGAAAAGCCGGTGGTAGCCCGCCGCCTGATCACAAGCCCGCAAATCAGATACCTGATCGAGGCCGTACCCTCGGGAAACCTCGACGTGGTTCTGGAAGTCGCGGACCCCAGGTGGCTGAACGATCCGTCCACCATCGACCAGGTCAGGCGCCGGGACGTCAACGGCCCGGGTGTTTCCGAATTCACCTATTTGCGGCCGGATCCCGGAAGCTGGTTGGTTCTGGTGGTCAAGCGCAAGTCCGGGCAGGGGACCGTAACCCTCAAGGTCAGGGAGGCCGATTCCTTCCCCGCCCAGGCGGCGGCTGCTTTTCTTCCAGGTCTCGCCACCGGAGCGCCCAACGCGGGGAACCTGGCCGGGATTGCCGGATCGACCCTGGTGATTCCCTCGCGGGTGACGGTCGATCTCGGCGCCAGATCCCTGAGCGCCCTGGACACGAACGGAGATTTCCTCCCGGGATGGCCGGTGTTTGTTTTTCCCCACAGTTCCAGCCAGGGTGGTTTGACCCAGCCGCTGGTCTGGGATATGGATGGAATTCCTGGGGACGAAATCGTCGTGGCCTCGGATTTCGGTTCGGTCTACTTCTTTGCCGCTTCCGGTGCGGTCCAGGAAGTAACCTTGACCCTCAACAGGAAACTGACAACCCCGGTGGGTGTTTTGGGCACCGGCGGAAGCCGCCGGGTCGCGGTGGTGGACAAGCTGGGAACGGTCAGGAGTTGGTCTCACGGTCCTGTCCTGGAGGCGCAGGCGGAGCTTGGGCACAACCTGCCGTTGGCGCCCGCTTCCGGAATATTGGTGCCCGGAGGAGGGGAGTCCCTGGTCGTTGCTTTTGCCGATGGGCATGTCACGGCCCTCGATGACGACTTGAACGCCCTGCCCGGATGGCCCCGGGATCTGGGGGCGGCTCTTCAGACCGCGCCGGTCCTTTGTGATCTGGATGACGACGGTTTTCATGAAATTATTCTGCCCACGCTGGATTCGGTGACGGGCCGGTTGTCCATGCGGGTCCTAAATTCCGTTGGCGAACCTGCTTCGGGTGACGGTGTGGTTGTTCCGGTGCCGGAAGGGGGGGGCTGGTTGGCCCTTTCCCCCGCCGTTGTTGCCGGAGGGTATCAGACCGACGACCTGCGGGTTGTGTTGACGGGTCTTGCGAATAATGGCCAATTCGGAGACCAGGATGAATGGGTTGTCGGAAACGGCTTCCTTGCCGCCGGCGGAGTGACGGGATCCGCAACCCTGCCGGGATTTCGGGTGAAGGCTTCCACTTCCCAGGGCATCCTGACCCTCAACCATTCCCTGCTGCCGGCTCCGCTGGCCTGGAATTTCGAAGGGGGAAGCGGGGCCGACGTCAATTCCCTGGT
>JAUVII010000065.1 GCA_030592845.1 Candidatus Krumholzibacteriia bacterium | reverse complement strand
CAGTGTTTGGAGTCCAGGGATATTCAAGTCCTTTGAGCGCTGTGAGTACCGCCAAGGCCGTCAGCTCGACATCTTCATCCCTGAGGTTGAACGTACCTTCCTTGACTCCCCCAGACAGGATTCCTTGGAATATGCTCATCTCGTCATCGAAGTCCTTCTTCCGAACGGTCTCGATGAACGGATAGTGCTCCAGGTATTCCTCCTTCAGTGCGCTGTAGAAGTTGGTGAGTTCACGCAGGCGGGTCATTCTGGTCACCACGTATGCGCGGAGTCTTTCCTCAGGTGAATCGGCCGCCTCCACTGCATCGTGGATCCGCCGTGCCAAATCTTGACCCTCGCGTTCAATCACCCCCCGGAAGATTTCCTCCTTGCTTGGGAAGTGGTGATAGAGAGTGCTTTTGGCGATGTGTGTCGCCTTAGCGATCTCATCAACCGTGGTCTTGTTGAATCCGAAGCGGGCAAAGAGCTTCTGGGCCGTTGATAGGATGGTCTCTCGTGTGTCCACAAAGTCCCCTTGGTTCTCCAGGCCGAAGCGTTGGATTTCGCGAAAGAAAACAGCTGGCGAGAACATATACTACTATCCGACCAAATTGGTTTCAATGTTTTTTCACGAGGGTCCGGTAGGCATCAAACCGGAAATTGATTTGATCTATGAGAAGTGGGCCTCTAACTGTAAATACGGTATAAATATCGACCTTGCCAGACGGGAATCGAAGAAACGGCAAGCCTCTTCTGGTTGATCTGGACAAATTGATTAGATACACCGGGCCGCCCCTTGGGAGCGGCCCGGTGTTTTATTGCTCTACGGGATACTCAGGACTGATCCGAAACAATCACCTCGATCTCGCCCATATCCAGGGCCTTCAAATTCTCCCCGATCACTTTCCAGTCGCCCACGATGACCCAGATCACGCGGTCCGGATCGATCTGGCCGGCGATGACCTCCGCCACATCTGCAGCCGAAAGACTGTTCACCCGGCTGTCGAAGGTCCGCCAATCATCCAGGGGCAGGTTATTGATCAGAAGCGTACCCAGGCCCCCCGCCACCCCGCCGTAGGTCTGAAAACCCTGGGGGAACCCCATGATCAGGCGGTTTTTGCTGTCCAGCAATTCGGTATCGGTCAGGGGCCGCGGCCCGCGGACATCGGTCATTTCGAGGACGAGTTCCTCGATGGACGCCCGGGTCGACGGAGTTTCCACCGGAGCGGTTATCATGAAGACGCCGCCATCCCTGAAGCTCGTCATCCGGGAGCGCACCCCGTAGGTGTAGCCCTTGTCCTCGCGCAGGTTCAGGTTGATCCGCGAGGCGAACTGCCCGCCGAAGGCGGTGTTGGCCACCCGGAACGCCTGGTAAAGAGGATCCTGCCGGGACATGCCGGCATAACCGCCCACGATGTAGCTCTGCTGGGCTCCCGGTTTGTCGATGACGATCATCCGGGGACCGGTATAGGGATCCGGCGCGGGAACCTCGGTGGCGGGTGAATCGCCCGCCGCCCAGTCGCCGAAGGCCTTCGAGACCGCCGCGACGGCCTGGTCCAGATCCAGGTCGCCCACCACCACAACGGCGGAATTGCCGGGGTGATAATGCGCGCTGTGGAATGCCACCAGATCGGCAGTGGTCAGAGCGGCCAGAGATTCCCTGGTGCCCGAACCCGAAAAAGGCTGGGAATAGGGATGGCCTTCACCAAATACCCGCCTCTGGAATTCCTTGAGCGCCTGCTGCCGCGGCTGCCGCGATTCCTGCTGCTGCCGCCCCAGATAACTTTTGCGGACGCGTTCGAATTCGGTCCCCGGAAAAATGGGTTCGAGGGCGACCTTGGCCATCAGGTCCAGGCCGGCATCCAGCTGGCTCTTCAGCACGTTGAGTGAAACGTAGGAACCATCGAAATTACTGCCGGTGTTCAGACGGGCGCCGAGACCTTCGACCTCTGCCGAAAGTTCCAGGGCATCCATGCCCTTGACGCCTTCATCCAGCATGTCCGCGGTCAGGGCGGCGGTCCCCGGCTTGTCTGCCGGATCCGAAGCCCAGCCCCGTTTGACGTTCAAACGGATCTCCACCAGGGGCAATTCATGTTTTTCGACCAGAAGTATTTCCAGACCGTTTTCCAGCGTCGCGGTCCGGATGACAGGAGGCGTGAAGGACATCTCCCCCGTGCTGCCCGGCAGTTCGCTGCGGTCGGCCGCGATATCCATGGCCTTCAACGAACCCTGGGGAACGATGTGGAGCACCGCCCGGCGTTCGAGGTCCAGGTATCGCCGCGCGTATTCATTCACCGACTTGGCCGTGGCTTTCCGGAAACGCGCCAGATCCTTGGCAATGTATCCGGGATCGCCGGTGAACACGTTGTACCGGTTCAGCCGGTCGGCCTTGCCGCCAAAACCGCCGACCCGCTGGAGCCCGCGCACGAAGCCCGCCTCGTACCTGGTCCGGGCCAGGTCCACTTCCTTTTTGGTCACGCCCTTTTTCAGCAACCGGGCCAGTTCGCGGTCGATGACCTCTTCGATTTCATTCAGGTTGTGGCCGGGAGCCGCAGTGACGGTGATTCCGAAAACCCCTCCCAGTTCGCGGGAATACTGGCCCACCCGCACATCCTGGGCAATCTGCAGTTCATAGACCAGCGTCTGGTAAAGTCTGGAAATCTTGCCCGAACCGAGAATGCTCGACAGCAAGTCGAATTCCCCGTCGCCGGGCGCGTAATAACCGGGGGTATGCCATTGCATATATAGGCGGGGAAGTTCGACCTCGTCTTCGGCCAGGGCGCGATGCTCGCCGTCCAGGGTGGGAATCCAGCCGGTCAGGCGGTCCACCGGCCGGCCCGGAGGAATCGTGCCGAAGTATTCTTCGATCCACTGTTTCACTTCGGCCGAATCAAAATCACCGGCCACGCAAAGCGAAGCGTTGTTGGGCGCGTAATACAGATTGAAAAATTCCGACACATCCTCCACCGAAGCGGCCGAGATATCGTCCATGCTTCCGATCACGGTCCAACGGTAGGGATGGCCTTCGGGATACATCAGCTCGAGAAGCATTTTGCGGCTCTTGGCGTAGGGACGGTTTTCACCCTGCCTTTTTTCGTTTTTCACCACATCGCGCTGATTGTCGAGTTTCTCCTGGGTCATGGCCGGCACCAGGAAACCCATGCGGTCCGCTTCCATGAACAGCGCCATCTTCAACTGGTCCGACGGCACGTTTTCCCAGTAGTTGGTGCGGTCCTTGTTGGTCGACCCGTTGACCTGGGCCCCGATTTTCTGCAAAGGCAGGAAGTAGTCCTTGTCGTGGTTGGCCGAACCCTGAAACATCATGTGTTCGAACAGATGGGCGAAACCCGTGCGGCCCGGTTTTTCATTCTTGCTGCCCACGTGGTACCACACGTTCACCGCCGCCATGGGGATGTTGTGATCCTCGTGGAGAATGACCTGCAGCCCGTTTTCCAGGGTGTATTTCTCGAACTTGAGTTCGGGGGCGTCCTGGGCGGAGGCGGTGGCGGCAACCAGGGCGAGGATTAAGCAAAGGACCGAAATTCTTGGGGCGGACATTGAGGGCCTCCTGGAAAAAACCGCATGGCCATTACTTGAGGGAGGAGAAGGACAGACATTTCTACGCCGAATCTACCATATGGTTTCCGGGACCGGGCCACAAATGGAGAATAATGGCCCCTGGCCAGCCAGACTGTGTATTTGCAGCATGATTTCTGATATGATCGGCGCCCATCAACGCGGAGGCTACCCGATGGTCCGATATGCTCTGCTCAGAACGGTGCTCGACCCCATGTTGGCCGTGGCCGGCCCCGGCGGTCTGGCTCGGCTGGAGTTTCTGCCCAAAGCCTGGGAATACCACATCCGGGCCCATGCCATCGCGCGCCAAATTTATCCCGAGGAAAAGAAGATCAAGGAAACCCCGCGCTTCTTCGAGGAACTGCACGGCCAGTTGGCCGATTACTTCGTCGGACGCCGCACCAACTTCACCATCGATCTTCACCTTCTGGGATCCGAATTCCAGGTCAAGGTCTGGACCCAGCTGTTGAAGATCCCCTACGGGAAACTGCGCACCTACGGCCAGGTCGCCCGGTCGATGCGCAAACCCACCGCCTTTCGCGCCGTGGGCCAGGCGGCGGGTCACAATCCCCTGCCCATCCTCGTGCCCTGCCACCGGGTGGTCGGCAAGGGCGGTTCCCTGGTGGGCTTCGCCGGCGGTATCTCCACCAAGGCCCGGTTGTTGCGGCTGGAAGGCCACACTCTCGACGCAGAACATATCGAGGAGCCGCGCCTGTTTTGATGACCGCCCTCGACTGGACCATCGTCTTCGTCATGTACGCGATCATCGTGGCCACGGTGGTCATGACCAAGCGCTACATGCGCGGAGTGACCGACTACCTGGCGGCCGGCCGTTCGGCGGGACGTTATCTGCTGACCATCTCCGCGGGCATCGCCGGACTGGGCGCCATCACCGTGGTGGCCAACCTGGAAATGGGATACCAGGCGGGGTTCGCCATGAGCTGGTGGGGCCTGAGCATGGCCCTGGTCCAGATGATCGTGACCATCAGCGGCTGGGTGAACTACCGCTTCCGCCGCACCCGCGCCCTGACTTTGGCCGAGTTTTTCGAGCGCCGCTACAGCCGCCGGTTCCGAATTTTCGCCGGCACCGTTGCCTTTGGCGCGGGACTGCTCAATTTCGGTATTTTCCCTTCGGTGGGCGCCCGCTTTTTCATCCATTTCCTGGGCCTGCCCGAAACCTGGCATCTGGGCTCCCTCGTTTTGCCGGTTTTCCCCTCAATAATGGCTGTTTTGCTGATCACCGCGGTCTACTTCGTCTTTGCCGGCGGGCAGGTGGCAGTGATGATCACCGACTTCATTCAGGGTGCCTTCGCCAACCTGGTGTTCCTGATCCTGGCTATCTACCTGCTGCTGTTGGTGGGCTGGGGCGATGTCGGCGAGGTGCTTTCCAATTCTCCGGTGGGCCACTCCAAGATCAACCCCTTCGACACCGGCTACGTGTCCGATTTCAACTTCACCTATTTCCTGATCGGCGTAGCCGGCCTGATGTACGGCGCCATGTCCTGGCAGGGAACGCAAGCCTACAACAGCTCGGCCCGCACCGCCCACGAAGGAAAGATGGGCGGAGTACTCGGGCTTTGGCGCGGCCGTTCCCAGGACGTTTTCATGACCCTGGTGCCCATCCTGGTTTTCACGGTGATGCATCATCCGGACTGGATGGGCTTCGCCGCGAAAATCACGCCCCAGCTGGAGGGCATCGAAAACGAGGCCGTGCGCAACCAGATGCGCGCCCCCCTGGTTCTGGCGGCCCTCTTGCCCGCGGGTCTGATGGGCGCCTTCGCCGCCCTGATGGTCGGCGCCTTCATCAGCACCCACAACACCTACCTGCATTCGTGGAGCAGCATCTTCATCCAGGATGTGGTGATGCCCTTCCGCAAAACACCGCTGTCTCCCCGGACCCATCTGCGGCTCCTGCGCGGCGGCGTGGTGGTAGTCGCCATCTTCATTTTCCTCTTCAGCCTGTTCTACAAACAGAGCCAGGCCATCCTGCTTTTTTTCGCCCTGACCGGCGCCATTTTCGCGGGCTGGTCGGGCGCGGTCATCATCGGGGGTCTTTATACCCGGTGGGGAACCACGGCCGCGGCCTGGTCGGCGGGAATCGCCGGAGTATCCCTGACCCTGACGGGCTTGGTCCTGGAACAGTCCCAGCGCTCATGGAGGGAAGCCGGCGTGGCTTTTTGGGGCCTGCTCGACTTCCTGGGCCCGGAAAACGCCGCTCGCGGGGCCGCCTGGGTCAATGAGAACCTCCCCAACGGCCAGGAACTCTGGGGGTGGGCCATGTGGTCCTGCTCGGGGGTCTACATCGCCGTTTCGTTAACCCAAAGGGCGCTCGGCCATCCTTCCTTCGACCTGGACCGCCTGTTGCACCGTGGCAAACATGAACTGGCGGGGGAAACCGAAAAAGGCACCGTGAAAGTCGGCCGCAACTGGCGGGCCATCGGCATTACCGGGGAGTTCAGCCGGAGGGACAAGGTCCTTTACCTGCTGACCTGGGGTTGGAACGTGACCTGGGTGCTGATCTTTACCGCGGCGACCATTTTTTTCCTGACCCGCGAGATACAGCACGGCGATTGGTCGCGTTTCGATTCCTGGTGGCTGGGGTTCTGGCATACGAAAATCTGGATCGAGCTGGCGGTGGCCGTGGTGGTGATCGTGTGGTTCACCGTTGGCGGGGTGCGTGACGTCAAAGCATTGCTCAGGGCGCTGGCAAAAAAGGACCGGGATGAGGCGGATGACGGCTTTGTCTCCCGCGACACCCCGGATTAATCCCTCAACGGATTTCAGCCGCCGCTCAAACTCCCCACAGGCTCATGGTGTCCACCGGACGGCCCATCAGCTTCAGGTAGTAGAACAGCTGGGCCTTGTGGATGGCCAGGTGGTTCACCATTTCCAGCATGTGTTTGCCGAGCAGCTTGTCGCTGCCCTGCTCCCAGGGAGCGGACACCATTTTGGAACTCATCTCGTCCTCGCCGGCCTGCGCGACCATGGCGAGTCCGATTTTTTTGTCCTCCGCCAGCGCTTCGCGAGCCTGGGCCACCGAATCGACGGTGGGCAGTTTATCGGCCCTGGGCAGCATATCTTCATGGGGCGTGTCTTCGAAGCTGACTCCTTCCGGAAGACCCCAATCCCCGGTGACAAAACCTTTACAGCACATGCCGCAGGCAGTGGTCAGATGCATCAGCAGCTGGCCAGTGGTCATCCAGTTCGCCCCGGTGGCGGGTTTCCAGCTGAGATCCTCGTCCTTCAGCATGGCCATCAATTTATCGGTAACGGCATAAGTCGCTTCCATTTCAGAAGTGATCATTTGGGTCCAGTTCATCATTCCCTCCCGGTAAAACGCAGTGGAAAGTGTCATGTCGGGGTTTGGATAGGCAACTTAACACAATCGAGGGCGAAAAAAAAGCGAAAATATGGGTCGTTTTTCGGTTTTTTCCCGTTAGTCGGATCCGCCCTCCAGAGGATGTCCTGCGGTCCGAGCCACTTGACTCCAATCGCGCAAAAGGGTAATTTTTGAGGGTTGAACGCCAATCCCGACCAGGTAAACCGGATGGAGTATTTGATGTGGTCTAACAGGGGTCCCATAAGCACGCTATTTGCCGCAGCCCTGGTGCTGATTCTTCTGCTTTGCATTTTCGGTTGCAGCGAAGACGACCTGTCCACACCGGAATCAGATGTCAGTGGTATCGGCACCATCGAGATCAAAATGCCCGCCGGGACCGAAGGGGCCACCTGGCACCTCTATGGACCCGGCGATACCTTCCGCCACGGTGATACCGATTTGGTCCTCAACGAAATGCCCGGCGGCCAGTACACGATCATCTGGACCGCGGTCAAGGGCTGGACCAATCCCATGCCCGCTGTGCGAATTCTCAAGAGCGACGCCACCCTGACCATTCACGGGGACTACCTGGACAAGGCTCCCGGTACGAATTTCGTGCGCATTGACGGCGCTGACTTCATCATGGGCAGCGATGCCGGTTCCCGGAGAGACAGTGTGCACAGGGACACTTCCTGGACCGATATTTACTTCAAGGGTACAGAAAATGAAATTCGCTGGGAAGTTATCGACACCACGGTGATCGACACCTTTGCCATCCCCGCGGAAATCGGCCGGGACCCCGACGAAAGTCGGCACCGGGTGGAGCTCTCCTATTCCCATTACATCGGCAAGACCGAGATCACGAATCAGGAATTCGTCGAGCTCGGCAACTGGGCCATCAGCAACGGCCACGCCACGACCACCGATTCCAACATGGTCGACGCCCTCGACGGATCCAGGGCCGAGTTGATCAACTTCGACTTTGAAGACACCCCCATCGATGTCCAGGAAGGCATGCTGCGCCTGAAGAAGCCCGAGTACGCCACCCGACCCATTATCGAGGTGACCTGGTTCGGCGCCGCTTCCTATTGCGACTGGCTCAGCCTGCAGGAAGGCCTGGAAAAGGCCTATGATCATGACGATTGGACCCTGGTGTCCCTTAATTACCGCCTGCCAAAAGAAGCGGAATGGGAAAATGCCTGCCGCGCCGGAACCAAAACGGCCTTTTCCAGTGGGGCCATCGAGAACGGCAACTGTCAGGAACCCATCCTTGACGGAGCCGGCTGGTACTGCGGCAACGCGGGGAATTCTTCCCATGATGTAGGCCTCATGACCGCCAACGATCTCGGTCTTTTCGACATGCATGGAAACGTGTGGGAGTGGTGCCACGATTTTTATGGCCGATATGAGATTCCGGACATTCCTTTGGATCCGGATGTTCCCGAGGACGAGCCCCCCCGGCCCCTCCTGTTCTACACGGACGAAGAGATGGTTCCCGTGGTCAATCCCCCGGGTCCCGATGAAGGCACAAACCGGGTCATTCGCAGTGGGCGCTGGTTGCTGGCTTCCGCCATGTGCCGTTCCGCCGGCCGCATGATGGGCGTTCCCGAATACCGGGGCTTCCACATCGGTTTCCGGGTCGCTTCCAGGGAATTACCCGCGCCATAGCATTTCCGTCGTTCTGGATTGGAAAAGGGCCGCCATCTTCATGGCGGCCCTTTTCGTTTATGCGCGGTGAACCCGACAGGCTCAATCCTTCAGCTGATCGGCGAACTTCTCGCGGAACTTGGCCAGTTTGGGATTGATCACCACCTGACAATAGCCCTGGGTCTTGTTGTTCCGGTAGTAGTCCTGGTGGTGGGCGTCGGCCTTGAAGAACTTGTCGAATTGGGAGACCTCGGTCACCACCGGATTCGGCCAGATCTTTTCCTCCGTCAACAGGGCGATGGCTCTTTTCGCCGCCGCCTCCTGCCTGTCATCGTGATAGAAAACAGCGGACCGGTATTGCGTGCCTTCATCGGCACCCTGGCGATTCAGGGTCGTCGGGTCATGAACGGAAAAGAAAACCGTCAGGATTTCCCCGTAGGAAATGACCGCCGGATCGAAAGTGATCTGCACCACTTCCGCGTGACCGGTCAGACCGGTGCACACATCGGTGTAGCTGGCATCGTCATCGCCCCCGGCAAAACCGGATTCGACTTTCCGCACGCCCTGCAATTCCTCGAAAATGGCCTCCAGGCACCAGAAACATCCGCCCGCCAAGGTGGCGACTTCCTTGTTGTTCCCTGCAGTCACGGCGTCTATCCTTCCGAAAACTCCCACCAGCATTACGGCGGTGAGTATGATTGATTTCAAACCCGTCATGTCGCGACCTCCTTGCGGCGCGGCTGAACCTCGACTAATCTCATACTTGTCGGGGTGATTATGGTCATTTGTCTACATTTCATTGTCGGTTTGATGATGGCTTCAATGGCTGACAACTCCATTGGTTCCGGTGAACGGGACTGGTCCGGTCCCCATGAGGCCATGATGCGCGCCATCCACGCCGACGTGGCCCGTAATCGACAGGTCCTTGGAAGGGATCATCTTTCCGATTCCGTAGCGGTGGCCCTGGCCCGGGTTCCGCGGCACGAATTCGTGCCACCGGAACTTCAAGGCAGTTCCTACGCGAACCATCCCTTGCCCATCGGCCACGGCCAAACCATCAGCCAGCCTACCATCGTCGCGTTGATGACCGATATTCTGGCGCTCGGTCCCGAAGACAAGGTCCTCGAAATCGGCACCGGCTCGGGTTACCAGGCTGCGGTCCTGAGTGAGGTCGTTACCCGCGGACAGGTGTTCACGATCGAGATCGTGTCCTCGCTGGCGCGGGCCGCGCGCAAGAGATTGAAGGCGTTGGGCTACCAGAATGTAAGCGTACACTCCGGTGACGGCTACCTTGGCCTGCCCGAAAACGCGCCCTTCGACGGCATCATGGTCACCGCCGCGGCGGAAGAGATTCCCGCCCCCCTTCTGGAACAACTCAAACCCGGGGGGCGCCTGGTAATGCCCGTCGGCGGCCAGGGGGAAACCCAGTGGCTGACACTGGTCAGCAAGAATCTCGAAGGCGAGATCGACCGGAGGGTGGTCCTGCCCGTCAGGTTTGTTCCCCTTACCGGAGATCATACGAAATAAACTGCCGAGTTGTGGATTTTTCCTCCATTTGTTACTTATTGCCCATCCTGAGTTCGCCGAAGCCGATTCGGCCCCTTTTTCCGCCCCCAAACACCCCGGGACGGTCCCATGAGCCACGACAGTCAGCACGATCGCATCGCCGTCATCGATTTCGGCGGTCAGTACGCACATTTGATCGCCACCAAAGTGCGCCGCAGCAAGGTGTTGGCGGAAATCCGCCAGCCCGAGGACGCTACGGAAATCTTCCGCCAATACCAGGGAATCATCCTGTCGGGCAGCCCCGCGCTGTCGTCTATTGGCGAGGATTCCGGCTATAACAAGGAAATCTACGAGCTGGACATTCCCATCCTGGGATTCTGTTTCGGCCACCAGGAGATCGCCAAACACTACGGGGGCACCGTGGTCAACGGCAGGCAGGAGTGGGGTCACGCCGACCTGCATATCGAGCGGGATCACCCCCTGTTCGCGGGTCTGGACAAGGTGGAACAGGTCTGGATGAGCCACTTCGATTCGGTGACCGCCGTGGGACCCGATTTCGAGGAACTGGGACACACCATCCTGGGCGAAGGAAGCCCCGCGCACCGTTTCGCGGCCATCGGCAGCGACAAGCTGCGCCGCTACGGTTTCCAGTTCCACCCCGAGGTCGACGACACCCTTCACGGCGACGAGATGATCGCCAATTTCGTGCTGAACATCTGCGACTGCCGCCCCACCTGGACCATGGACAGCTATGTGACCGAGCAGGTCGAAAAGATCCGCGCCCAGGTCGGCGATAATTCGGTGTTCCTGCTGGCCAGCGGCGGGGTGGACTCCACGGTGGCGGCGCGCCTGTTCGGCGAAGCCCTGGGACCGGACCGCATGAACCTTCTGCATGTGGACAACGGACTGATGAGGAAAGATGAATCGGCGGGCGTGGTGGAGATGTTCAAGGATCTCGGTTTGGACAAAAACTTCCACTTCATCGACGCCACGGATACCTTCCTCGATGCCCTCGCCGGAAAGATCGAACCCGAGGACAAGCGCCGGGCCATCGGCGACACCTTCATCAGCGTATTCGAGAGCGAAGCCAAACGTCTGGGTATCGAGGACCACCTTCTCGGGCAGGGCACCATCTATCCCGACACCATCGAAACCGGCGGAACCAAACGCGCCGACACCATCAAGACCCACCACAACCGTGTGCCGATCATCGAGGAAATGATCGCCGCCGGCAAGGTGATCGAACCGTTGGCCGACCTGTACAAAGTCGAGGTCCGCGAGCTGGGCGAGAAGCTGAGCATCCCCCACGACATGATCTGGCGGCACCCCTTCCCCGGCCCCGGCCTGGGTGTGCGGCTGCTCTGTTCGGATGGCGAAGTCAAAGACACCGGTTCCCTTGAGACGATCGCCCCCGCGGTGACCGAAGCCCTGTCACGGTTCGATCTGGCCGGCGCTCCCCTGCCGATCAAATCGGTCGGCGTGAAGGCCGATCTGCGCTCCTACGAACATCCCGTACTGATCCACGGCGAAGCCGACTGGGACACCTTGGCCGAGGCCTCCGGCACCATCTTCAAGACCGTCGACGGCATCAACCGCACGCTTTGGAACCTGACCGGTTCCATGCCCAACCGCTTCAAACCCCTGGCCGCTACCATGACCCGGGATCGGTTGGATCTGCTGCGCGAATGCGATCATCTGATGATGGAGGGATTACGTCGCCACAACCTTTACGGGGAGATCTGGCAGTGCCCGACGGTGCTGGTGCCTGTGGAAATCGACGGTCAAGGCCAAGAGCTCTGCATCCTGCGGCCCATCCACAGTGAACGGGCCATGACCGCGACGGCCGCGCGTCTGCCGTTGGAACTGCTCGAGGAATTACGGGATTCGATCACGGCCCTGCCCGGCATCAGCGGGCTGGCCTACGACCTGACCAGCAAGCCGCCGGGGACCATCGAGTGGGAGTAGCAGGTTTCTGAATCCTCAGGGGCAGGATTTTCCCAGGCTTTCCGCGAAAACCGACACATCGGACAGGTTGAGGGTGCCGTCCCGGAGCAGGTCCGAGCGGAAGGCATATCCGCTCCAGAAGTCTTCGGAAAACAAAACCAGATCGGTGAGATTCACCACGCGGTTGCCGTCAATGTCGGAGCTGTTGAAATTCAAGGTCAGCCCCGCGGCAGCTCCCAGAGCCATGCCGCTGACCATGACCCGACAGTTTCCCTCGTCCCAACCGCCGCCCATCAAGGGCAGGGACCACCGGGTATGCCCATCCTGATCGGTGTTGGCGTCGGCAATACTCCCCCCCATACAAAACGCCAGACCCCCGCCGATTGATTCGAGCCACATGTCCTCGCGGGGAAACCCCACCACCGGATCTTCGGTCCCGCAATTATTGATCAGGGTGAGGTGAATGGTGGCGTCGACCACCAGGCCATCGGGGGTTCGAGCTTCGGTCAACGGAAGCCCGGAGCCGTCAGGAACGACCAGCAAAGTGGCCGGGCCATCGTGGGATTGCCAGATGATGGAAAAAGCCAGATCGGGAATGCCGACGCAATCGTCGGCCCGGGAGCCAATCGGGAAAAACAGCAGACCGGAAACAATCAATAAAAATACTGCTTTTCTCATGGCATTCCCCTTGTTACCCGTCACATCAAGTACCCCGTACATTATACCCCGAATCAAATGCCCGCCGCAAACCAATCTGCAAAAAGAACCCCGGGATGACCCGGGGTTCTTTATCAACGTCTGTAATTATACAGATCAACCGTCGGTACGAATCAATTCCACCCGCCTGTTTTGGGCACGGCCTTCAGCCGTCCCGTTGTTGCCGAGAGGCAGGTCCTCACCATAGCCGACCGCCGTCATTCGGGAAGGATCGATGCCCTTGCCGATGAGGTATTCCCGCACGGCTTCAGCCCGCAGCATTGAAATGGCCCGGTTCAGATCGGCTGATCCCGAACTGTCGGTGTGTCCCTGGATCTCGATAGTGGCTTCGGGCCAGGCATGCAGCGAAGCGGCCACATTGTCCAGGACGGTCAGGGAGTCGTGGGTCAATTCGGCTTTGCCGATGGTGAACGTGACACCGGTGAGGATCATGTCCGCCTTGATCTCGGCGATCAACGGACAGCCATGACCGTCGACCTCGACGTCGGCCGGCGTGTCCGGACAGTTGTCGTCCGCGTCCAGCACCCCGTCACCGTCGTTATCCGGATCGGGGCAACCGTCGTCGTCCTGGAAACCGTCGATATCTTCCATTTCATCCGGACATTGGTCCTGGGCGTCGATCACGCCATCACCATCGTTGTCCGGATCGGGGCAACCGTCATCGTCCTTGTATCCGTCCATGTCCTCGGCGTCGTCCGGGCAATTGTCATTGATGTCCAGAATGCCGTCGCCGTCATTGTCCGGGTCCGGACAGCCGTCTTCGTCCATGTAACCGTCCATGTCCTCGGCCTCGTCGGGGCAGCGGTCGAACTTGTTTTCAAACCCGTCGCCATCGCGGTCCTTGTTGCCGCCGAAATAGAAGGTTATACCGAGGAAGGCGTCGAACATTGCCTGGTTGGCGTCGACTTCGGCGGGTCCATACAAGGTACCGGATCCGATGTTGTCGATTGTATTGTTGATGATGAAGGTGTACCGGGCGCCAATTTCCATGGCCACCGATTCACTGAAGAAATATTCCAGACCCAGACCGAGCGTCGTGGTCAGGTTCATACTGTCGAGCTTTTTCGGATCCCATGAATTGGTAAAACCGTCGAGAACCGGGCCACTGGGGAACAGGCCGGGGCTGCCGTCGGACCCGGTCTCATCGCGTACCTTCCAGTCCATGAACCCAAAATGCATCGAACCGAAGGGTTTGAAATTGCTGTCAGGTGAAAAATAGTACCGGGCACCCGCCATACCCTGCAACATCGTTGTGTAATAGGGATAAACCGCGGAAAAGGTGAATCCGGCGTCCTCGCCCATGAGCGAGCCGGGACGAACCGTTCCGTACTTCATCTGCATATCGAGCGACCAGCGACTGGACAGGCCATACCGGAAATGAAGACCGCCGAATTGGTCGACGTTCGAATAATCGTGATTTCCACCCAGGAGTTTATGAATGCCAAAATCTGCTCCAAGGCCCCACCGACCTTCATTTTCAACAGCTTGGGCAGAAGCGCCGATCAGGCAGATCAGCACCAGGAATGAAAGAACGGTTCTCTTCATGGCTTTCTCCATCGTTTTTTTTTCAGGTATCGATTTCGAACGGAATTTTGGTGTAAAAACTGGAAAGTATCCAGACAAAATTGAATATTTCAGGTGAATTTTCGGCGGACAAGGCACGTGTTTGTTATCATTTGGGAAATAATCCGACTTAATGGGAGAGAACCGTATGAATCGCCTCTGGAACGATCACCCCCTGGCCCGGGAAATGAACCTCGCAACTGCTGCCGTAAGCCAGGCCGGACTTCTATGTCGTTCTGTTCAGGCCGAAATCGATCCGGGCGCCCTGGCCAAACAGGATCGCAGTCCTGTCACCGTAGCGGATTTCGGCAGTCAGGCGTTGATCTGCCGGGCCATCAGGGAGGCCTTTCCCGACGACCCCATCATCGGCGAGGAAAACGCGGCGGTACTTCGCGAACGGGCGCAGGAGGAAATGCTGGGTCGCATCGTTTCGCATGTCGGGAAACTTCTGCCGGGCTCCAGTGCCGATCAGGTCTGTGATTGGATCGACCTGGGTGGGGCCAATGAATATTCCCCCCGCTTCTGGACGCTCGACCCCATCGACGGCACCAAGGGGTTTTTGCGCGGAGGGCAATACGCCATCGCCCTGGCTTTGATTATCGAAGGCAAGGTTGCCGCGGCGGTGCTGGGATGCCCCAACCTGGGTCCGACCCTGGATGCCGACCGTGGACCTGGGTCTCTCTTTACGGCCATCAAGGGACAGGGAACATGGGAAAGCCCGCTGCTTGGAGACGGCACTCCCGTTTCCGTTTCGGTAAGCCCGCAGACCGATCCCTCCCTCATCCGTTTCTGCGAATCGGTGGAAGCCGCCCACTCCAGTCACGGTGATGCCGCACACATTGCCGAACGGTTGAAAATCCAGGCCCCGCCCGCCCGGCTGGACAGCCAGGCCAAATACGCCGTGGTGGCCCGCGGTGAGGCCGAGGCCTATCTGCGCCTTCCCCGGGACCAGGTGTATCGGGAAAAGATCTGGGACCACGCCGCCGGATTGCTGGTGGTGACCGAAGCGGGTGGCCGGGTGACCGACATCAACGGCCGTGATCTGGATTTCAGCCTGGGGTACCAGTTGGATAAAAACCGGGGCGTGGTCGCGACCAACACCACGGTCCATGAAGATGTTCTGCGCGTGATCAGGGACCTGGATCTGCCTTAGCGGCCTGTTAGGGACAGGACGCTCCCAGACCCTCGGCCATGATGGCCAGGTCCTGCAGGTTGATGGCGCCGTCATAATGAAAATCGGACCGGAATTGGTACGTCCCTCCCCAATAATCCTGGCCGAAAAGGGCCACATCGGACAGGTTCACCTGAAGATCACCGTTGATGTCGGGGCTGTTGAAAT
>JAUVII010000349.1 GCA_030592845.1 Candidatus Krumholzibacteriia bacterium | reverse complement strand
AGGTGCATCACCGCTCCCTGCTGTGCAGCGAACCTTTCCTGCTGGAAATCACCAGGGACGCCAAGAAGCGCCTGGTCGATCAGGGACCCGATGTCCAGTACGGCGCCCGGCCGTTGAAGCGAGTCGTGGAAAGGGAGATCGTCACCCCGATCTCGCAGTACATCTGCAGCGATCAGATCCGCAAGGGCGACCTGATCACCGTGGACGTGGACGAGGATGATCTGGAGGGCGGGCTGATCTTCCGCAAGGAAACCGGCGTGACCAGTTGGGAAGAACTGGAAAGTCTCGGGCCGTTCCCCGAATCCCAGTGGGCCAAAGAGGACCTGGGCGTCAAGGATGATGGTGGCGAGAAGAAGCAGATCGTCGAGGAGATTACCCAGATCGTAGCCAACGCCGGCGCCATGACCGGCGCCGAAGATTGACCACTTCCTGAAAAAGCGGGGCCTACGGCCAGTACAACAACCGCCCGCAGCTTTCGCACTTCTGAACCTTGTTCACGTTGGTCTTGCTGACAAACGAGGATGGGATGTTGGCGAAGCAGCCGGTACACAGGTTGCCCACCACCGGAACCACGGCATGGCCGAATTTCCCGGTCAAACGGCGGTACCAACTGGCGAGACTCGGGTCGATCTTGGACGCCAGTTCCTCCCGGGCCTTCTTCAGCTCTTCCAGACCGCCGTGCTTGAAGCCCAGCCCTTCAAATTCTTCACCCTGTTCCTCGGTCTCACGAAGCATTTCATCCATGTCCTGCAGGGCGACCAGCAGTTGTAACTGAGGATGCATTCCCTAACCCTCCGTCATGGCTGCGCAGAAGGATTCATAATCCCCGGCGGCCAACAGTTTTTCCCGCAGATCCGCGTCCTGGATGCAGTCGATCAGGGCGGCCAGCGACTTGATGTACTGGTGCCCGGTATCCTGCGGGGGAGCGATCAGCATGAAAAACAGTTTCGTGGGATCGCCGTCCTCGGAATCGAAATCCACACCCGCGGGACAGCGGGCGATCAGGATGGTCAGGCGTTGGACGGCCAGCGTACGGCCATGGGGAAAGGCGATACCAGGACCCACCGCGGTGCTGCCCAGGTTTTCCCGGCTCTGCAGCATCTGGAGAATGGTATCGGGGTTCTGGATGTTCGTGCCGGTGATGAGACCTTCAACGAGTCCTGCCAGGGCGGCTGTTTTGTCGGAAGCTTCCAGATCTGGGATGAAGAGGTCCGGTGAGGTATGTTTGAGAACCTCGGCAATGTCCATAATGCGCGTACCACCTTGAGTCAACGAGGGAAATGTGCTACGACTTCACACCTGAAAAAGCTAACCCATTCATGATGGTTTAACAAGTTGCAATGCGGCAGGGCAAGCGGCGAAGGTATCGGCCGTACCGAGCAGGTCCTGATGGCCAATCTGGACCAGGTGGTGGCCATCCAGTCCCTTCTTGAGCCTTCCCCCCAGACGGGTTTCGTGGACCGTCTGCTGGTGGCTGCCGAGAGATTCGGAGTTTCCGGGGTGCTGGTCATGAACAAGTGCGACCTGGTGGATGACCTCGAGGGCGGGGCGCCGGAAATCCGGAAATGGGATTATTTCACCGACCTGGGCTACAAGGTGATCTGGGCCTCGGCCGAATCGGGTCTCGGCATGGCCGAACTCACCGAAACCCTGGCCGACCGTATCTCCCTGCTGATCGGCGCGTCCGGGGTGGGCAAGAGCACCTTGCTGAACGTCATCCAGCCGGGGCTGAAACTGAGGGTCAGCGAGGTCACCGAAAAAACCGGCCTGGGCCGCCACACCACCACGCGGACCGAACTTTTCCCCCTGAAGGGCGGCGGTTTCATCGCCGACTCCCCGGGAATTCGCGGCTTCGACCCCTGGGACATTGATCCTGAACAGGTGCGGACTTATTTTCCCGACTTCATTGAGGGCAGCCAGGTTTGCAAGTACAGGACCTGCCTGCACCGGGACGAGCCCCAATGCGGCGTCAAGGCCATGGTAAAAGCGGGGAAGATTCCCGTCTGGCGCCACGCGGCCTATCTGGCGTTGCTGAAGGATCTGGAAGAGCGCAAGGACAGGAAGCGGTAGAATCTGACGGCCTCTTCGCCTTCATGCAGGAGCTTGTCCAGGGGCAAAAATCCCGTGGGCGGGTTCCAGCGGGTGGT
>JAUVII010000191.1 GCA_030592845.1 Candidatus Krumholzibacteriia bacterium | reverse complement strand
CTGAGCCTGTTCTACGTTCCCCTGGCGGTGAGTGTGGGTATCGCCATGCTCGCGTCGATTTTCGTGGCCTTTGCCTGGATTCCCGTCGCTCTCAAGGGTCCCGCCGAAAAAGGGATGCGGAATTCGAAAGCCGCGAATGAGGAATTCGGTCTTGTCGGATTTTCGATGCTTTGGCGCTGGGCTTTGGGCGTGGCGATCATTGCGATCGTGACTCTGGTCGTCGCCCTGATCTGGAAGGGGCGCCACACCGCGATGGACACCCTGCCCTGGATCGGCGTTGCCGGGGGGTTGATGATCGGAGTGGGTATCTTCGTCAGTTTCGTGGGCACCCTGACCCGGATGCACCTGCGGTTCTGGATCTATCCCGCCGTGGTAACGGTGGCCCTGTTCGCCGGAACGGGCTACGTGTTCAAGGAGAAGGTCCGCACCGGCGGTTTCTGGCGTCCCCAATCCAAGGAACAGATCGTCGTCTACCTTGAACGCCCGGTGGGCACGGACGTCAAGCTGTCCAGCGAGACCATCAAGCTGTTCGAGCAGGAAGTATTGCCATTACCCGAAGGCGCCCACATGCGCAGCGGCGCCTACCAGAACCGCGCCTGGATAAATCTCGAGTTCGAGGATGAACTGCTGGCCTCGGCCTACCCGGAGATGTTCCGCAACAATTTCATTATCCTGGCCGAAGAGCTGGGCGGAATGTTCATCTGGATCAACGGTTTCGGGGACCCCTACATGAAAGGGGGCCGCGGCGGAGGCCAGAGCAACTCGACCATCCGCATCACCGGTTACAACAGCAAGGAACTCAAGGCCATCAGCGACGGGGTACTCGCCCGTCTCGAACGCAACCGGCGTGTGCGCAATCCCCGCCTGACCGGCGGCGACCGTTTCAGCCGCAACGCCACCGACGAGACCGTGATCATGCTGAACCGTGAAGTCCTGGCTTCCTACCGGTTGAGCATGGCCGAGGTCATGGGGCATATCCGACGCCTGCTGGGCGTGGAAACACCCTGGCACATGGTGGTGGACGGGAAGGATCAGCGCCTGATGCTGACCTTCGACGACTCGGAGTCCATCGAATACGATCAGGTTCTCGGGCGCACCATGACCACCAGTCGCGGTCAAAAGGTCATGCTGGGGCGCCTGATTTCGATCGAAAGCCGTCCCGAGATCAGTTCGATCAACCGGCATGATCAACGCTACAGCCAGCTGATCAACTGGGAGTACATCGGCACCGACCGCATGCGGCGCAAATTCATCGACGATGTCATGCTGGGCATCCAGCTGCCCTACGGTTACACGGCCGAGGACATGTCCGGCCAGCAGATCACCGAAGACGAGGAAGAAGAGCTCAAGCAGACCCTGTGGCTGACCCTGATCTTCATCTTCATGGCCCTGGCCGCCATGTTCGAAAGCTTCTTCCTGCCGGTCCTTGTCCTGCTCTCCATACCCATGGCCCTGGTGGGGGTCGGGAGCATCTTCTGGGCCACCGGCGCGGAGTTCGATTCATCGGCCAAAATCGGATTGATCCTGATGTTCGGCATCGTGGTGAACAACGCCATCCTGCTGATCAACCGGTTCCGGCTGCAGGTGCGGGAAATCCTGGACGATGAAAAATTCCCGCAGGGCAACGAGGAAGGGGAAATCCCCGACAAGCGGCGGCTGGGCGGATTCGATCTGTGGCGGCTGCCGGGCGAGGTGCGCCGGCGGGTGCTGAGCCAGGCCATCGTCCAGGGCACGAAGATCCAGATGCGGTCGATCCTGCTGACCAGCGGCACCACCATCGCCGGCCTGCTGCCCCTTCTCTACAAGAAGGACGCTTCTGCGGGCAAGGATATCTGGGAGAACCTGGCGCTCAGTTCCATCGGCGGGCTGGGCAGCAGCACGGTCCTGATCCTGATGGCCATACCGGCCCTGTACTGGATGTTCACGCGGTGGGGCTGGGGATTGGCACGCGCCGGCCGGTGGATAAAAACGAGGCGCGGTCCAAAGGTGGTTACCGCGCCCCGCGTTACGGATTCCTGAACCGGAAGTTCTCTTCAGCTCCCTCCGGACCGACGGTCTTTCCAGACCGAAGTCTCGCCTGAAGCCTGTGCGGCATCATCGCCACTTTTGGTTTCCAACTGCTTTTCCGGGACGATCAATCCATCGGGAACCGGTGTCATGTTTCCTTCGGGCTCCAGCATACGCTGCTGTTCCCAGCTCAGGATCAACGCGTCGATCTCGTTCAACCGCTGATGCAACCGGTCGCGTTCGCTGATGACCGAATCGTGTTGGATCCGCAGGGCCTGCTTGCTGTCGGTGGTGGCGCGGTCCAGGCCGTCCTCGAAGGTATCGAGGTCCAGTTTGATCGACTGCAGCTGAAGCTTCGCCGACTGGATCTCGGTTTCGTAACGAATCAGATCCCGGTCGAGCTGGTGCGTCTTGTCCTCGACCTGGGACACACGTGAGTCCATCTGTTTTTCCGAATCGGCGATCTGGCTTTGCAGCTGCTGATTCTGCATCTCCTGTTGGTCGGCCAGTTCGCTGAGGTTGCCCTTGGTTGCTATACCGAACAGCGAACAACCGCCCAGGGCAGCCAATAACGGCAGCAGTAATACAAATAAACTGATACGAAAATAGACGCCTGCGGCGACTTGGGGATGTTTCATGGCCGTTCCTCCTGGCACGATCGTGGGTATACACAATCAACATAGCCAAAATCAGGGGCGATCGCTCAGGGGTAGCTGGAGGATCCAGGCCATCTTTTTGGCGGAGATAAAGCTCTTATGAATCTCCTGTTCTTATTATCGCCGAAAACGGGCTTCGGGTCAACCCCACCACTGGAACTCAGATATTGAATATCATGCGAAAAACCCGCCGGGGGCTTGACCGCAGGGATAATAAATATCATTGCAAAAAAGTGCCCCCGGGGGTGCCTCGTGGATTCACCCTGTTGAATCTAAAAGAGTTAAAAATCTCAAAACCAAACAGGACACCTCCGGTTTCTCAACGACCCTAACAGTAAATTGGCTGTGTTTAGGCACCAAACTAAATTCCAGAGGTACCACCATTCCCTTCAGGAAAATATTTCAAGGCACCAAATCTGCATATGACCTTGCGACCGGCCCCGGCCCTCAGGAATTCGTGCAACCAGCACGACTCCGGGGGACGTGTACCGGGTCTGCTATGCATTTTCCGGTCGCCACCCGACAAAACAAGGGATCAATTCAATGAAATCCTGGAAAATAATCCTGATGACAGGGGTCCTGGCCCTGGGTCTGCTGGCGATGGCCGGCTGCGAATCCGACCCGGTCGCACCCCAGGACACCTACGATTACGACGCCGAATCCGCCGAACAGTGGTCCCTGCAGGCCATCGAGATGATGAGCCAGATGGCCGCGGCGGTACCCCCGGCCAGCCAGGGTGATTTTTCGGCCCTGGGACCGGACGCCAAAACCGCCGGCGAACCGGTCTGGGACGAAGAGCAAATGGCCTGGGTCCTGGACCAGACCGTTTCCTTCTCCGAAGGCGAACCACCGACCTCGACCGGCGAGACGCGCCTCTCCCTGTGGATCCAGTTCCGCAACCAGGAAGGCCCCCTGCCCACCCCGTTGGGCGCCACGGTCATGGAGTACCGCGAGTCGGCTGGAATGACCGCCCACAGTGAACACGAGCAGGGCACCAGCGATCTCGATTTCGACCTGGCCACCGGCATGGTGGTCACCTACCTCGATACCGGGTATGACATGAACGGGACCGGTCAGGCTGAAATCAGCGCCACGGTCACCACCGATGACCGGACCGAGAGCATGAACCTGACCATGAGTTGGGGACTGGACCTGGTCACGCTGTTCGAAGGATGCCCGGCCGGAACCGCTTTTGTGCAGGTCGGACCGTACCGCACCGAAGTGGTTTACGATGGAGCCGGAAACGCGGCCTGGGTTCTGACGGGACCGAACTACACCGCCAGCGGCACCGAAATCGTACCCTGCGGCGCACCGATGTAGAACGTCGTGGAAAATTCGCGTTTGGGCCGGTTCCCCTGGGGCCGGCCTTTTTTTCATGGCGGAGCCGAACCCGCCGATCCACAGGACCAAGTCCCACTTAATCGCGGGACTTTTTGTTTGCCAGCAACGACTTGCAACGGGTTTTCAGAATCCTGTTAAAAAATTGTGATGCCCCGGGGCGCGACTTATGTTCTAATTTCCAACGTTGCAATTTTACTTCTGCGAACCCTTTTGCCGGGAGTGCTAATTCATGGATTCTTTCGGTTCGGCCGCCTGGTCATCGGTGGGAAAGAAGGTGATCACCGGGCTGACCGGCTTCTGCCTCATCGGGTTTGTCGCCGTTCATCTGCTCGGTAATTTCACGCTTTTCCTCGGCCCCCACGCCTTCAACGAATATGCCCATTTCCTGGAAACGGCCCTGCACGGCTGGCTCATCTACGCCTTCGAAGCGGGGATCTTTTTGATCTTCGTCTTCCACATCGCATCGGCGTTCACGGTGGCCTGGACCGACAAGCGCAAAGCGCGCAAGCAGGGGTACAAATACTCCAAGGATGCCGGAGGCAAGAGCCGCAAGACCTGGGCTTCGCAGACCATGATCTATACCGGGGCCATCCTGCTGGTCTTCGTGGTCGGCCATATCTACCTGTTCAAGTTCGGCAGCCACGATATCGACGCCCACGGGGTGAAGAATCTCTACAAAACCGTGGTGACCGTCTTCAAGGGCATCGGTTTCACCGCCTTCACCGTGGTGGCCATGCTGTTGCTGGGTTTCCACCTGAGACACGGATTCTGGAGCGCTTTCCAATCGCTCGGCTGGGCCAATGACAAATATCTGCCCATCCTGGTCAGGCTTGCCCTGGTGGTGGCCGTTCTCATGGCGATCGCCTTCATCGCGATCCCCATCTACCTCTACTTGTTCGGTGACCCCAACCTTGTCCAGGCCGCCACCACGGGAGGTCACTAAAATGACCAGGATTCTTGACGCGAAAATTCCCGGCGGTCCCCTGGCCGACAAGTGGGACACTCACATGATGGACAGCCCCCTGGTCGCTCCGGGCGGGAACCGTCGCAAGTTCAAGATCATCGTCGTGGGCACCGGTCTGGCCGGCGGCGGGGCCGCCGCTACCCTGGGTGAGCTCGGTTACAACGTGATGAACTTCTGCATCCAGGATACTCCCCGGCGGGCCCACAGCGTGGCCGCCCAGGGCGGAATCAACGCCGCCAAGAACTACCAGAACGACGACGACAGCGTGTTCCGCCTGTTCTACGACACCATCAAGGGCGGGGACTACCGCTCACGCGAGGCCAACACCTACCGTCTGGCCCAGTTGTCCGGCGGCATCATCGACCAGTGCGTAGCCATGGGCGTGCCCTTCGCGCGCGAATACGGCGGCACCCTGGCCAACCGCTCCTTCGGCGGCGTGCAGGTCAGCCGCACCTTCTACGCCCGGGGCATCACCGGTCAGCAGCTTCTGCTGGGCGTGTACAGCGCCCTGAGCCGGCAGGTCGCGGCCGGAACCGTGAAAATGTTCCCCCGGCATGAAATGCTGGACTTGGTGGTCGTCGACGGCAAGGCGCGCGGGATCATCGTCCGTGAGCTGATCACCGGTGAGATCAAACGATACGACGCCGACGCCGTGGTCCTGGCCACCGGCGGCTATAGCCCGGTATTCTACCTGTCGACCAACGCCGTCAACAGCAACGCCACGGCCATCTGGCGGGCCCACCGCCGGGGTGCCTTGTTCTCGAATCCCTGCTACACGCAGATCCATCCCACCGCCGTGCCGCACCTGGGCGACTACCAGTCCAAGCTGCCGCTGATGAGCGAGAGCCTGCGTAACGACGGCCGGGTCTGGGTGCCCAAAAAAGCGGGCGACAAGCGGGCTCCCGGCCAGATCCCCGAGGATGAACGGGACTACTATCTGGAACGGCGCTATCCCGCCTTCGGCAACCTGGTTCCCCGCGACATCGCGGCCCGGGCCGCCAAGGTGGAATGCGACGCCGGCAAGAGCGCCTACCACTCGGACCAATCGGTGTACCTCGATTTCGCCGAGGCCATCGGCCGGCTGGGCAAGGATGTCGTGAAGGACCGTTACGGGAATCTCTTCAACATGTACGAGGAGATCATCGGCGACAACCCCTACGACACTCCGATGATGATCTACCCCGCCCCCCACTACACCATGGGCGGCTTGTGGGTGGACTACAATCTGCAGAGCACCATCGAGGGCCTGTTCGTGGCCGGCGAAGCCAACTTCTCCGATCACGGCGCCAACCGCCTGGGCGCCAGCGCCCTGATGCAGGGTCTGGCCGACGGCTACTTCGTGGTGCCCCGGGTGGTGGCCAACTACCTGGCCGGCGCGAAGCT
>JAUVII010000227.1 GCA_030592845.1 Candidatus Krumholzibacteriia bacterium | reverse complement strand
GATTACCTGCGGCTCATCTACCTGACCCAGGACCATTACTACATCATCCCCCACGTGGTCCGCTGTTTCGAAAATTCCCTGGCCTTCCACCGGGGGATGTTTAGCTACACCCCGGACGAGTACGTGACGGTGATCTTCCAGGACATGGACGATTTCGGCTACGCCGGCACCACGAGCATTCCCTACAACTATCTGACCCTGGGCATCGAACCATTCGAGCACGTATACGAGACCAGTCCCACCAACGAGCGCATCCACTGGGTGATGAGTCACGAACTGCTGCACGTGGTGGCCACGGATCAGGCCACCGGTTCGGATGAATTTTTTCGCAAGGTCTTTTTCGGCAAGGTGGCGCCCACAGCCGAGGATCCACCTTCCATTCTTTACAGCTATCTGACCAATCCCCGGCGTTACGCCCCGCGCTGGTACCACGAAGGTCTGGCGGTGTTCATGGAGACCTGGATGGCCGGCGGGATAGGACGGGCCCAAAACGGGTACGACGAGATGGTGTTCCGTTCCATGGTCCGGGACGATTCGTATTTCTACGACATCGTCGGCATCGAGTCCGAAGGCACAGCGGCGGATTTCCAGATGGGCCAGCTTTCCTATCTGTACGGCACCCGATTTGTCAGTTACCTGGCCTACCTCTATGGTCCGGAAAAGATCATCGCTTGGACCGGACGCGGCGAGGGAACCAAGCGGTCTTTCTCGCGGCAGTTCAAGAACGTTTTCGACATGGACATGGACAACAGCTGGCGGGACTGGATCGACTGGGAAAAACAGTATCAGCAGGCCAATCTGGATTCCATCCGCCAGTATCCCGTCACGCCGCTGGAGGTGATTTCCGAGCGGGCCCTGGGGTCGGTATCGAGATCCTACTACGATCCGGCATCACGGCAGGTGTTCGCCGCGGTCCGGTACCCGGGGGAATTCGCCAACATCGTGGCCATCGACGTGGACACCGGGAAGATGCGGACGATCTGCGACATCGACACGCCTTCGCTTTACTTCGTCACCTCTTTGGCCTACGACGATTCCACCGGCACCCTGTTTTTCACCACCAACAACGCCCGCGGTTGGCGCGATCTCAACTCGGTGGACATCGCCACGGGCAAGACCCGGCGCTTGATCAAGTGGTCACGCACCGGGGATCTGGCCTTCAACAAGGGCGACCGTTCCCTGTGGGGGGTCATGCACAACAACGGCCTGTCCCACATCATTCGGATTCCTCAACCCTACGACGTCATGTACGACGTACTGCCGCTGTCCTACAAGCAGGACTTTTACGACATAGACATCTCACCGGACGGCCGTTACCTGACCGGGACGCTGGTCGACGTATCGGGACGGTCCAAACTCGTCAGGATAGAGATAGCCAGCCTGGTCATGGGCGAAACCGAATTGGAAGAGTTGTGGGAGTTTCCCCAAAATGCGCCCCTGAACTTTGTCCACTCCCCGGACGGCCGCTATCTCTACGGGTCGTCCTACCAGACGGGGACTTCGAACATTTTCCGGTACGATACTGTCGATAGTACCATGGAAGCAGTCAGCAATGCCGAGACTGGCCTGTTCCGGCCGATGCCCACGATGGGGGATTCTCTGCTGGCCTACGAATACACCGGCGACGGGATGCGGCTGGTCCGCCTGTTCGACGACACCCTGGAGGACATTGCGGCGATCCGGTACCTTGGTAACGACATCATCGAGAAGTATCCGGTGCTCAATGATTGGGAACTGGGTTCGCCCCGGCATATCGATCCCGATTCGGTCATTACTTTCGAGGGCGACTACAACGCCTTCCGCAGCATGCGCCTGAACTCGATCTATCCCATCATTGAGGGCTATAAGGTCTATACAACGGGAGGTCTGCGCTTCGATTTCAGTGACCCGGTGGGGATGCACGCGATCAACGCGGCGGTTTCCTATTCGGCCCAGAAAAACCTGCCGACGGACGAGCGTCTGCACTTGAAGTTCAAGTATCGTCATCACCCCTGGGATCTGTGGGGAGCCTGGAACCGGGCCGACTTCTACGACCTTTTCGGCCCCACCAAGGTCAGCCGCAAGGGATACCAGCTGGGCCTGGGATTCAACGGCTACATTCTCGACGAGGCCCCGAAGTCGCTGAAATACAACCTGAGCGTGGCCAATTACTGGGGTCTCGAAGTCCTGCCCGAATTCCAGAACATTCCCACCAGCTACAACAACTTCACGACGATCGGAGGGGCGCTCCGGTATTCGACCGCCCAGGGAACCATTGGCGGAATCGAGGCCGAGAAGGGTTTTCTGACTTCCCTGAACTTCATGAGCACCCTGGTCCGGGGCGATTATTTCACCCGGACACACCTGGATTTGACCTACGGGTTCCTTACCCCCATCGACCACTCATCCCTGTGGTTCCGGACATCCGGGGGACAGGGCACCGGACCACTTGACGAACCCTTCTCCAACTTCTTTTTCGGGGCCTTCGGCAACAACTATGTAGACCATGGCCGGGTCAACCGGTACCGTAGCTACTACAGTTTTCCGGGTCTGGAAATCAACGAAGCGGGGGGGCGCAACTACGTCAAAGGCGGCGTGGAATGGACCCTGCCCCCGCTGCGGTTCCGGAAAATGGGCCTGGCCAACTTCTACGCCACCTGGGCCCGGTTGGCCCTGTTCAGTCACGGACTGGTAACCAATCTCGATCGCGAACGTGGTGACCCCTGGCGAACCGAAGTCATTGACTTGGGAGCCCAGCTAAACGTGAAACTCGTACTTTTCTATTCCCTGTCGTCAACCTTGTCGGCGGGGTACGCCAGGGCCTTCGAAGACGGGGTCGATCCGCGGAACGAATGGATCGTATCCTTGAAGATCCTTCGCTGATGCTGCTGGTCGCCCAGGTCGCCTTCGGTCTGCTGCCGGTGGCGCTGTACCTGATGGCCCTGGTGGTCATGGACAGCTACAAGCTGGTGAAGGCGCAGGCGGTTTTGCTGGCAGTGATGGCAGGGTTCGTCGCGCTTCTGATCTGTAATTACATCAATCCCTGGCTCATGGATCTGACCGGAACCGGCCCGGAGATCTATTCCCGCTACCTGGCGCCCATCACCGAAGAAACATTCAAGGCCCTTTATCTGGTTTTCCTGTTCCGTCTCAACCGGATCGGATTCCTGGTCGACTCCGCGATTTTCGGTTTTGCAATCGGAGCTGGCTTCGGCATCCTGGAGAATATCTTCTATCTCAGTCTGATACCCGATGCCAATCTTTTCACCTGGGTACTGCGAGGCTGCGGCACGGCACTGATGCACGGTAGCACCACCGCCATTTTCGCGCTCATCGTCCAGAACCACTGTGAAAGCAGGGGTGCCCAGCGGATCAGGCATCTCCTGGGAGCCCTGGGCGTATCGATTGTGCTTCACTCGATGTACAACCATTTCCTTATCTCTCCCGTTTTGACCGCCCTCGGTCTGGTGCTGGGCGTGCCATTGATCACCTACGGGATCTACCAGCGGAGCGAAAAGGCCCTGGAAAAATGGCTGGGGGTGGGTTTCGACGCCGATTCCGAAATGCTCGCCATCATTGGCGCGGGCAAGGTGTCGGACACGCGGGTCGGCATCTATTTGATGTCACTGCGAGACCGATTCGCTCCCGAGGTCGTGGCCGACATGATCTGCCTGTTGCGGATCCAGATCGAATTGGCCATCGAAGCGAAGGGGATTCTCATGTTGAGAAAAGAAGGGTTCGAAATCGAGCCCGGCCCCGACCTGCAGATGAAGATCGATGAGCTGCACTTCCTGGAAAAGAGTATCGGGGCTACCGGGCGGTTGGCGGTGATGCCGCTCAGGAAAAGTGGCGGTAGGGAATCATGGGAGAAACATCTTCTGAAACAGGGATGAGGCCCTTGAATATTTTTTGATAATGAGATAAGATTTGGATATTGGAGGGAAAAAGTGATCATCCAGAACAAATATTGCACTTGGTGATATTTGTCGGCCCGGGGTGATCGGCTTTTCCCTATTTAAAGCAAGACATGCCAAGCGGTTCCACGGTTCTGTGGCCGGAGCACTCGTCCGCTCTTGCCACTTGGGCAGTCATGGGGCTGATGGGTTGTGTGGTGGTGATTCATCCTGGAGGACGAAAAATGAAACGACAGCTTCTGCTTACCCTTACCTTGTCCCTGATTCTGGCCTGTTCCGCGCTGGCGGATTCTCTGTTACCGGTTCCCGGATCCCCTGTTTCCGGTTCGGCCGCTTTTGGCTCAGCCGATAAGAGCCTGACCGCTTTTACCTTCGATACAGACAACCAGGGCTGGCTGATGACCTATGTCGGCATTCCCGGCGCCCTGACCTATGAGACCCTTTATACCAACGGTCCCGCCGATCACACCACCACCGAAGGCCTGCCTCCCGGAAGTATTTTCCAGCAGGTCACTTCGGATATCAACCAGCGGACCTACTGGCTGGGCTACATCAGTGCGGCCCCGCAGTTCCTGGGTGATCTTTCCGACGCCAGCCTGGTCAGCGACGTGTATTCCACGGCCAACTGGCAGACCCTCGCCAACGGAGCGAACGGCGACGACGGCAACGTGTACGCGCGCTGGGTCATTTCCAAGAGCTGTGGTGGCGAAACCTACGACATGTTCATTTCCAACCGGGCGGCCAGCATCGATCTGAATTCCTTTACGGGATGGCGGAATTTCAGCGTCATTCTGGCGGCGAGCAATTTTTTCCGCTGGCCCAACGGGGTCTGCGGCAATCTTTCCTTTGAAGATGTGCTGCTCGACTACGACCAGGTCGGCCTATACGTGTTCAGCGGAACCGATGATGTGTTGAATATCAACGGCGGCACCGGAACCTGGGGCACCGT
>JAUVII010000303.1 GCA_030592845.1 Candidatus Krumholzibacteriia bacterium | reverse complement strand
TGACTCAGATTGTCAATTCGGGGGCACATCTAGGATAATGGATGCGAATATCAAGTGGACCAAGGGCAGAAGGACTTAATTGGGTGATATTGCCCAGCCTCGTAAGCCATTTTGTTTCAGGCCGGACGAATAAACAGAAGCCACAGGAAAAATGGTACCGACCCTGAGCGGCCAGTTTCGCAATGTGGTCTGATGCTATCATAGGTTCTCCTCGTAAACACTCCAGATATATTACACATTGTGTGACATTTGTCGATCGATTCACGAGAAGGCTGAAAATATATGCTGGTGTTGATGCCATTGTAAAACGCCGGCGTAATCAAGAACGAGATTAGCGATTGGGTGAAAACCGGACACATTGACCGGGGGAAACAAGAGCGGATTACACCACTACTTGCGCAAACCGCTGGATCGTATTAGCTTCCAGCCTTGAAATACAGGCTAACCGAGTTCTAGTTAGATCCAACCCGGGAAGCCAGTCTTTTTTCAGCGGAGTTTTTGCTCATTTTTGGCAGGCCAGGCGGCCTGTTTTTTTTGTGCGTATAAGTGGTTGGGATAAAAGGGTTAGCGGGGGTGTTGGCTTTAATAGGCGGCTGTCTCAGAAAACCCGGTTAACAGACTTGCCAAATTCAACCTCCAAATTGATCTCTTTCTCTCAGAAACCGTGTGATATACTGTTTTCGGTTAACAGGCGGGTTTTGCTGCCTATCTGGTATCACCGACGGTCCATTTCGAGTTAGAAAGTCCATAGTATTCATATAGCCCGAGTTGTTTGGGTGGGAGGGTGAGATGAATACACCAGTGTTCTGGATTTTGGTTGTTGCATTTGGGGGAGTGGTGGCTTTCGCTGGTCACCGGCTTTTGCTGTGGATGGAGTTAAAAGGGTGGGTTTACTATCGTAACTCAGGCAATCACAGCGGTGCCCTAGGGAACGCATTTATGGCGTTGCATTCGGTCTTCGATCCTGAATCAGGGCGAGCGGCGGAACATAGACTTCATGGGGAAAAGGGGGAATCCGAGTCAGGTGAACCTCCGGTTTCTGGGGCGTAATTGAATCGCTTTCTGACAAACGCATGCACCTGACAATCGCGTCTATCACGCTTGCCGGTGAAGCCAGCATTAGAAGTCGTATTGCAGGTAAATCATCTGCACATTGCTGCCGCCTTTGATGCGTCCGAACTGCGATGCCGACTCGAAGATGGCCGAGCGATGGTGGATGTCGTATCCCAGCCAGGTTCTGTCAAGCGTTTCGCCGCCGAAGATGTCACCCAGATTCAGGTCCACCGAGAAGTCCAGGTAGTTCAGCAACTGGCTGGGCTCGTAACCCTTTTTCCTCAGTTCCCGGTCTTCGACAAAGGGAATGTCCGTTACCCAGGACCAGCCCTCGGCCACACCGAGCTTCAGGCGGATGGGCAGGGGAATGGTGTAGTAGAACTTCACCGCGAGAATGAATTCCTGGATGTTTTCCTTCCTGTTCTTCCAGTGCCAGCTGAAACCGCTGTGAAAATAGACATTGATGGGTATCCCGATGAGGGAGTCGGACAGAGGGTGACCATAAAAGATACTGGTCATCTGATGGTTGTCGGGATCACTTTCCGCCTTGAAATGCAGGATGTCGGCCAGCGACGAAGGTGTGACCCAACCGTGGGCCAGGCGCACGTAACGTTTTGCTTTCTGGACCGAGGGGGTCGTCCGGGTGCGGTCGTTCTTGAAACCGGCGCCCAGGAACACCTGGACGGTCATGTCATGGTTGACGAAGGAGACATCCCGCACCGGCTTGTCCAGAAGTGAAGTCTCGGCCCGTCCGAAAACGAAGAAGTTGCTGGCGATGCTGTACATGGCCGAAGCACCAACACCGAGTTCCACTCCGCTGTTCACTTCTTCCTCGCCCAATCCGAAATAGTACGAATTGAATTTGGAGGTTTTGTACTGGGTTTGGAAATAGGCGCGCAGGGTCAGGCGCGGGTCCAGCCAGATAGCGCCCAACCGGGCGTTGGCAATTTCGTGCCCCTTCATGTCGGACAGAATTTCCAGGTCGAGGTGCCAGGGGCCAAAAGGAGCGTAGCGGGCCTGGAGACCACCCATGAAGGTGTCCCCCTGGATCTGGTTCTGGTATTCGGCCGGGATATCCAGGAAGCGCAGTCGCCCCATGGCGCTGAAGTGCCAGTCGCCGGGTCTCCAAAAGGTAGCGCCGCCTTCGAGGCCGCGGAAGTAGAAGACGGCCCCGGGATCGTCGTAGTAGACGAAGGGAATAAAGGTGGCCACCTTGCGCTCATCGGTGGCGAAGGGAATGATGGACGAACGCATGGCGGCGACGACGGCCCAGGTGGGTTCGGCGGTTACGATGGAGTCTGCTTCGGCGGCCCCGGCGGTATTACCTGGAGCTGGGGTTTCATCGGCAAACGCAAAAGACACCAGCAGGGTGGCCAGCAGAAGACCCATCATGATTGAGCGCATCGGTTCATCCTTGTGGGGAATTTACTAGATGGCGATCCTGTAGCATTCAGCCTGTCATGTTCGGGTGGTGACGTCAATATTGGATATGGCAATTCGCTTGAACTTGCCTGCCATTTTCCGACCTCTCGAATGTGCTTCAGGGAAGTTTGCCTACGCACTATAGCGCGTGGCGGAGAGATTGGTCCTATATTGAGGGGCGAAGGAGTAAAATCGGGCACCACACAAACTTGCACCAGACAAAGCCGCTTGTCACGGCCCCGGTGGGGCGGTGTCTTTACAGGCCGATGTGCTAGCCGGGGCGGTGTTCAGCATTCGATCCTGACAAGGAGAATCCCATGGACTTCCAGGAGCTCATCCGCGCGCGCTACAGCTGCCGGGCCTACCGGAGCGACCCCGTCGCCGAGGACCAGTTGGCGCAGGTTCTTGAGGCGGCGCGGCTGGCTCCCACGGCTGATAACCGGCAACCGTTCCGTCTGGTGGTGATCCGCACGGCTGGTCGCGAACAGGAGCTGCAGCGCGTGTACGGCAAGGACTGGTTCGTGCAGGCACCGCTTGTGATCGCCGCTTGCGGCGTACCGGC
>JAUVII010000048.1 GCA_030592845.1 Candidatus Krumholzibacteriia bacterium | reverse complement strand
TCAGTGACGAATCGTCCGTCACCTTCGTTCTGGAAGGTGATGTCAGTAACGTCGACCTGTCAAAGGGCCTGATTCCCGGTGGCGACGAAATGCCCCGTACCGATGGTGTGGGCAGGTTGCGGATTGAACAGTCCCTCAACCCGGAGTGGACGCGTGTCACCGGCGTGCTGCACGACGGGTTTATTGAGATCATGCCCTTCGATTCCTGCTACGTGGAAGTCGTGGCCGCCGGAGATTCGGTATTTTTCAACAGCATCGAAATCATGTACGGCAACCTCCACGGCATGCTGGAAGGAGTGGCGGATACCGCGGGCAATTTCGACGGGTATGTAAGCGTCAACTCGGAGAACATCAATACCATGCCGCCGGATTGGGGCTTGCCGCCCACCGCGGGACGCCTGAACGGCCAGGGGGCGGTAACCGGTCCCGTGGACGACCTGTTTTTCACCGGCTGGGTCAATCTCTACGAATTCGAATTGGGCGCCGTTGGCGTGGGCTCCGGGGCCATGGCCCTGATGGTGGACGACCTGTTGGGCGACCAGAATATCACCGCGGGCATCGACGGCCGGGGATTCTCCATCGGCGGGGTTCCTTTTGGGGACTTCAGCCTGTGGGGATCGGCCAGTCCCACCAGCGCCCGGATCGATTCCTTCCGCACGGACCTGGGCGACACGAATATTTTTCTGAGCCTGGGGGTGGACTATGCCGATTCGGTCAGTCATATCCGGGTGGATAATTTCAGGATCGGTCTGGAGGGCACTCCCTGGAGCATTGACGACCCGGTGGAATTCTCCGTGGGCGGCGGTTATTTCTGGATGCCGGAAATGCGGCTGTCCTCGGACCAGGGCGCCTTGGTGGTCAATGCTCTTTACGAGAGGGATCAGGTGGTCGCCGGCAGCCTGCAGCTGGAGAGTTTCGACCTCGCCCTGCTCAATCCCTTCACCCGCACGGAATACGATCTGGCCGGCCGGATGACCGCCGATGTTGTGGTCGGCGGCGAGCCTGCCTCGCCCCAGGTGAACCTGACGGCCGACCTGGTGGATGCCCCCTTCGCCCTCGCCGATGTCCATTCCATGCACGTGACCGCGGGTTTCAATGCCGGCACCGTGGATTTCCAGGAACTGGACCTGCGGACCAATTACGGCCGTGTCACGGGCCGGGGGGCGGTGTCGAACCCGGGTTCGGGCATCGAGGATTTCTGGGCTGGATCGGATCTGGACCTGGACCTGACAATCGATAAGGGCCGCTGGGCTTTCCTCGACCAGTTCGCCATTCCCGCCCTGGACCGGTTGGCCGGCTTTTTCGATGGCGATATGCGGGTGTCGGGAAGTGTCACCGAACCCTTGATAAGGGGGCAGGTCCACAGCGCGCCCTTCCATGTCCACTGGCTCCATCTGGACCAACTCGACTGTGAAATCCTGGTCGACAGCCAGTCGATGGTCCTGGGAAACCTGGCCGGTCACAAAAGTGACCTGGCGCTGACCGGCCGCATCGAAATCCCCCTGGAACTGGATCTGATGAGCGAACCTACTTCGCCACTGGACGGGCCCTTTTTCATGCAGTTGGACATTCCCTGGGGCACCAACATGGCGCCTCTGAGACAGGCCACGAACGCCTTCATCACCGCCAGCGGCACCGGCGGCGCCCACGTCATCATTTCCGGTCCCCTGGATCACCCGCTCTACCAGGGGACCCTCGAAATCAACGATGCGGGCTTTGTCCTGCGAAAAATGCAGGAGGTCTATCACGAGGTTTCCTGCGAGGGCATCCTGCGCGGCGACGAGTTGAAGGTTTTCAATATCCGGGGCAACGAAGGGCTGCGAGGCTCCTTCACGGGTCAGGGGCAGGTCATTTTCAAGGGCCTGGAAATGAAGTCCTTCGATATCCAGCTGGGGCTGGACCGGTTCCTGGTGGCTTCCATTCCCGATCTGGCGGTGATTGTCAGCGGCAAGAATGGTCGGTTGACCAGCGCCGAGGTTGGGCCGGACAGTACCCTGGTCCCCAAATTCAGCGGCGAACTCGAAATATTGAAAGCACGTTACACGGGTAGTTTCAGCGAGAGCGGAGGTGGGAACGACCCCACGATGGCCACGGTGGCCCCGGACTGGCTGGCCGACCTGCGCCTGCACGCCCAACCCCGTGTGGTGACCATCATCAATCGCGAGCTGGAACTCTTCATGGGGGGCGACCTCAACCTGATGCGGAGCGAAGAGGGACTTTATCTGCGGGGTTCACTGGATGTCAACTCGGGCCGCCTGATCGTCTTCAACAATAATTTCGAGGTGCAGCGGGGGCGCCTGGATTTCAGCAGCGAACTGGGATTCGATCCGCGGGTCGATCTGGACGCCACCACGAAATACCGTCTGCGCAGCCAGCACTCCAGCAACAGCATCATCGAAATCATCGGTGTCCACGTCACCGGCCCGTTGTCCGCTCCGGACATCCAGTTCACCTCGGAACGCGGGTACTCCCGTGAAGCCATCCAGCGCATGCTCGTGGGCCTCGAACCCCACGCCTCGCCCGAAGGTGATTCCGCCCGCCTGGCCAACACCTCGATCGCCGCGGGCTTCAACATCGTCGAACGGGAAATCGCCCGGGAACTCGACGTTTTCGACACCTTCGAGATCGATCAGATCCAGCGCCAATCAGAAACCGGGAACGCGGGCCTGGATCCCCTGATCGGCGTGGGCAAATACATCGGCAGTGATCTGTATCTGAAATACGCCCAGGGCATCCGGCAGGACGACCGTGATTTCATCGTGGAGTACCAGATCAACCGGCACCTGCTGCTGCAGTCCGAGGTCCGCAGGCGGATCGACGAGAACCAGGGGGAGTCGACCTATAATCTGGATCTCAAGTACCGGTTTGAATATTGACCCCATCATGACGGAGCAACCTTGAACGACATCCTCAATAATCTGAACGACGCCCAGGCGGCGGCTGTCGCGGCCCCTGACGGTCCTGTCCTGGTGGTCGCCGGCGCCGGCAGCGGCAAGACACGCGTCCTGACCACCCGCGTGGCCTGGCTCATGTCCGAAAATGACGTGTACGCCAGTGAAATCCTGGCCTTCACTTTCACGAATCGGGCCGCGAAGGAAATGAAAGGTCGTGTGGCGGAAAGCCTGGACGGACGCGACGTGCCTTTCTGGATCGGCACCTTCCACGCGACGGGGTTGAAAATCCTGCGGACCGACGGGGCGCACATCGGTATCCAGCCGGGGTTTTCGATTTTTGACACGGACGACAGCAAGCGTCTCCTGAAACAGGTCATGTCCGATCTGAACATCGATCCCAAGCAGTTCACGCCCAATGCCACGCGGTCGGTGATCAGCAAATGGAAAAACGACGATCTGGACCCCGAGAAGGCCAAGTCGCTGGCCCGGTCATTCATCGACGAAAAATACGCCGCAATCTACGAAGGCTACCAGGCCGCGCTGGTCAAATGCAACGCCCTGGATTTCGACGACCTGATCCTGCGCACGGTGCATCTGCTGGAACAGGTCGAGTCGGTCCGGCTCAAGTACGCGCAGAAGTTCAAGCATGTCCTGGTGGACGAATTCCAGGACACCAACCCGTTGCAGCTGGTGCTGGTCAAACTGCTGACCTGCGTGCACGGCAACCTGTTCGTGGTGGGGGACGACGACCAGTCGATCTACTCCTGGCGCGGCGCGCGCATCGAAAACATGCTCAACTTCGACGAGTACTTTCCCGGCGCGGTCACCTTCCGGCTGGAACAGAATTATCGCAGTACGGGAAACATCCTGGCCGCGGCGAACGAGGTCATCGCCAACAACAAGCAGCGCAAAGGGAAGAACCTGTGGACCAGCGGCAGTGACGGCGACAAGCTCACCGAAGAGGAATTTTTCGACGACGAGGACGAGGCCGCGCGGCTGGTGGACATCATCCGCGCGGAAACTACTGAAGGTATGACCCGGGGCGACGTGACGGTGCTGTACCGGACCAACGCGCAGTCCCGCGTGCTGGAGGACGCCCTCAGAAGGGCCTCGCTGCCCTACCAGATCGTCGGCAGCCTGCACTTCTACGACCGCAGGGAAGTGCGCGATCTGATGGCCTACCTGAAACTGGTGGCCAATCCCGCCGACCAGATCGCCATTCAGCGGGTGATCAATGTGCCCAAACGGAAAATCGGCGACACCACCGTGAACCGGCTGGTCGGCCTGGCCAACCGGGATGAACTGACCCTGGGTGAGACCGCCGCCCGCGATGGTCTCCTGGAACAGGAAATCGCCCCGGCTGCCTGCAAACGGGTGCGGGAATTTTTCGACATGACCACCCGCTGGCGGATGCTCTCCTCGTCGGGCGAACCCGTTCCCGAACTCCTGACCCGGATCATGAAGGACATCGGCTACGCGGGTTACCTGGAAATGGATGATCCCGAGGCGGCCGGCGCCCGCAATGAAAACGTGGCCGAGCTGATCAATGCGGCGGCAGGCTTCGTCGAGTCCACCGGTGGGGGTACGCTGGACCAGTTCCTCGAACAGGTGGCCCTGGTGGCGGATCCCGACAAGATCAAGGACGGGGATGGATTCGTGCGGCTGATGACCATCCACACCGCGAAGGGCCTCGAATTCCCGGTCGTGGTGATCACCGGGTGTGAAGACGACATCCTGCCCCACATCAACAGTGCCGAGGACGAACACGGGCTTGAAGAGGAACGCCGCCTGTTCTACGTCGCCATGACCCGGGCCGAAAAGAGGGTCTACCTTTTACACGCCGCCCGCCGCCGCCGCTTCGGCACCTGGCAGGACAGCCTGCCCTCGCGGTTTTTGACCGAGGTTCCCGACGGCCTGATCGATCGGCGCCACCTGGATTCCCGCAGCACCTTCACCCAGCCGGTGGCCCGCAGCCTGTTCGGCCGGGGCGGCGCTCAGCCCGGACGCCAGCCGGTTCAGAGCGGTCGCCGGTCATCGCCATCGAGGCCGGTCCATCCCAGCGAGTGGGGCCGCCGCAAACCCAAGCCCGCGGCTCCGGCCCAGGATACGGGCTGGGTCGATGAAGTCGTTCAGGACGTGCCCTTCTACGAAGGACAGACGGTGACCCACGGCATTTTCGGATCGGGAATGGTCAGCCGGGTCGAAGGCCGCGGCGACGACATGATGGTGACCGTCGATTTCAACGAGGCCGGGCGCAAACACATCAATCCCCGTTTCGCGCCCCTGGTGCCGGTGGATTGATCGCCGTTATGTTATAATTGCGGGCAATCAGCGTTTGGCAATCCGCATCACCGTGGAATGACATCCCCAACAGGCAGGTCAGCGTGGCTTTTGAAACCAATAGAACCGGAATCCGGTTTTCCGGCGGGCGTTTGACCCGGTGGACCATATTGGCCCTCCTGGTGGTATTCCTCGTGCCCGTCGTTCCGGCGAGCGCCCGGCAGGACATCGCCGACGAGGTGTTCTACCACTTCATGCCCATCTGCTGGCGCGATTCCGACAGCGACACCTACCGCTTCGGGGACTTCGGCGGCATGACCGATTCTTTGGACTACCTGGAAGGCCTGGGGGTTACGGCGGTCTGGATGAATCCGATCTTTCCGTCGCCCGCCTACCATGGCTACCAGCACGGTCCGGCCGACCAGTTGAACGCCTGGTTCGGCGCCGAGGCGGATCTCACCGCTTTTTGCGAAGCGGCCCACCTGCGCGGCATCAAGGTTTTCGTGGACCTCGTGGCCTACGGTATCAGCCAGGACACGGTTTATTTTCAGGACGCCTACGGAAATCCCGCCAGCGACTTCGATTCCTGGCTGGCTTTCGACAATCAGCAGAACACCGATTATCTGGGCTCGGTCTACAACACCTGGAACGGCGACCAGGTGGGTTTCATCCACTGGGACCTGCGGGACTCACACCCCGTCAACCTGGTGACCGATTGGGCGCGGTACTGGCTTGATCCGAATGGCGACGGCGATTTCAGCGATGGTCTGGACGGCTATCGTCTGGACCATGTCTGGAAGAACTACCCGTACGGTCCGGACGGATGGGGGTACCACATCGACACTTTCTGGGCTCCCTGGCGGGACGCCCTGCGCGCTGTGAACCCCGACGTGTTCGTCTTCGCCGAGCAGGCCAACTGGGGCAGTCAGGGCACGGAACTCTTGACGGGGCTGGACGCGGCCTTCACCAAACCTTTCGAGTTCGGCGCCCGTGACGCACTGCGCTGGGAATACGCCAATCCTCTTTACAGCCAGATGGGGAATGCCGTGGCGGCGTTGAACGCCTCCAGCGCGGGCGGCACCTTGATGACCACCATCGGCGACCACGATGTTGACCGCCTGGCCACGGCCATCGGCGACGATTTAGGCAAAGGCAAAGCCGCGGCCGCGGTTCTGCTCACCCAGCCGTTCCCGCCCATCATCTACCATGGCGATGAGATCGGCATGCGCGGCGCCAAGAACACGTCCTACCCGGGCGACGCTGCCGACATCCCCATGCGCGAACCCTTCAAATGGAACGCGGTCGCCGGTCCGCCCATGTCCAATTACGACGCAGCGAATCCCACATTGCTGGCCGGCCGGATCTCTCAGGACAACGATGGTCGCAGCGTCGAGGAACAGGCGGGAGTATCCGGGTCCCTGCTGGAGGCCTACCGTGATCTTATTTCCGCGCGCCGGAGCAACATCGCCCTGCGCAGGGGCGGCTATCATCCGGTGCCCGCCACCAGCGAGGCCGTCTGGTCCTTTGTGCGCGCCCACGACACCCAGCAGATTCTCGTGGCCATCAATGTGAGCGGCTCAACCCGGAACCTGACCCTGGAGCTGGGTGAATTCACGATTCCCGGCGGTTCGACCACGGTGGTGGATGTTCAATCAGGCACCTTGCATCCAAATCTGACCGACCAGAACAAGGACGCCTATACGTTGCAATTGCCTGCTTATGGGTATGTCCTGCTCCTGGTGGCCGTGGAACCTCCTGAGCCCCCGGCCGCCCTGGTGGACGGCAGGGATATCCCCAACTCGTTTTCAGGCGGTTTCCCGATGGCGTTGCAGGCCAGTCCGACCCACCTGGGGGACAACGTCTCCGAACTGAACCAGTTGTTCTACCGGGTTGTGGGTGACTCCCTCTTTCTGGGCCTGACCGGCAACCTGGCCACCGACGGTACGGGGTTGGCCATCGTGTTCGATACCGTTCCCGGAGGTCAGAACGTTCTGGATCTCTCCAATATTTCGCCCCCGCCGTCGGGACCTGACCAGTTGACGGGATTGAGGTTCGACAGCGGTTTTGAACCCGACCACATGATTTTCGCCAACGCCTGGTCGGGGGCGATTTACGTCGACCAGTACGAACTGCTCACGGCCGGCGGAGCGAATAAGACCTACCGTGGACAGGGGACCGTGAATATCGGTTACGGCCTTCTTTCGGGGGGAGACAATGCCGGCAGCCTGAGGTTCGCACTGGACAACAGCAATACCGGGGGAGTGACCGACAGTACGGTGGACCAGGCCGCCTCCGCTGTCACGGGTGCTGAAATCTACCTGCCTCTTTCATACCTCGGCGTGGCGCCGGGGGAAGGCAACAGTGTCAAGGTCGCCGCGTTTCTCCTGGAACCAAGCGGCCAGGTAAGCAACCAGTGGCTGCCGCCGGTCAATGGTATAACCGTGTCCCTTGGGTTTGCCCCCGACCTTACCGGGTATTCCGGAGAACAGTACGGCCAGCTGTTCAACATTACCGGAGTGGACGGTTCCCGGGGCTCCGGCAACGGTCTGACGTTTGCCGCCAGTTCCGGCGAAACGGGTGGTGAAAGAGCCGTGTTCTCTTTCAGTCTGGCCCGACATGAATCGGTGCGGCTGACGGTCCATGATGTGAGCGGCCGCCTGGTCAAGACCCTGGTGGGCGGCGTGAACTATCCCGCCGGACCTCATGAAATCACCTGGTCAGGGCGTGACAATTCGGGGCGCAAGGTTGCCGCGGGACTTTATATCGGGCTGCTTGAAGCGGGATCGTTGAGAGCGACCGGCAAGGTCACCCTGCTGCGGTAGGAGGGCCGGGTCAGTTGAGCAGGGTGAGCTTGCGGACCGCCCGGGCCCCCGAGGCGTTGAATTCCACCCAGTAGACACCGGCGGGCAACCGGGCCGCGCCCCCGGTCAAAGGCCAGTTCCAGACATGGGGCTCGGTGGCCGGATCATCCCTGGGGCCCGTGGCCGCCAGTATTCCCAGATCCTCTTCATGAATAAGCCGACCCCTTGTATCGTACAATTTTGCAGTGGTTTTTCGTTCTGAGGTCAAGTAGATCCTGAATTCGGCGCCATCCGCCATAACCGGGTTGGGCCAGGGACCTTCCACACTAAGGACCGGAGGCGGGGCCGAAGCGGTTTGCATCAAAACCAATCCGTCGGGGTCCACGGATACTGAATCGACCCGGCAGGTTGTCGTCCAGGAAAAGGTCTCCCGGGACCGGGTGAGCGTAACGATTTCGGGTTGGCTGCCACAACCGGTGTGGATCACCACCGGTATGGCCACCTCGAAAACCGGGTTCTGTAACTGGGAAAAGGTGACCTGGACGCCGAAGTCTCCCGCCGGTGTGCGGTGGGTGTTGCTGCTGGTACTGATCACGGGCACGGCGGAAGTGCCCAGCCAGGGATCGAAAAACCCGCCGAGGTCCCGCCCGGCGGCGGCTTCGGCGTAACCGATCATGTCGGCCAAAGTGACGCTGCCCAGAACCAGTTCCGGTGCGGTGGCGTAGGTGGCCAGAAACTCGCTGAAGGCCGGCAGGCCGATCAGCATCCGCAACATGTGCAGGACCCAGGCCCCCTTGTCGTAGATCAGGGTGTTGGGCAGGATGGGGTCGGGGTCGATGAGTATGCCATCGTTCACGAAAAGTTCGGGGTGCCTTTTGGGGCCGATCTCCCACATGTAATCCTGGTAGGTTTGGCGACCGTCGGTGTGCTCGACCCACAGGGCTTCGATGTAGCGAGCGAAACCCTCGTTGAGCCAGATGTCCGCCCACACCGAGGGAGTCAGGCTGTCACCGAACCACTGGTGGGCCAGTTCGTGGATCACGACCAGTTCGTAGCGGCGGTCTCCGGTAAGGACGATGGGGCTGAGGCTGGTCGCGGTCTGGTGTTCCATCGATCCGAACCATTTGAATTCCACCTGGGCATACTTTTCGCCGGTGAACGGGTAGGGCCCCGCCAGAACGGTCATGAACTCCATCATGTCGCAGGTGCGGGCCAGGTCGAATTCGGCTTTTTCCCTGTCCTGGGGGAACACATGGTAGTCCAGGCGCACCGGACTTCCGGCACTGACCCGACAATCCTCACTCCAGGAAACGAAATTGGTGGCCGCGAGGGAAACCAGGTAGACGGCGATGGGATATTTTTCGCGCCAGGCGAACCGGCGCCATCCCGGTTGGGGAATGTCTTCGTAAAGGAGGGTGCCGTTGGAGATCACCTGCAAAGGATCGGGGACCATGGTCCGCAGGCTGACCAGGGCCTTGTCCGATGGGTGATCCTTGCAGGGCCACCATGAATGGGCGGACCAGGGCTGGTTCTGGTTGGCGATGATCGGTATGTCATCGGTCGGGTCGTCGGGGGTGCCGCTGTCGTGGATACGGAACATCATTCCGCTGTGGAAATTGCCGTGGCGCGGGGGGCGCCCATGCCAGCGGACGGTCAGGGTTTCGGGCCGGCTTGTGGCCAGCGGTTCATCCAGGATCACCACCAGACTGTCACCCTGGTGGGTGAAGACGGCCTCGCCGCCCCGGAAAGCGACGCCGTCGCAGGTCAGGTCATCCACCAGGTCCAAGCGGATGCGGACCAGGTTTCCCGAAAGCGCGGTCAGGCCGATGTCCACCGAACCGCTGAGTGATTTGTCGGCGGGAAACATCTGGAGATCCAGATCATAACTCCGGACATCGTAGCCACGGTCGCCGCTGGGGGGCGGGGGGTAGTCCCCGATTTTTTGCCCGGGTGAAAAAGAGGAATCGTCTGCCAGCCATTCCACCGGAAGCCGGCACTTGGCGGGGCTGGGCTCGGGAAAGGTGGCGGCGCGCAATCCGCTGGAAAGTCCGCCCAGGGTGGCGGCCAGGAAAAACAGGCAGACCAGCGGGAAAAATGATTTCATTCGCGGTCGCGGCCGCATTTCCAGCAGGCGTCGTAACTGCCGTCGATCTCTTCGGAACAACCGCTGCAGGTCCAGGTCCCGGTGGTGGTGGCTACGGCCGTAGCGGTCAGGATATCCCGGGCTTTTTCGAGATCACCGTCGGCGACGAACAACTTGACGCCGGCCTGGAGGTCGAGATGGGGCCTCATCCCGCCGCAATTATCCTTTTCCAGGACCACCTGGACACCGAGCGCCTCCAATCGGCCTCTGGCTATCTCGGCTTCTATTTCGCTGGTGTAGGTTTCCAGACGAGTCATTCCGTCACGCATGAAGGATTCCTTCCCGAAGTTTGGTCCTCTGTACATATCATAAGAATACCACGGAAAATACCGCCGGCAAAGCCCCACGGTGCCCTTTGAATGATTCCCGGCCTTGCGGGCAACCCCTTTCACTGCGACTTTGGGTTCGAACATTTTGAAGCTGTTTCCGCCCGGCGGAAACCCCTTTTCCCCGGAGGTATTCTCTTGAGCAGACGCGATCCCCACTCATTCAGCGACCTGGACCAGGGTCGGGTTGCCAGCATGGACCTCGACCTGAACGTGAATTTTGCCACCAGCCGCATCGAGGGCACCGCCACGCTCAAATTGGCCGCCAAGGCTTCCGGTCCTCTGGACCTGGACACCCGGGACCTGGAAATCAAGGGCGTGACCGATGCCGCGGGCAATAAACTGGAGTGGGAGATTACGGAGAATGACGATATCCTGGGCTCGTGCCTCAGGATCAACCTGAACGGCGGAATGGATTCCTTCACCATCGATTACGCCACCAGCCCCAAGGCCAGTGCTCTGCAGTGGCTGGAACCCGCGCAGACCGACGGCGGCAAGCATCCCTACCTGTTCAGCCAGTGCCAGGCCATCCACGCCCGCAGCGTCATCCCCTGCCAGGATTCTCCTCTGGCCCGTTTTACCTTCACCGCCAGGATGACCGTGCCCGAGGAATTGACCGTGGTCATGGCCGCGGCTCCCGGTAAGGCCGCCGAAGGCGCGCAGTCCGGCACCCGCAGTTTCAGTTTTGAAATGCCCCAGTCCATTCCCCCGTACCTGTTCGCCTTCGCCGTGGGGAACATTGTTTCGGAGGATCTGGGACCCCGCTCACGGGTCTACACCGAGCCAGAGACCCTCGAAAAGTCGGCCTGGGAATTCGCCGAAGTCGACAAGATGCTGCTGGCGGCGGAAGACGTGTTCGGTCCCTATCTGTGGGATCGGTTCGACTTCCTGGTGATGCCCGGCTCCTTCCCCTACGGCGGGATGGAAAATCCCCGTCTGACCTTCCTGACTCCGACCCTGCTGGCGGGAGACCGGTCCCTGGTCAACGTGCTGGCCCATGAACTGGCCCACAGCTGGACCGGAAACCTGGTCACCAACGCGACCATGGACGATTTCTGGCTCAACGAAGGTTTCACCGTCTGGGCCGAAAGAAGGATCCTGGAAAACCTGTACGGTAAGGAAGCCAAATCCCTGGCTTCGGCCATCGGGCGCAACGGCCTGATGGAAGCCATGAACTCCTTCGGCATGGATTCGCCCTTCACCCAGCTGGAGACCGACAGCAAGGGATCGGATCCCGACGAGTTCTACTCCCTGGTACCCTACGAAAAGGGTTACCTGTTCGTGGCCCTTCTCGAACAGACCGCCGGCCAGGAAAAGTTCGACGCCTTCATCAAGAACTACATCAAGCATTTCAGTTTCACCTCCATCACCACGGCCCAGTTCGAGGAGTTCCTCAACGCCGAGCTGCCGGGCATCTCCGAGCAGGTCCGGGCCGATGAATGGATCCACCAGGCCGGTCTGCCTGACAATACGCCGGTGTTCGAATCAGAACGTCTGGCCATGCTGGAGAACCTGGCCAAAAGCTGGTCAGATGGAGGACGTCCCGAGGTCGCCGAAGCGAAGAAGTGGACGGCGGAGGACTGGCAGATTTTCCTGCAGGCCCTGCCGCGCACCCTTCCCGAAGCCGATTGCGTGTGGCTGGATGAAAAATTCGATCTGACCAGCCAGGGCAACTGTGAAATTCTCTGCAACTGGTTGATCATTGCCGCGGGCAGCGGGTATGAGCCCACGTTCGACCGCACGGCCCGCTTCCTGGCCGAGGTCGGCCGGATGAAATACCTGAAGCCCCTGTACACAACGCTGTACGCGGGTGAAAAAACCAGGGGGATGGCCAAGGAGATCTTCGCCGCCAACGCGGACGGGTACCATCCCATCGCGCGGGGCGGGATCGAAAGGATCATGGCGGGCTGAGCCGCCTGCGACATTTGACGGCCCGGACAAAAGTCCGGGCCGTTGATGTTTGGTCATGGATCAAGACAACGTTGCCCTGATGTTGCCTGGGTAATCAAAAACTGAACTCCCGTTTCTCAATCAATTCCCAATTCAATCTCCCGACCCGCCTCCGCCGAGCGGTAACAAGCTTCCACCACACGAAGCGTGGCCAGCCCGTCGGTCACGGTCACCGGAGGTGGGGTTCCCAGGCGGATTGATGTCAGCCAATCGGCCAATAGATTGGGCAATGTGGGCACCGTCGCCGATACATCGAATTTTTCCTCATCCCGCCCTTGGCGCAGGATGATTCCCCCGTCGAGATAATCCGCCATGATCTGCCCGTCTTGGCCGACAGCCTCCAGCCAGCAGGCTCTCGATCGAGTGTATTTGCTCACTTCCAGGCTGACCTGGCAGCCATCGGCCAGGACAGCCCGCGCCAGAAAAAAATCTTCGACCACGGGATTGAGCACCTGCCACTGACGCGAGTCCACGGAAAGGACCTCCTGTCCGGAAAGAAACCGGGCCAAATCGAATAGGTGAACTCCCGTCAACAGGACCGAACCTCCGACGGTTTCCGCGAGATTCCTTTGCCAGGACAAAGTCGTGGGGGCCAACCGCTGCGCCAGTCGGATAAAATGGACCCGCCCCAGTCGCGGCCACAGCTCGCGCACCCTGGTAATCACCGGATTCCACCGCAGGGCCTGGGCGACCATCAACGAATGTGGCGATGCCGCATCCAACTCCGCCAACCGCTCGGCTTCGCTGAGCGTTCCGGTCATGGGTTTTTCCAATAGCAGAGGCTTGCCGGCCTTGAGAACGGCGGCCGCCAACCCGAAGTGGGATGAGGGCGGGGTGCAGATCACGACACCGTCAACGTCCGGGTCCGCGATCAGGTCTTCGGGTGCCGCGTGGTAACGGCAGCCGTACCGGTCGGCCAATACGCGGCCCTCTGTTTCACTCCGCCGGCACAGGGCCGTCACCGCCATCCCGGGCACATCGTTGCCCCCGTGGCGTACATAGCGCTCGCCGTGGGCTCCGGCGCCGATAACTCCAATCCGAAAATCCATGGTCTGGTCCGTTTCTGGCAAAAAGTCCTTGCCGGCATGGCGGCGCAGGGACGCGCGGCCGCGAGCGGCATCAACACCCTCCCGGAGCGGATTCTAGCATGAAAAATCTCTCCATGACAAAACCTCCCCTGAGGCCACTGATCCTGATGGGGATCTTCCTTCTCCTGACCAGCGGAGGGGGAGCCATCGCCCAACTGGACGATCCGGTCTTCATCAACGAGGTGCTGGCCGATCCCGCCAGCGATTGGGACGGTGACGGTGCGGTCGATTTCAAGGGCGACGAGTGGATCGAGATCCAGAACAACGGTCCCGAAGCAGTGGATCTTTCGATCTATTTCCTGCGCGACGCCCTGGGCGAGGAACCTGATTTCAGGTTGTACGGGATCCTGGAAACCGGGGCGACCGCCGTTTTCTACGGTTCTGACGCCGTGGCCTGGCAGACGGAGATGGGCATGGCGACAACGGGCCTCAGTTTCAACAACAGCGGTGATCTGATCCAACTGCTTCGCGCCTACCTGACCTCCGAAGGGGAGCCGGCCTTCGAGCTGATGTTCGTCATCTCCTATGATGATCATGAAGCCGAGGACGACAGGTCCTGCGGGTTCAACCCCGACGCGAGCGACTGGATCCTGTTCGACGCCTTGAATCCCTATGGGGGAAACAGGGAGCCGGTCGGCACCGGGTGCGCCCCGTCGCCGGGAGCCCTCAACCTGTGCGGCGGTCTGGTGGCCGTCGAAGACCAATCCTTCGGTCAGGTGAAGGCGATTTTCCGCTGATTGTCATCCATTTTCATTGCCGGACCCACCCCGTGGTCCGGCAATTTGACGAGCCGGGAAAGGAGTCCCGGTTCGTCTTTATTTATGGGACTCGGGTCCCAGCCGCCCAAACTGTGTTTTTCTTCACAATCAGGGCCGAACCGGTTGATTTTTCTTTAATTATTGACCTTGTTCCTGTAGTCTAATTTGTCCTCAACAACCTGTTTCGAGCCCCTGTCCGAGGGATTCTCTGGGATATTCAGGAGTGGAAATGCAGCTCAACGAAAACCAAAAAATGATTCGCCAGATGGCACGGGATTTCGCCAACTCACGGCTCGCTCCCATCGCCGCGGAAATCGACCGGACCGGGGTATTTCCCGAGGCTACCGTCAAGGAAATGGGAGAACTCGGTTTCCTGGGGCTGGCCGTTCCCGAGGAGTATGGAGGGGTGGGCGCGGACATGACAAGCTACGGCCTGGTGGTCGAGGAAGTATCCCGGGTTTGCGGCAGCCACGGGCTGACGGTAGCCGCCCACAACAGTCTGGGGTGCTGGCCTATCGCGGCCCTGGGAACGGAAGAACAGAAGAAGAAATTTCTCCCTCCCGCCGCCACAGGAGAGTCCCTGCTTTCTTTTGGCCTGACCGAGGCCGGTGCCGGCAGCGATGCAGGGGGGACACGCACCACCGCGGTCAGGGACGGTGACGACTGGGTTCTGAACGGCACCAAGATGTGGATCACCAACGCCCACTACGCCGGAGCCTTGATCATCACCGCCAAGACCGATCCCGAAGCCAAGGGCAGCCACGGTATCAGCGCTTTCATCGTGCCTACCGACACCCCCGGATTCACGGTGGAGAAGAAGGAAAACAAGCTGGGCCTGCGGGGTTCCGATACGGCTCCGCTGACCCTGGAGGACGTCCGGATCCCCGGCGAGTATCTGCTGGGCAAGGAGGGCGAGGGTTTTCATTATTTCATGATGACCCTGGACGGCGGCCGGATCTCCATCGCGGCCGTGGCCCTGGGCCTGGCCGTGGGGGCCTTCGAGGTCGCCCGCGACTACGCCAAGGAGCGTGAGCAGTTCGGTCGGCCCATCGCCAAATTCCAGGCGATCGAATTCATGCTGGCGGACATGGCCACGCAGATCCAGGCCTCGCGCCTGCTAACTTATGAGGCCTGCCGTTTGAAGGATGCCGGGGAGGATTTCGCACACCTGGCGGCCATGGCCAAGCTGCACGCCAGCGAGACGGCCATGTTCGTCACCGACAGGGCCATTCAGATCCTGGGGGGATATGGCTACACTACCGAATACCCCGTGGAACGTATGTATCGCGACGCAAAACTGTGCACCATCGGCGAAGGGACCAGCGAGATCCAGCGCATGGTCATCGGCCGGCGGGAACTTTCTGACTGAAGAATTTGCTGACTGAAGAATTTGCCGACTGAAAAGGAGACAGATGATGAGCAATCGATCCGTTATCTGCGCGGCAGTGCGCACCCCCATCGGCAGGTTCCAGGGAGGGCTGGCCTCCGTGCGGGCGCCCCAACTCGGCGCCCTGTGCGTCAAAGCGGTACTTGCCAAAACCGATCTCGATCCCGCCAAGGTGGACGAGGTGATCATGGGCAATGTCTGCCAGGCCGGCCTGCAGCAGAATCCTGCCCGGCAGGCCTCCATTTTCGGGGGCGTACCGGCCACCGTCAGCGCGATGACCATCAACAAGGTCTGCGGATCGGGATTGAAGGCCGTGGCCCTGGCTGACCAGGCCATCCGCGCGGGTGACAAGCAGTGCGTCATCGCCGGCGGCTTCGAGAACATGAGCCAGATTCCCTACGCCCTGCTCAAGGCCCGCGACGGTTTGCGGCTCGGCGACGGCAAGGTCACCGACCTGCTGGTCCATGACGGATTGTGGGACATCTACAACAACTACCACATGGGCATGACCGCCGAGTGGGTCGTCGACACCTTCGAGGTCAGCCGCGAGGACCAGGACGCCTTCGCCGCCCGCAGTCACCAACGCGCCGTTGCCGCCTGGGACGCCGGCAGGTTCGACGCCGAGGTCGTTCCCGTGGAAGTGCCCCAACGCAAGAAGGACCCGATTGTCATTTCCCGTGACGAAGGTCCCCGGGCCGATGCTACGGCCGAAGGCATGGCCAAACTGCGTCCGGCTTTCAAGCGGGACGGCGGCTCCGTCACCGCGGGCAACGCCTCGTCGATCAACGACGGCGCGGCGGCTCTCCTGATCTGCAGCGAGGAATTCGCCAAGGCCAACGGGCTGCCCATCCGCGCCTACATCGAAGCCGCCAGCACCGGCGCCGTGGAACCCAACGAGGTGATGATGGCCCCGGTGACCAGCGTGAAGAACCTGCTGGCCAAGACCGGCAAATCCCTCGGCGACTACGGGCTGTTCGAATTGAACGAGGCCTTCGCCGCGCAGAGCCTGGCCGTGGTGCGCGAACTCGGCCTGGACGAGGACAAGGTGAACGTCAACGGGGGCGGGGTCAGTCTGGGACATCCCATCGGGTGTTCGGGTGCCCGCATCCTGGTGACGCTGCTGCACGCCATGGAGGACCGGGGCGTCAACGACGGTATCGCCAGCCTGTGTCTGGGCGGCGGCGACGCCGTGAGTATGGCTATTTCCATTCCGTAGACCTGAGCTGAACGGCAAGGGGAAAGGATCCAATAATGAAAGTTTCAGTGATCGGCGGCGGGACGATGGGCAACGGCATAGCCCAGGTCTTCGCCCAGTGTGGCAACGACGTGAACCTGATCGATGTGAAGCAGGAGTATCTCGACCGGGCGATGGGAACCATCGAAAAAAACCTGGGCCGCATGGTCAAGAAAGAGAAGATCACACAGGACGATGCCACCGCGACCCTGGGCCGGTTGAACCTGGTCACCGATATGCAAACGGCCGGCGACAGTGAACTGGTGGTCGAGGCGGTGTTCGAGAACTTTGAGGTGAAGAAGGAAATCTTCACCACCCTGGACGGCCTCTGTGGGCCGGATACCATCCTGGCCAGCAATACCAGCAGCATCAGTTTGACCAAGATTGCCGGGGTGACCGGGCGCGCGGACAAGGTGATCGGGATGCACTTCATGAATCCCGTACCGATCATGAAACTGATCGAGATCATTCGCGGGCAAGCGACCAGCGACGCGACCCTGGCCACCGTCACCAAGGTCGCCGAAGACCTGGGCAAGGTTCCGGTCACGGTGCAGGACTACCCGGGGTTCATTGCCAACCGGGTCCTGATGCCGATGATCAACGAAGCTGTCTACTGCCTGATGGAAGGCGTGGCCGAAGCGGAGTCCATCGACACGGTTATGAAGCTGGGAATGGCTCATCCCATGGGTCCGTTGACCCTGGCCGACTTCATCGGCCTGGACATCTGCCTGGATATCATGGAAGTGCTTTATGCCGGTTTCGGTGACAGTAAGTATCGTCCCTGCCCGTTGTTACGCAGGATGGTTGATGCTGGTTATCTGGGCCGCAAGAGTGGCAAGGGCTTCTACGACTACAGCAAATAGGTTCCGAAACGGCCCATGACGGGTCCTGAACCCAAGGAGTGCGACGTGCAGTTTGAATTCAACGAACAGCAGCGGATGATCCGTGACATGGCCCGTGATTTCGCCGCCCGCGAGATCGCGCCGATCGCCGCGGAAATGGATGAACAGGAAAAATTCCCGGCCGATGTGGTCAAAAAGATGGGTGAACTGGGCTTCATGGGCATGAACGTGCCCGAGGAGTTCGGTGGAGCCGGTCTGGATTCCCTTTGTTACACCTTGGCCATGGAAGAGATCAGTAAAGCCTGCGCTTCCTGCGGCGTGATCATGTCGGTGAACAACAGCCTGGTCTGCTGGCCGATCGAGACGTACGGCAACCATGAGCAGAAAGAGAAATGGCTGACACCCCTGGCCAAGGGCGAGAAGTTGGGCGCCTACTGCCTGAGCGAACCGGGAGCCGGTACCGACGCCGCCGCCCAGAGCACCACCGCCAAGAAGGACGGTGACGGCTGGATCATCAACGGGATGAAAAACTTCATCACCAACGGGGCCAACGCCGACACCCTGCTCGTGTTCGCCCAGTCCGACCCCGAACTGAAATACAAGGGGATCATGGCGTTCCTCGTCGACAAGGAAGCCGAAGGTTTCAGCGTGATCCGCAAGGAAGAGAAGATGGGTATCCGGGCCTCCGACACCGCCCAACTGGCCTTCGACAACGTGCGGGTTTCCGAAAGCCAGGTCCTGGGACCTGAAGGTTCCGGCTTCAAGATCGCCATGAGCACCCTGGACGGCGGCCGCATCGGCATCGCGGCCCAGGCTCTGGGTATCAGCGGCGCGGCTTACGAGGCGGCCCTGGCGTATTCCAAGGAACGCGAGCAGTTCGGCCGTCCCATCTGTAAATTTCAGGCGATCCAGTGGAAGATCGCGGATATGGCCACGCGCCTGCACGCGGCCCGGCTGTTGACCTATCGCGCGGCCTGGGCCAAGGACCAGGGCGGGCGCTACAGCGAAGAGTCGGCCATGGCCAAGCTGTTCGCCAGCGAGGCCAGCCACTTCATCACCAACGAGGCGGTGCAGATTTTCGGCGGCAACGGGTATTCGAAAGAGTATCCGGTGGAACGCCACTTCCGCGACGCCAAGATCACCGAGATCTACGAAGGCACCAGCGAGGCCCAGCGCATGGTGATCAGCAGTATGGAGTTGAAGAAGTAGGTCTCTGGTGGAGATTTTCGCCGCCGGGCCATTGGTGGTCCGGCGGATTTGTCATTGGTTGGCAAATTTCGAAACTGT
>JAUVII010000221.1 GCA_030592845.1 Candidatus Krumholzibacteriia bacterium | reverse complement strand
GGAATACATGGCGAAGCTCCCCTAAATTGTTGAGGAAATGAGACGAACCCCGGGACTGACGATCAACTCGTTGCCCGATTTCGAAACTATTCAGGTGAAAATAGTATGACAGAATCAATCCTGATTGACAAGCATTTTCCTGATAATACATCTTGAAAACTGATAATAATAATCACCTAAGTTTGTTTATGACTTCAACATCCGCCCACAAAGCACCCGTACTTCCGCTACTTTGACTGAAAATAAGACTTGTAAGTCCCTTTATTGCAATCCGTTCATTAGAAAAGAATTTTTCAGGAATCGACTTGTTGGTATTGAAAAATGAATAGAGCCCATCGGGGGAATTGACCCCGGTATCCATATCGCCCCCCATCCCATGGAGATCATTCTTCGATTCCGGACAACACTTCCGTCAGAATGCGGCGCATCATTTTCAAGCTGTATGGCTTGGCCACAAAACCGGCGATGTCGAATCCGTCGGCTTTTTCCTCGACTTCACCGGAGCCGTATCCGCTGGACAGGATCACCGGAATGTCCGATTTGATGACGCGCAGGCGGCGATGGACCGTCAGGCTGTCCATTCCCGCCATGGTAAAATCAAGCAGAACCGCGTCAATATCCGCATGGCGTTCTCCAAAAATGCGGATGGCTTCGAAACCGTCACCGGCCGACAGGACCTTGCAACCCAACCGGCGCATGAAACTTTCACCCACCGCCCGGACCGAAGGATCGTCGTCAACGACCAGGATGAGCTTGCCGGACAGGTCCACCCGAGGTGTCTCCGGACTGCGGCGGCGCCGTTTTCGGGGTGCGGCCGCTCCTGACTGGTGCACGGGAAGCAAAAAGGAAATCGTGGAACCGCTGGCGGGCCCGGTCTCCATCAGGAAACCGCCGCCGTGTCCCTTGATGATTCCCAGGGCGGCGGACATGCCCAGGCCACGTCCCGCGAACTTGGTGGTGAAAAAAGGATCGAAGATACGGGCGGCAACTTCGGCATCCATACCGCATCCCGAATCGCGGACTTCGCACCAGACCATGGGGCCGGGCTTCAGCCCCCTTCCACCGACAACTTTGTTCATATCGGCGACCGTGAAATCCCGGACCCCCGTCACCACCATGATTTCCCCGCCCTCGTTTCCAAAAGACTCTGCCGCGTTGATCACCAGATTCATGATTACCTGGCGGATTTGGGTACCGTCGATCATGACCGGGGGCAATTCGTCGGCGAGCTCGAAATGCAGGTTGGATCTTTTGGAGACGGAGACCTGAAGCAGACGCTGAATGTCGAGGATGAGCCTGTTGAGGTTGGCGGGTTGCACCGAAATTTTTCCACGTCCGGAGTAGGCCTGCATCTGATGGCAGAGATCGGCCGCCCGGCCCGCGGCCTCGAGGACGGCGTCGAGGCTGTTCCGATTGGCCGAACCTTCCTTGAACTCACTGCGCACAAGTTCGGCATTGCCCATGATGGTCACCAGCAGATTGTTGAAATCGTGGGCGATTCCCCCCGCCAGAACGCCGAGGCTTTCCAGCTTTTGGGCATCCCGCAAGCGATCTTCCAGATCCCGTTGTTCCTGTTCGACCCGCTTGCGTTCGGAAATATCCCGCGCGATGAGCAGGACCTGTGGCTCGTCCCCAATCGCAGTACCCGGAATCAGGGTGGAACTGACTTCCATGGGCACCCATCGTTCCTTGCGGTCGAGAAAAACCGTCTCGTAGAGGAAAACCGCGGCGTTGCCGGCGTTGCGCTCCTTTTTGCGCTCGAGGATTTCCTCCCGAAGTTCGGGGGGAGTAATTTCCATGGCGTTGCGCCCTATGAAATCCTTCTCTGTCAACCCGGTCAATGCCAGGCCGGCCCGGTTCACGAAAGTCACGTTGCCGGACAGGTCGTGGCGAATGATGACATCGTGGGCGGTCTCCACCAGGAGCCGATACCGTTCCTCAGAGCCCGCAAGTTCCTGTTGGATCCGTTTCAGCGGGGTGATGTCGATGGTCGCGATAACAAAAAGATTACCGGGTTTGTCGGGACTGGGAATCCAGGCCTGGTTCATGGTGAAGTAGTGGCGGCCATCCAGGGCGCGGTACTGGCATTCCCCTTCGTAATAGGGATCGCCGCGTTCGATGGCCTTCAGAAGTTCCTTGACGCCCGACAGGGACTCGGGCACGAGCCTGTCCTGGATATTCAGCATTTCCTCGCGGCCCGCGGCGGCGTTCAGGGTAATGGCCGCCATGTTCACATCCACCACCCGGACCAGGGACATGGCCTTGGTGATGAATTCGGGATGGGCATCGAGCCAGGCGCCGAAATCCTCCACACCGCCGGCCTTCACTTCGTCGATGGCCTGCCGCATCAGGGAAATGTCCTGTACGAACATGGGCACCATGGCCGTCCGGAAGACTTCTTCCCAGTCGGACCGGTCCAGGTCCCCGGGGGCCATTATCCGTGCTGCGTTGTCAAACTCCCGGGATGGGCTCATCCGCCCCCCTCGCTTCGGCGGCCCCCTTCCAACGCCGGTGGACCCAGAACCATTGTTCCGGACGGTCCCAGATGAACCGTTCCACCGCTTTGGAAATCAGGCCGGTAAATGCCTTGATGTCCTCTTCCGTATCGGTCATTCCCTCCGGTGACATGGCATTGCCGACGTGGAGAGTATGGGTGCGGTCTTCATTCCTCAAAATGGCCACCGGAACCACAGGACAGCCGGTCCGGACCGAGATCTTCGCGGCCCCGGGCCAAGTGGAAGCCGGAAGACCCAAAAAGTCGGTCCGGTAACCGGTTTTACCCGCGTCCTGGTCCACCAGCAGCGTAACCAGGCCGCCGGAGCGCAAATGCGCCAAAACAGCCCGGCCGGAATGTTCCACCGGCACGGTCCGGATTCCGAACCTGAGGCGCTGCTGCTGTACAAAACGATCGAAAGGAGCATTTCTCTGGGTCTTGACCACATCCAGCAACGGAAAGCGCCCAGCCAGAATCCTCCCGCCCAATTCAAAATTTCCAATATGGCCCGTGACCACTATGGCGCCACCGCCGCCGACCAGCGCCCGATCCAGAGCGTCCCAGCCGGGCTCCACGGTCACCGTTCGCGCCAGAGCGGCGGGATCGGCAAACAACACCTCCGCCGCCGTAAGGCCCAAATGATCGTACACCTTAGCCACCATCCCTGCAAGTTCCTTGGAGGTGACGTTTGGAAAAACGTTCTGAAGTTGGGTGGAGACAACCTGACGCCGCCCCACCCCAATCCGCCCCGCCGATCTTGCGGTCAGCCTCAGGATGGTGGTGGACCACGGCAAGGGCAGCAGCCTGAGTCCAAAATGAACCAGGCGGAAAAGGGCGTATTCACTCTGACTCTGGAAATCCATGCCATGAGAATAAGGGAGATCCGCCTTCATTTCCACCACCACAACAACAGTAACCACCAATCAATTACGAGGTCTCCAGGCGAATACCCCGCGATTGCACCAGGGCAACTTTCCGGCAGGGTGAAATTCGCAGGAACGCCCGGAAAAATGTTATTTTTTTCTCACCTTCCCGGTGCCTGTAATTTTAGGGTTCGGCAGATAACCAACAGGATCAGCCCTACCTGACCACACGTGTCTCACCTTGTTCAATAACGGATAAATATATCCAGAACTCTTATTACCTAATGGGTTAAACCGGATTCACCGTCCGAAAAATGGGGAGCACCCAGGTAAATTGAAAATCCCAGCCCGACATTCGGTTATTGGAAGCATCTCATCTAATTGCAAAATTCGAACCCTCAGATGTTTTTCTATTCACCAAATTCCATTGCCCCGAAAGTCCGGATATCACAGAATTGCCACAACGGTCCAAAACAGTTCGGTCCATTTTCAGGACAAGGAGCCCGACGATGAAACGATTCCTGATCGCCACCTGTGCCGTGGCCATCCTCCTATCCGGCGCCGCCATGGCAGCCGAAGACACCGTGGCCGGCAAGTGCATGACCTGCCACAAGGAAAAGTCCCTCGGCCTTTACAACCAGTGGTACACGAGCGAGCACGCCAAACACAACGTGACTTGCCTGAACTGCCACCAGGCGAATGAAAGCGATGCCGACGGCTTCATGCACGAAGGCGCTCTGATCGCCACCCTGGTCACCCCCAAGGACTGCGGCAAGTGCCATGAAAAAGAGGCCCAGCAGGTCAACGACAGCTACCATGCCCACGCCGGAGAAATCCTTGATTCCATCGACGCCTATCTGGCCCACGCCGCGGGCGGCATGCCTGTGGCCATCGCCGGTTGCGAAAGCTGCCACGGCAGCAAGGTCAAGATCGATCCGAACAGCCCCAACAAGCTGGACAAACTCAGCTGGCCCAACAGCGGCATCGGCCGGATCAATCCCGACGGCAGCAAGGGCGCCTGCACCGCCTGCCACACCCGTCACGCCTTCAGCGTCAAGCAGGCCCGCCAACCCGAAGCCTGTTCCAAGTGCCACCTGGGTCCGGACCATCCGCAGAAGGAAGTCTTCGAGGCGTCCAAACACGGCAACGCCTACTACACTCACAAGGACGAGATGAACCTCGATTCTGACCGCTGGGTCGTGGGCGTGGATTATTTCGAAGCCCCCACCTGTGCCACCTGCCACATGTCGGCCACCCCCAAGCAGGCTATTACGCACGACGTCGGCATGCGCATCAGCTGGACCCTGCGTCCGCCGGTGTCGGTGACCAAGGAAGACTGGGAGACCAAGCGGGCCAACATGAAGGACGTCTGCGTCAACTGCCACGGAGCCTCCTTCGTGGACGGTCATTACGCCCAGTTCGACGGTGTGGTCAACCTCTACAACGAGAAATTCGCCAAGCCGGGACTGGCCCTGTACAAGAAGGCCAAGGAACTCAAGCTGGGTGAAGGCGTCGCCAACTTCTCCAACGAGTACGAGTGGATCTGGTGGGAGATCTGGCATCACGAAGGTCGCCGCGCGCGCCATGGCGCCGCCATGATGGGCCCGGACTACACCTGGTGGCACGGGATCTACGACGTCGCGCAGCACTTCTACTTCAAGTACATC
>JAUVII010000026.1 GCA_030592845.1 Candidatus Krumholzibacteriia bacterium | reverse complement strand
TTATCCCGACGAATATTTCGACTACATCCATGTGAACAATGTTCTGGAGCATGTCCTGGACCCGGTCGGCCTGCTGACTGAATGCCGCCGGATCCTCAAACCCGGGGGCCGTTTCTTCCTGGCGGTGCCCAACGGTGTCAACGACAGCCGGAACCTGATCGAATACCACCGGAGCGAGGGTATGGCCGCGCGCAGTCCGAGCGGGCACATTTTCTTTTTTCCCGCCTGCACCCTCCTGATGCTTTTGGACCGGTTCGGATTCACCGTCCTATCGAAAAATACCGGCAGCATCAAACGGGGGCTGCGTAACGCAGGTATCCTGAAGCGGAAGAAAAACTGGAAAATGGATCACCATCCTCTCCCCGTTTCGCAAGCCAATACAGGACAGAGAGTTGTGGTCCAGCAGGAAAACAAGAAACCGGATCTTTACTACAGATACCGAAATTTCTCAGCCGAAATGGGAAATCTACCGGGTCTTCACGATTTCGGCCTCGATTTCCTGTTCGAATGCAGGAACGGGGAGTGAAAAACCGGCGGTCGGTTGTTTTCATCCTTTCTTGATCCCCCGCCGGAATTCATCTAGATTCACCGAAGCCTCAATGTGAGAAACCTTCCCCCCCCTGGGTGGGGCAGTTTGTAATACGGGACACTTTTCTGCGCACCCGCAGGATTGGTCCTTCCCCGACATCTCATGGAGTTTGCCCCATGGCTGCAAGGACGCTTTACACAGCCGGCATTACCGGCGTCGGAATGAGTTTTCCCGAAAAACGCCTGACCAATGCCGATCTGGAAAAAATTGTCGACACCACCGACGAGTGGATCTTCGAACGGACGGGCATCAGGGAACGGCGGATCGTCGCCAAGGGAACCGGAGCCTCGGTCCACGGAGCGAAAGCCGCGGAACAGGCCCTGGAACACGCCGGCATCACTCCCATGGACGTGGACATAATCATCGTGCCGACGGTCACACCGGACATGGTTTTCCCTCCCACCGCCGGCCTCATCCAGGATAAGATCGGCGCCAAGAACGCCTGGGGATTCGACCTCGAAGGTGCCTGCAGCGGCTTCATCTTCGCCCTGCAGAACGCGCGCGCCCAGGTTGAGGCGGGTCATGCCCGCCGTGTACTCGTCATCGGGACTGAGGTCATGTCGGCCATCACCGATTACGAGGACCGCAACACCTGCATCCTGTTCGGGGACGGGGCCGGCGCGGTGGTGGTCGAGCGGGTGGATGAATCCCGCGGCGGCATCATCGACGCACTCCACCGTCTCGACGGCAGCGGTGCCAAATATCTGCACATGGTCGCCGGCGGCAGCCTGAAACCGCCCTCCGCCGAGACCGTCGCCGCCGGTCAGCACTATGTCTTCCAGGAGGGCCGGGATGTTTACAAGTTCGCGGTCAAGGGCATGGCCGGCATCACCGCGGAAATCGTTGAGAAAAACGGTTTCACCGGCGCGGACGTGGATCTCTTCGTACCTCACCAGGCCAATATCCGGATCATAAAAGCCGCCCAGCGTCGGGTCGGTCTGGAAGACAGCCAGGTCTGCATCACCATCGATCGTTTCGGCAACACGACCTCGGCCAGCATACCCTCGGCCCTGCGCGTGGCCTTGGACGAGGGCAGGCTGAAGGAAGGCAATCTCGTCGTCCTGTGCGCGTTCGGCGCCGGGTTCACCTGGGGTTCAACGCTTCTGCGCTGGACCGCACCCTAGGGAATTGACCGTATGATCGAAGTCAAGGGACTGAACCGCCGCTACGGTGCGACCCGGGCGCTCATCGACCTTTCATTCCAGGTCGCTCAGGGCGAGGTCGTGGGTTTTCTCGGTCCCAACGGGGCCGGCAAGTCCACGACGATGAAAATCCTCACCTGTTCCCTGGCGCCCACCTCGGGATCGGCATCCGTGGCTGGATTCGACATTTTGGACGACCCCATTTCCGTGCGGCGCAACATCGGGTTCATGCCCGAACAAGTGGCTCTTTACAGTGATCAGTCCGTTCTGGAATTCCTGGGTTTCGTGGCCAAATTGAAGGGCGTGGACCGCGGCCGGCTGACCTCCCATGTAGACGGCCTCGTCGACCAAACCGGATTGGGGGAGGTCCGCCACAAGATGGTGGGAAACCTGTCCCACGGTTTCCGCAAACGGGTCGGCCTGGCGCAGGCGCTGGTGTCGGACCCCAAGGTGCTGATCCTCGATGAACCCACCAGCGGTCTCGACCCCCACCAGATCGTGGAAATCAGGCGCCTCATCAAGGGTTTTCGCGGCGACCGCACGGTTCTGCTCAGCAGTCATATCCTGTCCGAGGTCAGTGCCATCTGCGAGCGCGTGTTGATCCTGGACAAGGGTCGGCTCGTCGGTGAGGAAAGCGCCCTGGGTCTGGCCCAGGCTGATCCATCCAGGGCGGGTCAGGGTACCAGCACCGTTGTCCTGTCCTGGGACGGCGACCGGAACGCTGTGGCCGAGGCCCTGGCCAGGGTGGCCGGCGTCGACGAAGTGGTTGTCACCAGCGAAGGGGCCGAAGTGATCATCGCCGGTAATCCTGTGGAAGTCCGCCCCCGGCTGGTGGAGTCGGTCCTGCAGGCCGGCGGCCAACTGCAGAATATCCAGGACAAGGGACCCAGCCTTGAGGATCTTTTCCTGCGTCTGACCGGCGGAGATACGGACCAGGCCGAGAATGACCAGTTGTCCAAGGACCGCCCCGGGAGGGATTCATGAGGCAGCTGTGGGCAATCGCGGGCCGGGAAACCGGGGCCTTCTTCAAGAGTGCCATGGCGCCGATGGTGCTGTCGGGATTCCTGGTGGCCGTGGGGCTCTTCTTCACCATCTTCCTTCTGGGCTACAGCGATATGTCGCTGGCGGCCCTGCAAAGCCCCCGCAGCGGCAACTACATGAACCTGGCCGAAGGCCTGTTCCGGCCCATGGTCAGCAATACCATCTTCTTTCTGCTGTTTCTGATGCCCGCGCTCACAATGAGGTCGTTCTCCCCGGAATTCGGGTCCGGACGCTACATTTTGATCGCCACCTGGCCGGTGGCGGACCATCTCTGGGTGCTCGGAAAATGGCTGTCCGTCTGGCTGATTGCCGGAGTGATGATCCTGGCCGGGGCGGCCTATTTTGGCGTGGTCTGGTTCCTGGGGTCGCCCGAAGTCGGGCCGGCCGTCGTCGCGCTGATCGGAGAACTGCTGTTCGTGGGGTGCCTGGCGGCCTGGGGCATTCTGGCCTCCAGCCTGTTCAGCCACCAGATGGTAGCCTATTTCCTGGCCTTCATCTGGTTCATGTTCCTGTTCATCGTCGGCGCCCTGGAACGGTATCTTCCCGGACTGCTGGGGACCGTCACCCATGAATTTTCCGTGTTGTTCCATTTTGAACGGTTCAGCCGGGGCGTGGCCGACACCCGGGACATTCTGTATTTCGTACTGATGACCATCGTGCCGCTGGTTGCCGCCACCGCGGTCGTGGCCGGCCGCCGGTTGCCGGCCAGCCGGCGACCGATCCTGTGGGCGCCCACCGCTCTGGTGCTGGTCCTGTCGGTTGTCGTCTATATTCTCGGCCAGACCTGGGTCGGGACCTGGGACCTGACCGGCAACAAGCGGTACAGTCTGGCACCCCAGACCCTTCAGGTGCTGGACGATCTGCCCGGGAACCTCGAGGAACTTCAGGCCTCGGTCGACCCGGTGGACGGACCCTTTGGCGATCTGGACAAGGTCCAGGTGCTGGCCTTCTATCAACGCCTGGATCCCGCCCGGGAAATCACCGAGACCCTGTTGAAGGCCTGTGCCCAGCGTTCGAGCCGTTTCCAGTTCAAAGTCCTGGATCCGGATACCGAACTGGAACAGCTGCGCCGCTACCAGGTCAAGGCCTCGCGGACGGTCGTGGTCAAGGTGGGGGACCGTTACACCACTCTGCTGCAGCCCGAGGAAAGCGCCCTGGCCAGTGCCGTCTACCGTCTTTCAACCGGTAAACTGGCCCGGATCTACCAACTCATGGGCCATGGGGAGCACCTGATCAACAGTGACGACCGGTCGGGTTATTCGTCCTACGAACTGCTCCTCAGGGACCAGGGATATGATGTCCTCCCCTTTCATCTGACAGCCACCCGCAAGGTGCCGGAATCATGTGATGTCCTGGTCATCGCCGGCCCCAGGCTGCAGCCCGAACCTGCCGAACTGGTGGAGATCGAAAAATATTTGGCCCGGGGTGGCGCGGTGCTGGCCATGTTCGATCCGCAAACGCCCTCGGACTGGGTCGACTGGATGACCAAATGGAGGGTGGGCCTGACCGGGGATGTGCTGATCGCGGTGGATCGCGTGGGAGCCGAACGGGGCATCAGCGCCCGTACCATCGTTGTCGATGAGGGTTACGGTGACCACGAGGTCGTTAATTCCCTGAAGGGGATGCCGACGGTTTTCCCCCTGGTCCAGGTTCTGACCATGGTGGGCGAGCCGGACAGTGTGGTTGCCGGGGCGATCATCCTGATGAGCAGCGATCAGACCTGGGCTGAATCGGACCCCGACACACGTTTTTCCGGCCGGCCGAGCTTCAACCGGGAAGTCGACGCCATCGGACCGCTGCCCATCGGTATGGTTCTGGAAATCCGGTTGGGCGATTCGGGAACCCCTCCGGGCCGCATGGCGGTCGTGGGCAACTCGGAATTCCTGACCAACGCCAACGTCAACCTGGCCGGGAATCGCGACCTGCTGCTCAACGCCGTCGGTTGGCTGGCCAGGGAAGAGGGCCTGATCCAGATCCGGGGCAAGGATCCCCTCAGCCAACCGGTCATTCTTTCCGCTGACGCCAAAAATGTCCTGGGTTTTGGTTCGGTCCTGGGCTGGCCCCTGTTTGTGGGCAGCCTCGCCCTGGGATTCATGCTGATGGGGCGGCGCGAAAAGGGTGGTGCCGTTTGAGACGCCGGTCCTTCAGTCGTGATGGGCGCGCACCCCGGTCCGTTCTGATCCTGATGCTCTTGTTGCTGGTGGCCGCCGGCGCGCTTTTCCTGAGCCGACAAAAGGATTCAACCCCTGATTATACCCTGGGGGGCCTGCTGTTCCCCGTGGAATCCGGCGAAATCGAAGGTTTTCTGCTGACCCGGGGTGGGGCGCAATATCGTCTTGACCGGGTGGATGACGAGTTCTGGACCTTGTCCGGAGCGGTCGCCGATTATGTTGATACCCCATCGACCCTCATGCTGCTCGAAAACCTGGTCCAGATGCGGGGCGGCCCGATTCTGCCCGGCACCGAGATGGAAGACCGCCGCTACGAATTCAATGGCCCGGAAGCCGTCCGGTTGACGGTGTTCGTGACCGGGGCCGATCCCATTACCCTGGCTATGGGCACGGCCAACCCGGTGGGGGGGAACTTCTATGCTTCCGGGGCCGGTCGCCAGGCGTGTTTCATGGTTCCGGCGGCTTTGCGCAAGGCCCTCGATGGTCTGCCCGGTGATATCCAGGCAAAAGTTCTCCTGCCCGGCGTGACCAGGGACAAGGTCGATGAAATTGAAATCCATCGCGGTGGCCGGGATTTTCAAATCAAACGGCGGGCCGGGCGCTGGTGGATGCTGATGCCCCCCGAAGGGCCGGCATACCTGGGTGGCGAGGTCCTGGATTACCAGGCCATGTACAGTGACCGCAGGGACTCCGACGCCGAGGGTTCCTGGATCCTGGCCTCCAGCGCGGCCGTGCACAAATTAATCTACGAAGTCAGCGACATCATCGTGCGGGATATCAAGTCCCCCGCCGAAAGCGCCGGGCTGGTCGAAGGCCTGAACCTGGATCCTCCCTGGAGGCGGGTGACTCTGCGGGGCCCGGGCCTCAACCGTGACCCCAATGCCGATTCCCCCGACAGGATGGTCATCGCTTTTGGCCCCGCCATCAATATGGAAGCGGTGCCCGCCCTGCGTCGGGGCAACGTGCTGGTGACCGAAAAGGAAGCCTTGTTCGTTCTTGAGCAATCCATGGGTATCCTGGCTCACCGAACGGCCCTGACCCGTCTGGCCATGAAGTCGGATTCGATAACCCTGGAGAGGGAAGGCCGCCTGCTTCTGCGGGGATCCCGCACCGGGGTTGCGTTAACGCAGGACGGGCGCAAGGCCTGGGTGACGGAATTCCCCGAAGCGGGAATTGCCGGGCTGAAGGAAGTCGACCGCCATGGTTTCATTCAGGATGTGGCGGTAAACCTGAACCGTATATCCGTGCTGGCGGTACTTCCTCCCACCGATGATTCCGCGATCCTGGTGGCCCGTGAAAGGGTGCGGATTTCCGTCTTTTTCGGAAAGGGGGAGGATGTCGCTCCGGAAGTCATTGAAGTGGGGTTCCTGGCCGAGGATCATCTTCCCGCTGGGAGCGGGCCCCTGATTCGCGAGGATGGGGGAATGCCCCCGGCGGGTCTGTGGTTCCCGGAAAGCGGCAAGCTGTTGCAGATTCCCCCGCACATCATCGTGACCGCCCGCAATCTGGCCAATATGCTTGGGGACTCTTCTTCGAAACCCTGAGACAGCCTGCTAATACACGGCCCTGATCATTTCCGGCAGTTCGGCTGCCGCGAATACCTGCGGGTCCCAGGCCGGCGGTTCCAGGACAACGATCGGGGGCACCGGAACGGGTTCGCCCAGGGGAATATTTTCAAGGGCCGCGATGTACATGCCCTTCAGGCTGTCGAAGTGCGGGCGCAGGTCCTTGGCCACCGGCGCGGCGGCGGGCAGCTTCAATTTGCGGGGATTGACAAACGTCCCGTTGCGCTTGACCCGGTAGTCCAGGTGGGGTCCGGTGGCGTAACCGGTGGCGCCCACGTAGCCGATGATCTGGCCCTGGGCCACCCGCTTGCCGCTCTTGATACCCTTGGCGTACCTGGAAAGATGCAGATAGTAGGTCTCGTATTCGCGGTTGGTATGGCGGATCTGGATGTACCGGCCGTTGCCCTTCTTGCTGGTGGCGACAACCACGACCCCGTCCCCGCCGGCCCGCACCGGAGTTCCCAGGGGGGCGGCGTAATCAACACCCAGGTGGGGCATCCAACGTTTCAGGACCGGATGGAGCCTGTTGTGGGAAAATTTGCTGCTGACCCGTGAATATTCCAGGGGCGCCCGCATCAGCTGTTTCTGCATATTGTTGCCGTCGGAGTCGAAATAACCCGGGCGTCCGCCCTCGGCGGTAAAACGGAATGCCTGCTTCACCTTGCCGCGATTGACGATTTCCAGGGCCTCGATCGACCCGGTGCGAATCAGTTTATCTTCCTTCCAGATCTCGTCATACACGATGCGGAAGGTGTCGCCCTTGCGCAGATCCCGGTTGAAATCAATGTCCCAGCCGAGGATGTCGTTCATTTTGGGGGCCAGGGTCAAAGGCGCGCCGATTTTCTGGAGGCTTACGTAGAGGGAATTCTCGATGGTTCCGCTGACGCCCTTGAGGCGGTGCACCACGGGGTAGGTACCGTCCTCGCGGACGTAGTTATCGCCTTCGCGGGTCCAGGTCACATGGCTTTCCTGGTCCAGGTCGAAACCCAGGGAGCGCAGCCCGCCGTCGGAAGTGATGTGGATCCGGAACAGTTCACCGGCCCGCACGCTGCGCAGGTTGCGGAAGGATTTGCAGGCCGCCACCAGGGTCATGATGTCTTCGTGGGCGACACCCCGGGCGGACAGGGATTCGTAAAAGGTCATGCCGCGCCCGATCCGCATTTCCATGGGGCCCTCGTCAGGCCGGAACACGGGGCCCAGTTCGTTTGTGGGCAGGATGGAAACCGGAGCCTTGAACACGTAGGATCCGAAGGACCAGTCCCGATCGAAATCGAGGCTGCCGGGGGCCGGCAGGCCCGCCGCGGCCCGAACATCGGCCAGAGGCGGCTCTTCGGGGCCGCCCATGCCGTATTCCCGGGAATCGGATTGGTCATGGGTACCCAGCCAGGCGGCTCCCCAGACAAGCAGGCCAAAACCCGCCACGGCCAGAGCCGGCAGGGTAAAGCTGGTCAGTTTATTGCTATGTTCGCCGGGAATCAGGATCCGTCCTCCAGGATAATCACCAGATGGTGATGGGGTTCGATGGGCCAAAACTGCACCAGACAGCCTGCCTGAAGCAAGGGTTTTCTTGTCCAGAAAATGGTCTTGAGCCTGTTAAACATTGGTCGGTCCGTGTTATCATTAACCTATCCATTGCAGAAAGCCTGACCGGAAAAGGGAATTTTTGATCTGTTATCCGGTTTTATGGGCATCCTGTACCTATCTGGAGGTTCTGCGTTGTTTTTCAAGCCGATGAGTAAAACTAGCAACAGGCGTGCCGTGTTCTTTCCCATGGTTCTTTTAGGTGCCCTGCTGATTCCGATTCTCCCTGCCTGGGGAGCGGTTCATCTGACCGACGAGGGCGGAGCCGCCGGAACCCTGTTCGGAGCCGCCATGTCCGAACTGGAGGATCTGAACAGTGACGGGTACTGGGAATTCCTGGTCGGCGCGCCCGGCGCGCCCAACGGGGGGAACCATGGAGCGGTATTTCTGTGGCTGGGTGGAAGAGAACTGACCATCGCCCCGGATTTCCAGTGGAACGGCGTGAACCAGGAAAAATTCGGATTCGCGGTGGCCCGCATCGGGGACGTCAACGATGACGGCAGGCCCGACTGGGCCGTCGGAGCGCCTGACTCCGACGACGGCGGAACGAAAAAAGGCAAAGTCTATGTCTTTTACGGTAACGCCAATCCCGGGTCCATTACCCCTGTGGAAATCATTGGAGAACTGGGTGGGGACAATTTCGGGTTTTCCATCTCCGCGGCAGGCGATTTCAACAACGACGGCGTGGACGATTTCATCGTCGGCGCGCCGGCTCAGGCCTCCGGCACCCCGGGTCGTTCCGGATTCGCCTACGTCATCTTCGGCGATGGCGGCGGGATCAGTACCGACCTTGGTGACGCTGTCAAACTTACAGGCGAGGTTTCCGGCAACGCTTTCGGTTTCTCCGTGACTGACGCCGGCAATTTTTTGGGCGGGGATGATTGTGTCGCCGTCGGCGCTCCCCTGAACGACACCCACGGTGGAAGCGATGCCGGGGCCGTCTACGTCTATGAAGGCGGCAATAGTCCCGACAATATTGCCGATCACGAAATCGGCATTGGAGGCACTGCTGCCTCCAGCCAGTACGGTTTCGCGGTTCGCGGCGTGGGCGACTGGGGTGGAAGCTCCTTCACCGACCTGGCCATCGGCGGTCCCTTCAACAATGACGGCGGAACGGCCAAGGGCCGGGTGGAAATCGTATACGGCGACAACTCCAGCCCCTCGACCTCGGGCGACCGCTTTGTCCTGGGCGAAGTCGCGGGTGACAACTTCGGTTTTTCGTTGGCCAGGCTTTGGGACTTTACCCAGAGTGGATCCGATGACGTGTTGATCGGCGCGCCTTTCCATGACCAACCCCAGACCGATGCCGGCAAGGGGTATGTGTTCGAGGGCGGCAGTACCGAAACCAGCGCCGCCAATCTGGACATCAAGGGCAATGTGCCCATGAAGGCCGGGGCCGAGGCCGATGATAATTATTCCTGGGCCGTGTCTTCGGCCGGTGATTTCGACGGGGACGGCAATAAGGACCTCGCTGTCGGGGCGCCCACCGGCAACAAACCGGACAACTCGGTGACGGGTTTCATCCATCTGCAGGATTCCACCGACATCGTGGTGCCGGCGTTTTTCTCGCACTGGTCCGCCGCCTGGACCGCGGTCGGCAGTGAGGATCTCGTCAGGCTGTCGTTTGCCTTCGCATTGCCGGCTGTTCAGGTCCCGGATGTGGAACTGTATCGCCAGATCCGCGACAACCGGGGCGCGGTTATCGAAGAAACGGCCATCTGGTCCGGTACACCCCAGGGATTCCAGGCCGAAACCCCGGGTGTTTTGGCTCTTTCAGGTGACGGCTTCATCTTTCTCGACCAACTCCCCGCCGACACCGATGCCCGGGCCGCCAGCCTCAGCTATTCGCTGAAAGCCGTCACGGACGAGGGTTTCGCCTTTGCCCTGGACGGGTTGTCCGGTCCCGGCGAACTTGCGGCCCACCTGAATTTCGGGTCCCTGTTGGCTTTGGCTCCGGCCTGGCCCAATCCGGCCAATCCCGCGGTGACCATTCGTTTCCGCGCCGCGCCCATCGAAAACGTCACCATCAGGATCGTGGATCTGCGCGGCCGCCTGGTGAACGAACTGTACAAGGGCGCGGGCACTGGCGACTGGCAGAACGTGATCTGGAACGGCCGGACCGCCAGGGGCACCGCCGCCGCGTCCGGCATGTATTTCATCCGCCTGGAAAACGGGGAGAAGGCCCTGAATCAGAGGGTGGTCCTGGCGCGATGACCCCGGCCGGCCGGGTCGAACTTCACACGCATCTGGAAGGATCAGTCACGCCCGCGCGACTGATCCTTCTTGCGGAAAAATACGGGCAGCCGGGTCTGCCCGCCGCCCTTTTGAACGAAGATGGCTCAGCCTACCGCTTCGAAGGGTTCCACGGTTTCCTGGACGCCTTCAAGGATGTCACCTCGTTGCTTCGCACCCCGGGTGATTTTTACGCCGCGGCCCGCGACCTCGGCGGAATTCTGAAAGCCGACGGTGTCTCCTATGCCGAGGTGTCCCTTTCCTACGGGGTCCTGCTGAAACGGAATATTGATCCGGTGACGGTACAGTCAGCTCTGTTCGATGCCGCCGCCGAGGTGGGCGAAAGGGACGGCGTCACTATACGCTGGATTCCGGACGCGGTTCGCCAGTGGGGCGTTGATGCGGGTTGGCGGGCCTGGGAAGCCGCCGCCCGGGCCGGTGGCGCCCTGGGCGTGGTGGGTTTTGGTCTCGGGGGAGACGAGGCCGCCGGTCCGGCCGCCGATTTTGCGGATCTTTTTGCCGAGGTAAAGTCCGAGGGCTTCGGAATCACCATTCACGCGGGGGAAATGCCGGCCATGGGCCGGGCCGCCGTCGATTCGATCCGTCAGGCTGTCGAGGAATGCGGAGCCGACCGTATCGGCCACGGACTGGCCGCGGTTCAGGATCCGCTCATGTTGGCCACCCTTGCGGCCCGGGGGGTGTTCGTGGAAATGTGTCCCGGTTCCAATGTCCGCACCGGCGGCATCGCCGACTGGAGCGATCATCCCCTGCGGGAAATCCTGGACGCCGGAGTGCCTTGCTGCCTCAACACCGACGACCGGGCCATGTTCGACCTGGATCTGGAAGGTGAATACGGTCGGGCGGCTGAATATGCGGATCTGTCACCCGAGGAACACGACGGCATGCAGAAGGCCGCCCGTAAGGCGGCCTTCCACGAATGCGACTGACCAACGGCGGAACCGCTAGTAATCCTTTTCCGCTTCCAGTTTCCGGGCGCGGTTTCCCAGCTCGGCTTCCAGGACGATCACGTTTCTTTCCAACTCTTCCCGGAACCTGCGCGTAAGACCGGCGTAGCGGTCGAGCGAGTCGCCCTGTCTTTCAATTGCCGGCTGTACGCTGGTCTTGGCCCCGGTGAAGAGGGACTGCATCAGGGACAACTGGCGCAGCAGATAACCCCGGATCCCCTCCACATAGGCCAGGGAAGTCTTGGCACTACTGGTTCCCACCGGAGATCCCAGTTCGGCGGCGCTGGTGGTTCCGGAAGTGACATGTCCACCGTGCATCTTGATGGTGTGTTCCTGGCCGAGGTTGTCTTCACGGCGCAGGATACAGGTGGCCATGTGGTCCTGGATTTTTCCGATGGTGGATTTCCGGGCCGTGTTGGATGACTGCTTGGCGGCCGAGGCGAGCTTCTTTTCCAGGTTCTTCAGGGTCTTCAGTTCCTTTTCGGTTTTCCGAAAAGCGTCCTGAAGCTCCCTGGTGGAAAATTCATCCAAATCACTGGCCAGGGAATCGGCGACGAAGCCGGCGGTGACCGTCAGGCATATCACCATCATCGCGATTTTAAGCGCGGTCGTTTTCATGATCCATCCTTGCATGTTCAAACCATTATCCAGGGGCCGGAACCCGAATTGCGGCGCTCCAGTATGCGTGATAGTATTATATCGGTCGAATCGGATCGGGAATTCAGGAAAAAAAACGATTATTTTAATGGGAGACTGATATGAACAGAATCCAGCCGTTTGAGGGGTTTCCCCGGGTTATGGTCCTTGCCATGGCCGTAGTGGTATTGCTGGCGGGCTCGGCGGGGCAGGCTCGGGCAGGCAGTTGGTTCAAGGTGGCCGGAGGCGTCAGCGGCATGGCCATGGACGACATCAACAACGCCGATTTTCGTTTCTACGAACCCTCCGAAAACGGATACGACTTTCCTCCCCTGAATTCCGGTTTTTCCCTTTCATTCCATCTGGGCTACGACCTGTCGCCGGATTTTGCCCTGGGATTTTCCTGGGACCGGCAGTACGCCAGGGTCAAGGGAACCGATGTGGACGTGACCGCGGACCTCAACCTGGATGCCAATTTCTTCATGACCCACGGGTACTGGACTCCACTGAGGACCGGTCGCTGGGACTTCGGGGCGGCCGCGGGTCTGGGTCTCGTCTTTACCGACGGCAAGGTCAAGACGACCGGCCAGAACAACGTCAACTACGGGGAAGGGGAAACTTCGGGATCATCCTCGTTGGCCCTCGAGATCATGGCGCTGGTGAATTACGCGTTCAAGGAATCCACGTCCCTGGAGTTGACCTTCGGTTGGCGTGACGCCGTCATCAAGGAATTCAAGTATGAAAGCGCTCCGGCGGTGAAAGAGGACGGCTCGAACCTCGAGCTTGATTACACGGGTTACATCCTCAAGCTGGGCGTCAAATTCAATTTCGGCTGAGACGACGGCGAAAACCGGCCGGAGATCAACTGATCAGTCTTCCAGCATTTTATTCAGTCGATCGATCTCCGGTTGGATCAGGTCGTTGTCCAGTTTCGGGTAGAGGATTTCCGGCTTGCCCAAGGGCCGTCCCGACGGAATATCGCGGTTCCCTTCGGCCCAGCCGCCCTGCCATAGATCGGTTTCCATACCCAGCCAGCTCCACAGCTTTTCCATGCCGAACGGAACCACCGGAGCGAGCATCAGGGTCAGCATGCGCAGGATCTGGATACTGACACCCAAGCTGTGGCCACAGCGGACCATGTCGGTCTTGCGGGTGGTGAAAGGCGCCGCTTCGTTGAAGTACCCGTTGCCTATCTGTCCGGCGTGGAAGGCGGTCTCGACGGCAGCCTTGACCTCGAACTTTCCCATCTGGACGGCCCATTTTTCCAGGTCCGCCTTCACGTCAGTCAGGGCCTGCCGGTCCAGGTCGGTCATCATCTCTTCCGACCATTCAGGGACCTGACCATCGAAATACTTGTGGATGAAGGTCATGGTCCGGTTGATCAGGTTGCCGAAATTGTTGCCCAGTTCGTTGTTGTTCCGTGCCTGGAATCCTTCCCAGGTGAAGTTCATGTCCCGGGTCTCGGGCGCGTTCCGGGCAAGGGTATAGCGCAAAGGGTCGGCCTGGAACTTCTCCAGGAATTCAGGCAGCCAGACGGCGAAGCCGCGGCTGGTGGACAGCTTCTGCCCTTCGAGATTCAGGAACTCGTTGGCGGGTACGTTGTCCGCCAGGACGTAGTCCTCACTGTGGGCCATGAGCATGGCCGGGAACAACATGGCGTGGAAGAAAATGTTGTCCTTGCCGATGAAGTGCACCAGACGGGTTTCCGGGTCCTTCCACCAGGTCTTCCAGGCTTCGGGATCTCCCTGGGCCGCGGCCCACTCGCGGGTGGAGGAAATGTAGCCGATGGGCGCCTCGAACCACACGAACATCACTTTGCCCTCGTGGTCGGGCAGGGGCACCGGAACGCCCCAACCCAGGTCTCGTGTCATGGCGCGGTCCTGCAGGCCGCTGTCGAAATATCCCCGGCAGTACTGCTTCACATTGCCCTTCCACTCGGGGTGGTCGTCGATGTAGGCGACCAGCCGGTCCTGCCAGTCGCCCATGGGCAGGAACCAGTGGGTGGTGGGCCGCAGTTCAAGGGGGCTGTTGTCCAGGACGCTGTGCGGATCGATAAGCTCGGTGGGACTGAAGGTGGCCATGCAGCTTTCGCATTCGCCGCCCCGGGCGCCTTCGGTCTTGCACTTGGGACAGGTTCCTTCGATGTAACGGTCGGGCAGGAAGCGGTCCTGGGTCGGGCTGAAGTACTGGTCCGTGGTTTTCTGCTTGAACAGCCCCTGGCTGTGAAGGTCGCTGAAGAAAGCCTGGGCCGTTTCGGTGTGAATATCCCGGCTGGTCTGGCTGAAATTGTCGAAGCTCATGCCGAAGCCTTCAAAGGACTTCTTTATCGACGCGTGGTTGCGGTCCACCAGTTCCTTGGGGGTGATGCCTTCTTTTTCGGCCGTCAGGGTGATGGGTACCCCATACTCGTCCGAACCGCAGATGTAGAGAACCTCTTCCCCCCGAATCCGCAAATACCGCACATAGATGTCCGCCGGCAGATAAGCCCCCGCCAGATGCCCAAGATGAATTTCCCCGTTGGCATACGGCAATGCACTGGTCACAAGTGTTCTTTTAAACTTAGATTCCTGACCCATACCGGTAACCCACCTTAGGTCTTTTCGCCTTGATATGACTTCCTTGGGATGAAGGGGTGTCTTGTCGCACCGGGGCGTCACGCAGGGCCCGCAGCCATGGATGGCGGAGGGCCCGGAGTGCCGAGTCATTCCGCCACAGGAAGTGGCGGGGTGGCGCCCCCGGAGCGGCAAGACATCCCTTCATCCCAAGGAAGTTATATCAAGCGAATAGCAGCAGGCAAGATGGATTTCTTGTAGACATGGTCGTCAAGCCAAACCGAACAGTCGATCCCGGTGGCCTCATGGACGGCAGCCTCGAAGGACAGCCGGGTCAGGGGAGTGCCGTCCCTGTTTTCGTAGAGATGGCGCAGGACCAGATCGAGGGGCCTTGACTTGCCGGTGAGTTCGGCCAGCCACTGATCCAGGTTGATGCAGGCGCTCACCCCGGCGGCGTAGGCGAAGCGGACCTGGCCGGGTCCGGCCATCACGTCGGCAGCGGCCTCGGCCACCGAAAGCTTGGTTTTCCACGGGCTCAGCTTGTAGTCCCTCTCCAGACGCGCCTGAAGAACGGCCCGGGAGTGGTCGGGACTCCAGATACCCGCGGAGGTGAGCATCCTGGCGGAGTACCAGGTTGTGGCCCCTTCGGTGAACCAGAGCATTTCCGGGTCTTTCTGGGGGATCGCCTCGCCCAACCAGCCATGGAACATTTCATGGGCGATGACGCTGGCGCACTGATCTTCGAGGTCTCCCCAGGTGGTTTTCGGATCCATCATCACCAACACGGAGCTGCCGGTGTGAACGCCGTAGATATCAAAACTTTCCTTCCCGGTGATGTTGTTCGCCGACAGGATGACCGTGATCTGGGAAGTGGGGGCCGATCCGAAAAATGCCATTTCGGTGCGTGCGATGCGGCGGACCAGATCCATGGCTTCGCCCAAGGGGAAAAGCCACTGGTGGTCCGTGGCCAACTGGATGACGGTTTCGCGCACCTGGGCCGAAACCACCATGAGGTCTCCGCAAATCAACAGCGCGTTGTTGAGATCTTCCAGGTTCTGGGGATGGTACAGGAGATTCGAAGGCACGGGTCGGGTGAGGGGGGCCAGGCCGGGATCCTGATTTTGCTGAGGAACCACTCCCTCGGCCGGCTGATATCCCTGACCCTGGCTGATGTTGGCCTGCTGGATCGGCTTCTGTGCCGAAGCGAGCTGGGCGCGGTGGCTGCTCCGGACCAGGGCGGGCCAGGGCACGAGCACCTTGATGTCGTCGGGATTATGCACGGTGACGGTAATGTCGTCGACTTCCATGCCCACCGGTTGGAGAAACACCTCGAAGCCGGCGAACCGCAGGCCGCCCGCCACCGGAGTGGATATGTGGCGCCGGACATCCGTGTCCCATCCCTTGACATGGTTGAGATCCACCTGGTAGATGAAACCGGCCCGCCTGGCTCCTTTGGTCGCCACTCTCCAGCCGTCGGTGGTCCTCTGGACCGCCAGGGGATTTCCCTGGCTGCCGTCGGGGTTCAATACGTTGGCGGTGGCGCTGTGGGGATTGACCCCGTTCATGACATCGCCGAATACGCCGGACGGGAATTCCAGGTCCATGTTGCGGGGGAGTTCACCTTCGGCGATCAGGGTAATGACCAGGCTGCCTTTGGGGGCGCTTTCCAGATCCAGTTCATAGGTCAGTTGGATCGGAGTCGGACTGCCGGGGATGAGGAAATAGGTGGCGAATCCGAGAATGACCAGCCACGAGGCGACACGGATCAAGGTGTTGCCGAGGATGTTTTCTCCCAGGTCCTGAAAGGCCGTGTTGATATCCCCGCCACGATGGACAATATAACGTTCCACTGGGGTTAGCTTTGTCTCACTCATTCAGGATCTTCCTTCGCGCGCTGATTCCCGGCCGGACGGATTATTTTACTCATCGGGTGACAAAGTCCCCGTTTTCTATAAACTGGAGGGAGCCGGAGCTTGCCCTCGCTCGAATTATCGGCCAAAAACATGAGACCTTGAACGTTTGGATGGCGACATGGACCTGGGACTCAAAGGTAAAACCGCCCTGGTAACAGCGGCCTCGAGAGGATTCGGGAAAGCGGTGGCTCTTCAACTGGCCGCTGAAGGAGCTCGCGTGGCCATATGTGCGCGAGGGGAAAACGATCTGGAAGAGGCTGCCGAAGACATAAGGGTTTCAGGAAAAAAGTTTTATGGAGGGGCAGCGGGAGAAGTACTCGCACGCGCCCTGGATGTGACGGATGATGCCGCCATGGCGGGATTTGTCGCGGATATCGAGGGCCGGTGGGGTGGCATCGATCTTTTGCTGGTCAATGCCGGGGGCCCGCCCGCGGGTACTTTTTCCGAATTGGATCTGAACCAGTGGGAGGCGGCCTACCGCCTGACCCTGGAAAGCGCGGTGAGGATGTGCCGTCTGGTGATGCCCGGCATGATGACCAGGGGATGGGGGCGCATCGTGCAGATCACTTCGGTCAGTGTTCTTCAGCCGGTGGAAAACCTGCTTCTGTCCAGCGTGATGCGGCCGGCCGTGCACGCCCTGACCCGAAATCTCGCCCTGGAAGGCGGACCCCATGGTGTGACGGTCAATTCGGTGGCCCCGGGTTATCACACCACCAGCGCGGTGGAGCGCCTGATCGCGAAAAAGGTCGAACAAACCGGCTGTACGAGAGATGATGTCCTCGCCGAATGGTCCGCCGAGATTCCCCTGGGCCGCCTGGGTAAACCGGAAGAACTGGCTGCCCTGGTCCTGTTTCTCATGTCCGCCGGATCCGGATATATCACCGGGCAATGTATTGTTTCGGACGGAGGCTGGGTCAAAGGGACATTCTGACCTGCGGGGCGGACAACGGGGTGGGTCTTGACAGGACCTGTTTCTTTACTACTTTTGCAGTCAATAAACTTCGCATGTAAGAAATCAGACGTTCAGAGGCGTCCAGGAGCCTTTGAAGATAGGATCGCAGATGGAAAAGTTCGTATTATTCGTGGTCCTGTACTTCATCGTGGTGCAGTTCGTTTTTCCCAGACTGGGCATCAAGCCCGGCTGAGGACCTTCCAGCTGCTCGGTCGGTGACCGGGACCCATTGAAAAATCAGGCCCCCGCAGGGGATACGGATTCGGAAAGCAAAGACCCCACTTCCGTTTAAGATGTTTGTACGCCCGCGGCCAGGAGGTATCCGGGTGCCTATGTTTGAGTTCACCTGCCGAAAATGCAGGCATGATTTCGAAGAATTGATTTCTCTGGCCGAACTGGAAGCCGGGGAGCTCAAATGTCCCGCTTGTGGGTCCAAACAGGTCGAACGAGGGTTTTCCGCCTTTGCCACCGGGTCGTCGGGTTCAACCGGCGGTTTTGCGGGAGGCGCCGGTGGAGGATGCGGTCCTGGTGGGTTTACCTGAGGCTGATGATCTCAGGGGCCGGGTGCCTTTTAAAATTGTTGAAAAGGTAAAATTTTTGTGATATAGTATCTTTCTTGGTGCTGACTGCTTCTTGGTGCTGACTGTCTTGGCTTTTTAATGACTGGGAATTGGTGGCTCGCCTGACCAACGGCAAATCGGTCTTGCCCGCGAATCCCCAGGATTGTGGCTCGGAACAAAATGTGTTCCCGGCCTGGAATGAAGCTGGCTGTTATATCCAGCAAAGATGACCAGATGAAAAAAAGCGGGGCCCCCGGGGGCCCCGCTTTTTGATGTTCGATGGTTCCGGGTGCGCCAGTCTAAAGTCGGCGGTTCCTGAGGCGGTCCCGCGCGGCGTCGCCCAACCGATGGCCGAAGTACATGACCAAAGTCCCCAGAATGAGCCCGGCAAAGACATCCACCACGTAGTGGTACCGGTTGTAGACCGTGGACATGCACAGCAAAATGAAGATGGTGGTCATCCACCAGCGGTGCCTGGGGAAATTCACCCAGGTGTGCCACCAGGGCACCATGGACGCGGCCACGTGGCTGGACGGGAAGGCGGCGCCCAGCAAGGCCCCGTTTTCGTGGATATGGCGCATGATGTCGGTGAAAATCCATCCGCCAACATCGACGTAGCCGGCCCGGAAATATTTTGGTCCCCAGGCGGGAAACAGGGTGTACATGGTGTAGCAGATCAGCATGGTCAGGCTCAGGTCCCGGATGAAGGCCCGCACCATTTCCCATCGTTTTTGATCTTCCAGACCAGGTGACCGGAAGACCAGAACCAGAAAGGAGGCCGACAGGAAGTAGTAGGTGAAATAGGCGAATTCCATCAACTCGTGGAACCAGGGCCAGGGCCAGACGCGGGACCACTCCAGGCTCGGCTGGAATCCGAAGATCATTTCCTCGAGGCGAATCAGCGCCGGGTCGAGACTGTTCTCGAAGTCAAAGAAGATGATGCCCAGATATTTCATTTCCGCGTAGAACATGGGGAAGATGAAAGGCAGATAAATATCGCCCAGCAGGCGCAGGGGGAAGAACCGGCTGCAGCGCAGGATCGGGGGGACGAACCAAATGACAAGGGCGAGCCCCCCGTGCAGCAGGGCGTTGGCCCAGGGGTCGGGAAAAGCCGAAGGTTTGAGAACGGGGTAGAAGGCACTGATCAGCAGGTAGATCACGGCCCAGCGGTCGATGTTCATCCGCCGCAGGGACAGCTCGATCAGTTTCCTTCTGATGTTCAAAGCCAGCCCTCCTCCCGGTAGAAATCCAGGGTCTCGGCAAATCCCCGGGCGGCGTCCCGTTGGGCCCGGAATCCGGTGGCGGCGGCCAGGCGGCTCCCGTCGCAGACCCAGCCATCGGTCTCCAGATCGTGGATCCGGTCCCGGTTCAGGACCGGTGAACGGGCGGCGCGGGATGTTCCGGCCAGGAAGGACAGAATTTTCAGCCAAACCAGAGGCAACCGGAGGGTGCGGATCCTGCGGCCGGCCATTTTTTCCAGGGCTTCGGCCAGGGCGGACCAGTCGTAGCCGGTTCTGCCGTCATCCACAAAAAAGGTCCCGCGGGCGGAAGCGGTTTCCAGCAGGGCGACCGCAGCGGTGGCCGCGTCGCGTCCGTCCACCAGGGACAGTCCCGTCATCCGGCTTCCCAGACGGCCGGTCCAGCCGTGGATCGCCAGTTTGATCAAGGGTAAAAACTCCCGGTCACGGGGACCGTACAACGAAGGCGGCCGCAGGACAGCGGTGCGAAAGGGCCATTCGCCAGAGGACAGAAGTTCCTCGGCGGCCAGTTTCGAACGCCCGTACTCGGTAATGGGTAGGGAAGGATCGGTTTCCAGGGCGGGGTTGTCGAGTCCCGCCGGTCCGTGCGCGGCCAGACTCGAAATAAGGACAAATCCCTTGATGTCCTGTTGCTTTTCCCAGGCTGAAGCGGCGGCTTCCAGGAGGCAGGCGGTACTGGTCACGTTGGCCGTCTGGTAGATAATCCTGGAGGGGGCGGAAACCGCTCCCGCGCAATGGATCAGTCCTGCGGTATCGGCCAGGAATTCGCAGCAGTCATCGGTATCGGTCAGGTCGGTCTGCCTGGTTTCGATGGGTTTTCCGTCCAGCCAGCGCAGGCTGCTGGTGACCCTTGTCGAGGCCCGCACCCGGTAGCCCCGGTCCAGCAGTGTGTCGGCGATATGGCTGCCCAGAAATCCGGTGGCGCCGGTCAGGGCGATCACCGGTCCAGATGCTCCGGGGCTGCCGTCGACAGGTATCACTTCACCGGTATTTCGTAGATGCGGTACGTCTTGTACCTGTCCGCCCCATAACCCTCCAGGATCCGGTTCATGGGCGCGTTGTCGGCCAGGATCCAGGAACATTCCCCGGAGGTAATGCCCTTGGAGAACGCGGCCATCATGGTCTTGTACACCATGGCGATGTCCACGCCGAGTCTGCGTTTTTCCGGCAGGACACCCATCAGGATGGTGCGTCCGTAATCGATTTTCCGCTTGCCCAGCAGGAACTTCAGCCAACCGAAGGGAAGCAGCTTGCCCCGCAGCGGCTGCAGGGCCTGGTTGAAGTCGGGAAGGCTCAACGAAAAGCCGATGGGCACTCCTTCAAATTCGGCGATCAGCAGGAACTCCGGATCAACCATCGATTTCATATCCTTGGCCATGTAGGCGAAGTCCTCGTCGTCCAGGGGGATGAACCCCCAGTTCTCGCTCCAGGTCCTGTTGTACAGATCACGCACAATCGAGGCTTCGGCAAAAAAATTCTTCATGTCGAAGGAACGGATGACCAGCCCGGGCCGGGCCATGATGCGGTCGATGAGCCGCTGCAGTTTTTCAGGGACCTTGCCCCCGGTCCGGAGGTCCCAGGCATACAGATCCTTGGCCCCGGCCAGGCCGAATTCCTCGAACTGTTTTTCGTAGTAGCGGGGATTGTAGGGCATGCCGATGACCGGGCGGTTGAACTTGCCTTCCACCTGCAGGCCGTACCAGTCGTGATTCGAGGTGAAACAGCCCGGTCCGCGCATGGTGTCCATGCCCTGGCCGGCGATCCAGTCGCGCGCGGTTTCCAGGAGCGCGGCCGCCGCGGCGGGATTGTCGTCGACCTCGTAGAAACCGAAAAATCCCACCTTCTCTTTCCAGTGATCGTTGTTGTACTGGTCCACGGCCGCTCCGATGCGGCCGACAATCTGGCCGTTTTCGTGCGCGAGCCATAACTCGGCGACGGCGTGCCGGTAGAAGGGATTCTTTTTCCTGTCGTGAAAGTGTTTCATATCGTCCAGGAGAGGGAACACGTAGTGGGGGTCGTCCCGGTAGATCCGGTAGGGGATGTCGAGGAATTCCCTGAGGGCGTATTTGTCGTCGCCGACAGGCGAAATCGTCACGGCCATCACATTCTCCCTTATCGAAAAAAACCGGGAGGTTCTGGAACGAATTCGAGAACTTCCCGGTCGCAGTTCAGGCGCGAATCTTCGTCAACCGGGGATGATGTCCAGTTCCCGGCCCACCTTTACCATGATGTCCATGGCCTGGTTGATTTCGTCCTCGGTGTGGGTCGCCATCAGGCTGAGGCGGATCAGCGCGTTGCCCTGCTCCACCGCGGGGCTGACCACGGGGTTGACGAAAACGCCTTCGTCGCTCAGGCGCCGGCACATCTTAAACGCCACCATGTCTTCCCCGACCACGGCGGGGATGATGGGGGTTTCACTGGGTCCGGTGTCGAAGCCGGCATCGTCCAGGCGTGCCCGCATCAGGTCGTTGTTGCGCCACAGGGCTTCATGCCGCCAATCCTCTTCGAGCATCACGTCGATGGCCGCTGAAACCGAAGCCACCGAAGCGGGAGGCATGCTGGCGGAGAACATCAGGGCGCGGGCCAGGTGCTGGATGTAGTGGATGACGTCGGCGTCGCCGGCGACAAATCCTCCCACCGAAGCCAGGGACTTGCTGAAGGTGCCCATGATCAGGTCAACCTGGTCGGTGAGGCCGAAGTGATTGCTGGTGCCCCGCCCGTTCTTGCCGAGGACGCCGACGCCGTGGGCATCGTCCACCATCAGCACCGCACCATGTTTCGCGGCCAGTTTGGTGATTTCCGGAAGTTTGGCGATGTCGCCTTCCATGGAAAAAACGCCGTCGACGATGATCAGCTTGTTGGTGTCCTTTTCACTCTCAAGGACCAGTTCCAGGTTCTCCATGTCGTTGTGACGGTATTTGCGGACATCGGCGAAGGACAAACGGGCGCCGTCGATGATCGAGGCGTGATCCGTGCGGTCGATGATGATGACATCCTTGCGGCCGGCAAGGGAACTGAGAACACCCTGGTTGACCATGAATCCCGTCGAGAAGACCAGAGCCTTCTCCTTGCCCACCAAGGCGGCCAGTTTTTCCTCAAGCTCGATGTGGATATCCAGGGTTCCGTTCAGGAAACGGGATCCCGCGCAGCCCGTGCCGTATTTGGCGATGGCGTTTTGGGCAGCCTCTTTGACCCTGGGCTCGTTGGTCAGGCCCAGGTAGTTGTTGCTGCCCAGCATGATGATTTCTTTGCCTTGATAGCGGACGGTATTTTCCTGGGCGGATTCGATGACCCGGAAATAATTGTAGAGATCCAAATCCATCAGTTCCCTGGCTTGTTGGAACTTGTGGATTTTATCGAGAAGACCCATGGTCACCGTCTTTTCCTGGACAATTCCTGACAATTTAATCGGCTGCTGAACCAGCCGGATGATGATACACGCCTACCCCGCCGAAAGCTTTCGAGACTCCAGAAAATAGCCTCTAAGGGGGATTCCTACAACTAGAAAACGTCGGCTTCGAAAACCAGGAATTCCGCGCCCTCGCGCCAGGCGTCCGGATCCAGCCCCGCCTTGATGGCCAGATGGGTCAAAGTGGTGTCGCGATCCCATCCCTGCTCGGGGGCCACCTGGGGGAGAAACACCGCTCGCCGGTCCTCTTTGACCAGAATCACACCGTGGCGTCCAATGACGATTTCCTCCGGACCGGCAACCGGTTCCATGGGCGTCAGGGCGGATACTTCGATATGGATATCAGGGAGTTCCCCGGAGGTTACCGGAGCAAACCGGGGGTCGCCGATGGCTGCGCTGCGGCCGTTGTCCGCCACGGCGTTCACCAGGGGCTTGATCCCTTCAATGTATCCGATGCATCCGCGCAGCCGACCGTCGGTGGTCAGGGTGACGAAGGCGCCGCGGTGTGAGTTCAGCCGGGGATCAAGGTCGATTCCCGCTTTGCCGGCAAGGGCAACCAATTGGTCCTGGTCCAGGGCGGGCCGGCCATGGACGGCGGCTTCCACGGATCTTCGCGCGATATCCCGCAGGAAAGTTTTCTCCTGGTCGAGCAGGCCCTGGGCATCCGTCCCGGCGCACAGCAGGATCGAAGCGTAACTGACTGAAAGAGAATAGTCTCCATTCCGGTCGCCGCTGCGGCTGTAGTCGATCAGAGCCGCTTCATACCCTGCCGGGAGTCCCTGTTCCAGGGCGATGGCCGCGGCTTCCAGGCCACACATGGTGATGCCGGTTTTTTGGCCATACCTGCGCAGGCCATCCGCATCGCCGGCCAGGATCTTCAGAATGGCCCCGGAATCCAGTTCCTCAAGGGCCGCGGGCAGGTTGTCGGTGAAAGGTACATAGCCATAGGAGGCCCCGTAGTGGGTGAAATCGGTGGAAACCATGAAAAGGGTGTTGTTATCGGCCAATGAAGCCAGGACGGCGGCCGCCTCGGTGGCCAGGGTGGAGGTCATCGACGGAACGAGCATGGGGATGATCCGGGGTACATTCGTGGGCCAGGTCCGTTGAATCAAGGGCAGCTGGATCTCGATGGCGTGTTCCTGGGCGTGGGCCTGGTCGTTCGTTGTAAACGCCTCACTCGCAGAAAGTTGCGCTGTTGCCGCCTGGTCCACTTCGATGGTTCCCAAAGGTGTGGCGTAGGCTGCGGCCCCGCTCAGGGCGATTCTGTCCAGGGCGATCCGGTGGTTTGGGGCCATGATAACGATGCGCTGCACAGGGGTATCCCGCAGCAATCCCAAAAGCTTGCCCGCTGTCTGCCCGCTGAACACATAACCCGCGTGGGGAACCACCGCCAGAAGGGGACGGCCGGCCGGACGGAGCGCCGTATCGGCCTTGGCGAGGAATTGGTCCGCGGTGGTGGCCAGTTCCACGGGATCGGCCGGATACCAGGTTCCGGCCAGGACCGGTTGTCGAATGGTGCTCATGGAAATACCTCCTCCCAATTCCTCCTCCAAATGGTGGAGGGAGGGATTTTGTGCCCCCGAGGTGATAATCCGGGTTGGAAACCTAAGCTTTGGACTTTATCATATACTAACACATGGGAAACACCCACCATCCAGGAGGAGGGCGATTTGAATATCAAACAGAATCTCAAGGGCGATGTCATGGTTCTGAACCTGTCCGGCAAGATCATGGGCGGGCCCGATCACGAAAAATTTCAAACGGAAATCAAGACGCTGATCAGCGCCGGCCACGTGGACATCCTGCTGAATATGCACAAGGTCAGCTGGGTGAACTCCACCGGGCTGGGCATTCTGGTTTCGGCCTACCACACACTGAAGAAAAACGGCGGCCAGTTGAAGATCTGTCAGGTCAGCGACCGGATCGACAATATCCTGAATGTCACCCAGTTGAAGCTGGTCTTCGAAACCTTCGACAATTGCGAGGAAGCTCTCGCATCTTTCAACCAGGTTTAGCTCTTGGCTCCGGCCAAGACACGACCGCAGCAGGGGACCGAGCCCCGGATCGGCACAAGTGAAGTGGTGGATCAATTCCACAATCCCGCCCTGACGGTTGACGGTGTGGTTCTGTGCCGTCAGGCGGAGGGGGTGCTGGGAGATCATTTTTCCGTTCTGCTGATCGAACGGGGCCGTGATCCGTTCAAGGGAAGGCACGCCCTGCCCGGTGGGTTTGTTGATTACGGGGAAGACATCGAGGATGCCATCCACCGGGAGATGGAAGAGGAAACGGGACTGAAGGGGCTGCCCTTTCGCCAGTTCCGGACCTTCGGCCGGCCGGACCGGGACCCGCGGGGCCACACTGTTTCGGTGGTCTACGTGGCCGTCCTCATCGGCGAACCCCCCGAGGTGACCGGCGGGGATGACGCGGCCAGCGCGGACTGGTTCCCGGTCAAGAGACTGCCCGACCTGGCCTTTGACCACGCCCATATTCTGGGCAAGGTTCTGGAAACTCTCAAACGAACGTAAACATAAAGGAAATCGGGCCCGGCCCTGAGTGGGTGGGTTCGCACATTAGGAGTTGAAAGTGAGTAACAATCTCAATCCCGAAACAGTCATGACCGCTCTCAAAGAGGTCAAGGTTCCCGGCACCCGGGTGGATGTGGTGTCGATCAATCTCATCGGGGAAATCAAGGTTTCCGGTGGCGAGGTGACGGTGTCCATTGTAAAGACAAGCGAAAAGGACGAGACCATCGCCGCGGTGCGCGAAGGTGTGATCCAGGCGGTGTCCGCCATGCCGGGCGTCTTGTCGGTCCAGGTGCCGGTAGATGACCGTTCGCAACCGAAAGCGGCGCCCACCGGCCCCCACGGGCAGTCGCCCGATCCCTTTGCCGACCGAAAGAAGCTGCCGGGGGTGGAGAAGATCGTGGCTGTGGCCAGCGCCAAGGGCGGAGTCGGTAAATCATCCGTGGCCGTCAACCTCGCCCTTGCCCTGTTGGCTCGCGGCCACAAGGTCGGTTTGCTGGACGCCGATGTCTACGGTCCGAGCGTCCCCACCATGCTGGGCATCCAGGAGGGACCGGAAATTACCGAGGACAAGAAGATCATGCCGGTCATGGCCCAGGGTCTGCAGGTAATCAGCATGGGCCTGTTGCTGCCTCCGGATCAGCCGGTGATCTGGCGCGGTCCTCTGGTGTTTTCCGCGGTCCGCCAGTTTTTGAAGGACGTGCAGTGGAATGATCTGGAATACCTGATCGTGGATATGCCGCCGGGAACCGGCGACGCCCAGCTGACCCTGATCCAGCAGGTGCCGTTGTCCGGAGTGGTCATGGTCACCACGCCCCAGGAAGTGGCGTTGGCCGATGTCCGGCGCGGTATCATGATGTTCAAGGAGACCAAGGTTCCGGTGCTCGGCATCGTGGAGAACATGAGCTACTTCGAGTGCCCGGAAACCGGCAAGAAGTACGATATCTTCGGCCAGGGCGGCGGCGCGGAAGTGGCATCGCAGTACGGGCTGCCCCTGCTGGGGGAAATCCCCATCGATCCGATTATCCGGAAGGGCGGCGACACGGGCACACCGGCCGTTACCGTGGAGGGCAGCGCGGTTCGTGAGGCGTTCCTGCAACTGGCGGGCAAGATTGTCGAACTGGCCACGACTCCCGGGGAATAGTTCCCGATTCAGTTGACCGGGCCCGGTTCCACGTTCTGGACACCGGGCCGCCGGTCCATTACCTTCGCCCCATGAAACTGATTGATTACACCAGTCCCG
>JAUVII010000180.1 GCA_030592845.1 Candidatus Krumholzibacteriia bacterium | reverse complement strand
GATGGCCGATTTTACGCGCGGAGAAATCCTGGGCCCCGGAAAGCTGACCGGTTGGGCGGAGGCCGTCCACGCCGCCGGGCGCACCATTGCCTTTACCAACGGGTGCTTCGACTTGATTCACAGTGGACATCTGGCCAGTCTGACCCAGGCCTCCCAGCAGGCGGACGAACTGGTCGTAGCCCTCAATAGTGATGCTTCCGTTCACCAACTCAAGGGCCCCGGGAGGCCACTTTTGCCCGCCGCCGACCGAGCTGCTTTAATTGCCGCCTTGCGACCCGTTTCCGCGGTCACTATTTTTGCCGAGCCGACACCGCTGGAGGTCATTCTCCAGATCCGGCCCGATGTGCTCGTAAAGGGGTCCGAGTACAGTGAAGAGGATATCGTGGGTGCTCCCGAGGTCAAATCCTGGGGCGGCCGCGTTGTCCGCGTGCCAATGGTGCCCGGCTGGTCGACCTCGCAGATCATCGACGCGATCCGGCAACTGCCCTGATCCTCTCGGTGGTCCACCCTGTCCCATCTAGCCCGTCCCGGGTTTCAAGGAGTCGTCATGAACAGGATCAAGGTCATTATTCTCGGCGCAGCCGGCCGTGATTTTCACAATTTCAATTGCGTTTACCGGGGCAACGAGACCTACGAAGTCGTAGCTTTCACCGCCACCCAGATTCCCGATATAGACGGCAGAAAATATCCCGCCGAACTGGCCGGAGACCTCTATCCCGCGGGAATTCCCATCGAGGCCGAAGACGATCTGATCGAAATGATCGGCAAGTACAACCCCGATATGTGTGTCATGTCCTACAGCGACCGTTCCTACCAGCAGGTCATGAGCCTGGCTTCGATCGTGAATGCCGCGGGTGTGGATTTCACCATGCTGGGCGAAAGCGATACCCAGATCAAAAGTACCAAACCCGTGATCAGCGTTGGCGCCGTGCGGACGGGCTGCGGCAAGAGCCAGACCAGCCGCCGTATCTGTGAAATCCTGCGCGCTGCCGGTAAAAAGGTCGTCGCCATCCGCCACCCGATGCCCTACGGCGACCTGGTGGCCCAGAAGGTCCAGCGTTTTGCCGAACTCGCGGACCTTGAAAAACACAAGTGCACCATCGAGGAGATGGAGGAGTACGAGCCTCACATCATGGCCGGCGGGGTTATCTACTCCGGCGTCGATTACGAGGCCATCCTGCGCGAAGCCGAGAAGGAAGCGGACATCATCCTGTGGGACGGCGGCAACAACGACACCCCGTTCTACCAGAGCGACCTGCACATCGTGGTGGCCGATCCGCACCGGCCCGGTCATGAGATCGGCTATTTTCCCAGCGAAACCAACGTGCGCCTGGCCGATGTCGTGATCATCAACAAGGTGGTCGAGGCCGAATTCGAGAATATCGAGACGGTGCGCGACAACATTCGCGACATCAATCCCGACGCCGTGATCATCGATGCCGCCAGTCCGTTGACCCTTGAAGGTGACGTGGACCTGTTCGGCAAGAAGGTTCTGGTCGTGGAAGACGGCCCGACCCTGACCCACGGTGACATGACCTACGGAGCCGGTGTTGTTGCCGCCATGCGCATGGGTGCCGAAGAACTGGTCGATCCGCGGCCCTGGGCCACCGGCAAGCTGGCCGAGACCTTCGAGCTCTACCCGGAGATCGGCACACTTCTGCCCGCCATGGGGTACGGAGACGAGCAGATTGCCGATCTGGAGAAGACGATCAACGCCGTGGAATGCGACGCCGTGGTGATCGGCACTCCCATTGACCTGAGTCGGATCGTCAAGATCGACAAACCCACCGTTCGGGTGTCATACGAACTCCAGGAAATCGGCTCGCCGAACCTGGAACAATTGCTGGCCAAATTCATCGGCTAGTTGAATCGCACCTGGGCCGGCCGCGAGTGACGCGGCCGGCCGGGGCACTTTTCGGGAGGAAATAAGTGAATATCCACGAATATCAGGGCAAGGATATCTTCACCGGATTTGGACTGCCGGTTCCCGGGGGAAGCGCGGTCCAGACGGTGGAAGATGCAGTGGCCAGCGCCAAGGAATATGGTCTGCCGGTCATGGTGAAGTCCCAGGTTCTCATTGGGGGCCGCGGCAAGGCCGGTGGCGTCAAGTTCTGTGAAACCGTCGAAGACGTAAAGAAAAATGCCACCAATATCCTGGGGATGGATATCAAGGGGCACACCGTTCGCACTGTCCTGATCACTCCCGCCGTCGACATCGACACCGAGCTCTACATCGGTATGTTGATTGATCGCAATACCAAGCGGGTCATGCTGATGGCCAGCGCCGAGGGCGGCATCGATATCGAGACGGTGGCCAAGGACACGCCCGAGCTCATCTTCAAGCAGATCATCGACCCACGTTTCGGGCTGCTGGACCACGAGGCCATGGAGATGGGCATGCGCCTGTGTCCGGACGACATCAAGAGGGCGCGCCAGCTGGCCTCGGCCATGCAGAAGCTCTACGTGGCCTTCATCGAATCCGACGCCAGCATGGCGGAGATCAATCCCTGGATCTTCACTCCGGAGGGCGTCGGCCATGCCATTGACGCCAAGGTCAGCCTGGACGACAACGCCATGTACCGGCATCCCGATTATGAGGCCCTGCGGGATCTCGAAGCCGAGGATCCCAGCGAACGCGCGGCCCGGGAAGCCGGCTTGAGCTTCGTGAAACTGTCCGGCAACGTGGGATGTCTGGTCAACGGCGCAGGCCTGGCCATGGCCACCATGGACCTGGTCAAATATTACGGTGGGCAGCCCGCTAACTTCCTGGATATCGGCGGCAGTTCGAATCCGGAAAAGGTCGTCAGCGCGCTGAACATCATCCTGGCCGACAAGGAAGTGAAGGCCATCCTGTTCAATATCTTCGGGGGCATCACCCGGTGCGACGATGTGGCCAATGGAATCATTGCGGCCACCAACTCCATGGATATCAATGTTCCCATCGTCGTGCGCCTCACCGGCACCAATGAAGCCGAAGGCCGCGCCCTGTTGGCCAAAACCGACCTGGGCACGGCTGATACCATGGACGAAGTGGTCAAGAAAGCAATCGAATTGGCGGGCTAAAGCTCTTGGATTTGTGTATTTTACGGCGTTTGTAGACGCCAGGACGAGGAGAATTTACTAATGGCGATTTTTGTCGACGACTCAACCAAGGTTGTCGTTCAGGGGATCACCGGCCGGGATGGCGGATTTCATTCAAGTGAGATGCTTGCCTACGGAACCAAGGTCCTCGCCGGGGTCACGCCCGGGCGTGGAGGACAGAAGTTTCAGGATACGGTCCCCGTATACGACACGGTCAAAGAGGCCGTCACCAATCACGGGGTCAACACCTCCGTGATATTCGTGCCTCCTTTCGGCGCCGCCGGGGCCATCTACGAAGCTGCCGACGCCGGGTGCAAGCTCATCGTCTGCATCACTGAAGGTGTGCCCACCGTGGACATGGTCAAGGTGATGCCCTACCTCGAGGAACGGGGCGCGCGCCTGATCGGTCCCAATTGCCCCGGTCTTTTGGCCCCCGGCATTGCCAAGCTCGGTATTCTGCCCACCAGTATCGTCAAGGAAGGGCCCGTGGGACTGGTTTCCCGCTCGGGAACCCTGACGTACGAGGTGGTCTATCAGTTGTCCGCCGCCGGACTGGGTCAAACCACCTGTCTGGGCATTGGGGGAGACCCGGTCATCGGGACCACCTTCATGGACGCCATCATCGCGTTCAACGAAGACCCCAAGACCGAAGCCTTCGTGATGATCGGTGAAATCGGCGGCGACGCCGAGGAGCAGGCCGCTGAATACATCAAGGCCAACGTCAAGAAGCCCGTGGTGAGTTTCATCGCGGGGCAGACGGCGCCTGCGGGTAAGAAGATGGGACATGCCGGCGCCATCGTCAGCGGCGGCAGCGGCACGGCCGCCGAGAAAAAGAAGGCCCTCGAAGCCGCGGGTATCCCCGTGGCGGAACGGCCCATGGACATCGTGCCGGCTCTCCAGGAAATCTGGAAGAAATAGCGCGAAAATCCCCGGACGGGATTACCATAACGGCGGGCGGATCCGGTGTTCAAATCCGGATCCGCCCGCTGAACCACAAAAGACCGTAAAGGACAGGACGAAATGCAGCAGACCTATTTCATGATCAAGCCCGAAATCGTGGCCGCCGGAGACCAGAAGGTCGGCGCCATCCTGGCCATCGTGGGCGCCGCGGGATTCCGGATCACCGGACTTCAGATGAAGCAGTTGGACCGCCCCCTGATCGAGGACTTCTACGGCGAACACAAGGAACGCCCGTTTTTCCAGGATCTGTGCGATTACATCGCCGGCGGGCCGGTCGTGGCTATCCGCCTCGAGAGGGAGAACGCCGTCGCGGCCCTGCGCGAACTGATCGGCGCCACCAACCCCGCAGAGGCGTCCACCGGCACCATCCGGGACCTTTTTGGCGCCTCGCTGCAGAACAACGCCGTACACGCCTCGGCCAATCCGGAGGATTCCGCCCGGGAATTGGGCCTGATCTTCGGTTAGGTCTCCCTGCCGGGGGTTGGAACAGCCTTTGTCCGGGGTGGCCAACTTGACACCGTCCGGGACGCCTATTAAGGTGGGGCGCTTGATTTAAAACAGGTTTGGGATAGATTTTGGAATGAAACTGGATCTCGACAGACAACCTTTCGGCAGTTCGGAACTCGCTCTTGGCGGGAACCTCGAGCTGGGAATGCCCGATGGCCGGCCGCAGAGCGCGGAGGTCACCGGTACTCTGGTTGTCCAGAACCTGGAAAGCCGGGTGCTTCTGTCCGGCACCCTGCGGGCCGAGGGCCGCGCGGAATGCGGCCGGTGCCTGGAGGAGTTTTCCCTGGTGTGGGATGTCCCGGTGGAACTCATGGTTCTGCGGGATGTCGACACCGATGAGAACGAAGGGGTGACCCTTCTGATTCTGCAGACCAAAGGGGAGGTGGACCTGGGCGAATCCCTGCGGGAATGCGCGGTCCTGGCGTATCCCCAGTCCCTGGTTTGCCGTGACGACTGCAAGGGTTTGTGTCCTGAATGCGGGATCGACCGCAACCAGGGCACTTGCGAGTGTGAAGAACAAAACATAGATCCCAGGTGGGATGGACTTCCTGAATAGTCCATTGCCTGGAGGAATTCCCGGAGGAATTTGACATGGCTGTTCCCAAGAAAAAAACGTCCCAGTCCCGCAAGGGAAAACGCCGGGCCAACTGGCACCTCACCAAACCGGACCCGAACAAGTGCCCGCATTGCAGCGCGCCGCGGCTTCCGCACCGGGTTTGCCGCGAGTGCGGTTACTATGGCGAACGTGAAATTCTCGTCGTCGAGTCCTAGACAAAATATCCGTTCGGCAGGGAGGTCGGCGTGACCAATACGGCAAGACCCGTCATAGCTGTTGACGCCATGGGTGGCGACCACGGACCAGACATCATTGTGCCCGGCGCCCTGGCGGCACTGCCCGCGGATTCCCCCTTCGATCTGCATCTCTACGGCGACGCCGAAGCGGTCCAGGCCGCTTTGGACCGCCACGGTTCCGCCGGTCAACCTGTTACCGTCATCCCGTGCACCCAGGACATAGAGATGGGAGAGTCTCCCGCCTCGGCCATCCGGTCGAAAAAGGACAGCCCCATTGTCCGGGCCATGGCTGATCACAAAGCCGGCCAGGTGAAGGCGGTCGTGTCGGCGGGTTCCACCGGTGCCATGGTCGCCGCCAGTCTGATCATTCTCGGCCGCATCCCCGGCGTCGACCGTCCGGCAATCGGCACCGTCATCCCTACGGTCAAAGGCCAACTGCTCCTTCTCGACGCGGGCGCCAATATCCAGTGCACCGCCGAGCACCTGATGTCCTTCGCCCGTCTGGGGCAGGTTTTCGCCAAGGAGATGATGGGCACCGACAACCCGTCCATCGGACAGCTCAACATCGGCGGCGAGCCCAAGAAGGGCACCGAACTGAATGTCGAGACCTACCAACTCCTGGAGCAGAGCGATCTGAACTTCGTGGGCAACGTGGAGGGCAATCAGCTCATGCTCGGGCCATGCGATGTCATCGTCACCGATGGATACACGGGCAACAACACCTTGAAGATGGTCGAAGGTTTCGCCCGTTTCATCGGGGCATTGAGCCAGAGACCCGACCTTACTCCAGAAGAAAAAGCAGCCTTCGGACCGGTTCTCCAGTTCCTGGGGAAAAACTTTTCCTACGAGGTCAAGGGAGGCGCGATGCTCCTCGGCGTCAACGGCATCAGCATCATCGCCCATGGTCGCAGCTCGGCCCGGGCCATAACCAACGCGGTCAAAGAGGCCTGGGAACAGGTCCGCCATGATCTTCCCGCCAGGCTGGCCGATGCCCAGTCCTGAACTTGCGCGACCTTTGAATTCCAGCCGGTCCCGCCGGCCCGAAAGATGCCATGACTGAAATTCGATACAGGGTCCCCATGATATTTCCCGGGCAGGCCTCCCAAAGCGTGGGGATGGCCGCCGATCTGGCTGCCGGCCGTGGACGCGCGTCCGCTTTCCTGGGTGAGGTCAATGCCAGTCTGGGTGACGACCTTACCGATATCATGTTCAATGGTCCCAAAGAAGTGCTCACCGAAACGCACAACGCCCAGCCCGCCATCCTGGCACATTCGGTCGCCGTAAGCATGGCGCTGCGGGACCTCGGGATTGCCCCCTCGGTGGTGGCCGGCCATTCCCTGGGAGAGTTCAGTGCGGCCGTGGCCGCGGGCGCCCTGCAACCCGCAGACGGCCTGCGGCTGGTGCGTAAGCGTGGAGAACTGATGTTCGCCGCCGGGCAGGAGGTCCCGGGAACCATGGCGGCGGTCCTC
>JAUVII010000250.1 GCA_030592845.1 Candidatus Krumholzibacteriia bacterium | reverse complement strand
TGGTCTTTCTCTTTCTGGTTCCCGCAGTGCCCTCGGTACTGGGCTTTTTCCTGCTGCCGCTGCAGTTGGGGGCGTCCAACATGGCCCTGCCCGATCTGTCGCGGTGCAGCCTGCGTTTCTACGTCATCGGCCTGATCCTGATTATCGCCTCGCTGGTGGGAGGCCCCATCGCCACGGGCTGGACCATGGCTTCACCCCTGGTGGTGACCGAGACCGGGCTGTTCGCCCTGGTGGCCTTCGGGTTGTTCTTTTCGGCCCTGAGCTGGTTTCTGACCGGAATCAACTTCATCGTGACGGTGCACCATAACCGGGCGCCGGGCATGGGCTTTTTCGACATGCCCATCCTGGCCTGGGCCCTGTACCTGACGGGTTATCTGCTGGTCGCGGTGGGGTCGCTGTTCGCCATCGTCATTCTTTACCTGACCGCCTCGCGGTTGACGGGGGAGGGGCTCTTCGGCGCCGACCCGATGCTTTGGAAAAACTACTTCTGGTTCGTGACCACCCCGGCGGCATTTTTCGCCCTGCTACCCGCGGTCGGAGTCATCAGCGAGGTCATCGCGGGGATCAGCCGCAAGCCCGTCGCCGGTTACCGGATGGTCGTCGGTTCGATGATCACCCTGCTCGGCCTGAGTTTCCTGGGCTGGGGCGTCAACCTGGCCGGACAGGGCCAGGATCCGATCACGACCCTGGTTTTCCAGGCCCTGAGTATCCTGGCCGTGGTGCCGGTGGCCCTGATCGCCTACAGCTGGCTGGCCACTCTTTATCAGGGCGCCGTAGCCCGGGATTCGGTGGTCGTCTTTGTCTTCGCCTTCATGGTCAACGCCGGTATCGCCGTGATGATGGGATTGTTTTTGACCAGCCCTTCGGTAGGCGCCTACCTGGGCACGACCATGTTCGCGGCCACGCGTCTTGACTATCTGATCTGGGGCGGAGCCCTTTCCGCGCTGCTGGCCGGGCTGCACTACTGGTGGCCCAAGATGACCGGCAAGGATTACTCCCAGGACGTGGCCCGCATCGGCGGGGTTCTCTACCTGGTGGGCATCAACCTGGCCCTGATCCCCAACCTGATTCTGGGTGTGCGGGGCGTGACCGGAGACATGGCGGCCTTCGAGCCAGGACCCTCGGGTCTGGCCGAGCTGGCCGGCCTCGGCTGGCTGATCGTCTATTCGGGTCTCATTCTGGTCGCGGGCAATCTTTTCGCCTCGACCTGGGGCAAGGCCACGGATGAAGTCAATCCCTGGGGTGCGGCGACATTGGAATGGAAGACGAGCACGCCGCCGCCCGAGGGTAATTTTGTGGAAGCTCCTCGAGCGGAGGGGCTCTACCGGTATTAAGATTTCGGGAGATCCGAAAAAATCGGTCATCAGGATTCGGATGGCATCCTCACCGCTGTCCGTAAGCAAATTTCCAACATTGTTCCAGCAGGAGATCAGCAAATGCACCAATCCAAGTCGGTTCTTCTCTGCGCACTCATTCTGGTGGTCGGTTTCGCACTTCCGGCCATGGCATTGGAAGATCCGCCCCCGCTGATCTCATCCACCGACCTGGTAATCTATCCCAACGGCAATACCGCGAGTTCATTCTACGGAGTTGCGACCGATGCCGCGGGCAATTTGTTCACCGTCGATTCCTTTGCATCCTATGTCCTGAAGTTTGATGCGGATGGAAATTTTATCCAGACGATCGGATCCGGCAGGGGAACGGGAGACGGGCAGTTCGATTCCCCTGAAAACCTGGCCATCGACGCCTCCGGAAATCTTTATGTGACAGACAAAAAGAATCACAGGATCCAAAAGTTTTCCAACACGGGGCAATTTCTCTCGAAATTCGGCAGCGCCGGCACTGGAGATGGGCAATTCAATCAACCGCGTGGCATCGCGGTCCACCCCAACGGCGACATTTATGTTTGCGACTTTTTCAACCATCGATTGCAGGTCTTCGATTCCGAAGGCAACTTCAAAATGAAGTGGGGATCATGGGGGTCCGGCAACGACCAGTTCATCGGTTTGCGCGACGTGGACTTTGACGCCGATGGAAATGTTTTGACCATCGAATGGGATAAGTCCACCAACAGGGTCAAGAAGACGGATCTGAATGGTGTATTTATCGAAGAAGTCTATCGCTTCGCTGGAGTAGTACTCCCATTTGCGATGGATGTCGGCCCCGAAGGCACTATTTGGGTGGTCAGTATTCTCAACGGGGCAGGAACGCCCACTGCCTTCAAAATTGATCCGGCGGGAACCCTTCTGACGAGTTGGTACGCCCCGAACACAAGGGGGATCCATGAAGGTGACAACGGAAATCTCTACACGTCCAATAATAGCAGACTGGATATTTGGGGCCCGGTCCGGGTTGCCACGAGTAAAACTTCCATGGGAAGTTTCAAGGCCCTGTTTCGCTAGTGAAATTGCGAAATTCCCACTTGGAATACAACGGGGATCCCGGGCCCAGCTTGTGATGCCTACCTTTGACCGTAGTGCCGGAGCAGGCGCTCCACCTCTTCCGGTTCCAGATACATGGTGGTGCGTTTCAAATCCTGGATAACGAAGTCAACGTTTTCGATGATGTAATCCGCGTATCGTCCTTCCCTGCTTGCCGCGAAGATCCGGTTGTTGACCAGGCCGTCGAGGTTGACGACATGCAATTTCGGGTACCTCAAGGCGACATACCCCAGCGCACCGGCATCGAAGGCCCCCAGGGTCGCGCCTTCGGGTTTGAGGGTGAGGATTTTTTGCAGTGGCTGGTCGAACTGTTTTTCGGGTCCTCGCGCGAAATGTCGGAGGCGGCTGAAAAACAGCGGGTAAAAACAAAGCTGGGCCAGCAAGACGAGTATCAGGGCGCCACCCGCCAACCGGCGCCAGGCCTGGGTGGCAAATCCCCCCGACCCCAGCAATCCGGCCAGCAGGACGATCAACAGGGCGAAATATCCATGAGAATACCAGACCGCGTAGGATCGCCATATGAATCCGAATAGGACCGTGTGAACCAGAAGCCACGCGGCCGGGAAAACGATATCGATCCTGCGCAGGAGTGATGGGTCTCTTCGGCTGCCGAATCCCCTGATCAAAATCAACAGGATCCCGGCCAGGATGAGCAGGCTGAGGGGCAGGGCCAGGCTGCCGCCATCGAATTCCTCTCCGCTGAAAAACACTCCCGATACCATCACTGACGGAAAGAGCATATTCAGTACTGTGATTCCGGCGGCCGGGAAATCCCACCAACCCCAGGGCAACCTTCCAAAAAGATCCGGGACGTGGTATTTAACCTGCCCTGACACCTGGACCAGGCTCTGGAATTCGATGAGGTTCCAGATGAACCAGGGCAGTACGACCATCAGCGCCGCCAGGGTGGCCACGACCAGGCTGCGAAATCTGCGTCGCATGCCTGCCGGTCCTGCCGCCATCCAGAGGACGGAAGCCAGAGCCAATCCGGCCGTGGGCAGATTGTCGGTGCGCGCCAGACCGCACAAGCCCAGGATCAATCCCGCAAACAAGGCTGTCCGATAATTTCCGGCACCGACGAACGCGCGTCGGTTGGTCAACAGGAAGATCAGGCCCAGGAGCAGCACGGTGCCCAGGGAACTCTCCATGCCCCGCAACCCCAACAAGGCGGTGGGGGCCATGACGTACCACATGATTGCCGCCCCCGCAGCCAGGCGTTCATTAACCGTTTGGCGCAGGATCCCCAGAATCAACCAACCGCTGATCAGGTCAAGGATAACCGTCAAGCTGAGCGCCACCCGCACCGGCAGCCACAGGTTGGCGGGCACATCGTGGAAAACGGGGACCAGAATCAACTGCCAAAAGGGATGGAATCCGTTGGTTGCTGCCAAACCGTCGAAGGTGGGGCCCAGGCCCGAAGCCAGGTTGGCGGCGATCGTGAAATAGTAGTACGCGTCATCGCAGAGGAGACTTTTTTCCGTCAGACCGGTCCAGACCAGGATCAACTTCAAAACAGCGGTAATGAGGCCGATCAACCCGGCCAGTCGAGGTGGAGTCATCCAGGCAACCCTCTGGGTTAAGGAATGTTCAGCCGGTCAATTCTGCTCCGCCCAAAATAAATGAGGTATGCATTATCACCACACCGTCCCCGGAACTGGAAGAAAAATTCAGCGATTGAACCTGCCCGCCAGTTTAACAGGTGTGAGCATCATGGCGCTGAAACTCGTTTCCACTCGAAACTCTTCTTCAGGAAGAGGATCTTTACCTGGATTTTCAGATGGTTTTCATCGATGAGGGTCAATTTTGGCGAAACCGTTTTCCCCTTGCGGTAC
>JAUVII010000287.1 GCA_030592845.1 Candidatus Krumholzibacteriia bacterium | reverse complement strand
GAATTTTCAGATCGTGGGGAATATTGAAGGCGTCCTTGGTGTCTTCGTAGCTGAACAGATAGAAAAAGTTGTCGAAACCGGTCCAGGTGATACCTGACAGGCAGAGCGAACAGGGCTCATGGGTCGAAATGAAGACGCAGTCCTTCGTCGCGGGACGTTCGGCGCGCGGAAGCTCATAAAAAACGTTGATCGTGTTGATCTCACCGTGGTTCAGGGGATTACCCGTCTCGGCATTGGTGACCGCGACCACGGTGGACAGATCCGACTTCCTCAATATCGCCCCGCCGAAAATCTTGTTGCCCTCGCCAACACCCTTCCGGGTCAAGGGAACGATTTCCGTTTCGATGAGTGAAAGCAGACGATCGATGAACGCCGTTCTGTCCCCGGTGATCCGGGCGAGGTCGGCTTCCGTGGGCAAATTATCCTGGGGACGGTTATCCATGTCGCAATCCTCGGGTTACGGTTCCATCACGAAATGCGGGGCCCCGGAACAATGCACCAACAACCACCCTACTTCAACAAGGTCATGCGCAGGGTTTGCTGAACTTCACCGGCCTCGAAACGGACAAAGTAGACGCCGCCGGGTGCCGGCATTCCTGAATCATCCCTGCCGCGCCACACGACATCGTGACTGCCGGCGGACATGTAACGCCCCCCCACAAGGGTCCGCACCGCGTGGCCGGCCAAGTCGAAGACCCGCACCGAAACGTTCGCCGGTTCCGACAATTCATACCGGATGGTGGTCGCGGGATTGAAGGGATTGGGGTAGTTCTGAACCAAAGCCGTTTTCACGGGCACCGGGTTGTCCAGGTCCGTCACGGCCGACACGACCTCCCACCAGGCGGGAGGATCAAAGGAATCGCCCTCGGCGACGATGATCACCGAAAAACGCATGTCCACGTTCTGGCCGTGATAGGACAATCCACTGGGGTCTTTGGCTTTGCCGATGATCATGGGGTTCATCAACAGCCGCGTCCAGTCGATCACCCCGTACTGGTACATATCAGGAAGAGCCTGGCTCCCGTAATAGATTCCCGGCCCGTTGAACTGGATGGTCCCGCTATAGAAACAGGCGTGTTTCGAAGGAATGTGGGCGTCCTGGAACAGGCACAACTGCGGGGCAAAATACCGGGCCGCAAAATCCGGGGAGCTGCTCTGGTTGGAATTGGAGGTGTACCAGCCGTCGATGGGCGCGTCGAGGCTGCGCACCTCCACCCTGAAGTAGGCCGTCCCGGTGGCGTAAGCGGTCGGGGCGGTCCAGTCGTTGGGTTGCCAGGGAAAACTTTCGTGGTAGTACCAATTGTCGTGAATGTAGTCCTGGTCGATGCAGGTGAACTGCTCGGCACCAGCCGGGACCGGCGGCAACAGGACGGCCAACATCACAAACAGCAAGGGAACCAGTAACAGGGGAATTGGCAGAGGCGATTTATTTTGATTCATGAGTGGTATCCTTCCCACATTCAAGATTCTTCAAGTCCTTATTCCAAAGATACCTCCCGGAACACCCGCGTCCAATCCCGCTTGATGCTGACTTCGAAGGCGCCCGGGTGCTGATCGCATAACTCCTCAATTCGCCTGGTGCCCCGGTCGTAGTCGTATTCACGTCCGGAATCGTCATGATGGATCCACAAGGCCATCCCGCGGCGCTCGCCGGTGACCGCGTACCGGCACATGGATTCGTCATTGTTGCTGTTGCCCGCGGCAAAAACCGGCCTGCGGCCAATGCGCTGCTCGATATGAGCGGGTTTGTTCTCGTGGCCGTTATAGGTTTGAAGAGCGCCCCGGACCAGGGTGGCGGTTCCATCTTCGGCTTTTTCGTACACCGGTGTGGTCCAGGTCCCGATGACCCTTTCGGGAGGAATTCCGATCACCTGTTCCGAGTAGCTGCGCACGAAATCCTGGGCCGCTCCGGTCACGATCCACACCTGGAATCCATGATCCAAAAGCAGGTCCTTCAATTCCATCATGGGGATAAAATACAGGTCGGTATAACGCACGCCGAAGCGGGAATGACGCTCGCGGTCCAGCCACGCCCGTGCCGAATCGCGGTAGGCGGAAACGGGCATGCCGGCAAAGGACGCGTTCATCTCGACATAAGCCTGGCCGTAACCGTATTCGCGCAAGGCGTCCCGGTCGTTGGCGAACCAGGCCTTGAAGGGCATGCTGTCGGGATCGGCCTTGCCCTGGGCGGCCATGCTCCTGGCCACCGAAACCTGAAAGGAAGTGGGCGCATAATCAGGTCGTTCGCACCAGCTGGTTCCATCGTTGTCGAAAACCGCCACCCGTTCGGCAACGGGTATGAAATCCGCGCCGTCGGGATCGGTAATGGCCGCCAGCCAACTGGTGACGGCTTCCTTGGGCGGACCGTCATTCCATGAAGCCAGGGGTTCCGCGCAGGCGGATCCGGATAGTAAAAACAGCAAGATCACAAAGGTGGCACGCACAACTTACCTTCCTTGGAATAGCCGAAATTGTTTGGGATTTCCGAACCTGGTTCAACTTATACCATACATAATTCCGGTTGGGCGGTTTCTTGTGTCAGCTCATCCCGCAACAACTGGCGGGCGGTATGGATCCTCGATCTCACCGTGGACAAGGGAAGGCCGATGATCAGCGCAATCTCGGCATAGGAAAAATCGAGGTAGTGCCGCAACACCAACACCACCCGGTACTTGTACTGGAGTTTGGCAATGGCCTGATTGATTTTGTCGTCCCGTTCCTTTTCCAGCAAACGGTCCTCGGGCGAAGGATCGGACGAGGGCAGTTCGTATTGATCCAGGGATTGGGAATTTTTTTTCCGGTGGCAGCAATTGATGGCGTCGTTCCAGGCTATCCGGTAAAGCCAACTGAAGAATCGGTGATTGGGATCATAGGTGGCAAGGTGTTCGAAAGCTGAAATAAAGGCCCGCTGGGTAATATCCGCCGCCTGATCGTGGTCCCTGACTATCTTGACAATTGAATGGTAGATGGGTGCTTCGTATTGTCTGACCAACCGCGTGAAAGCTCCTGGTTCCCCCGCCATCACGCTGTGTATGAGATCATCCTCGCTCGGGGCCATATCCATCCCCCTCAAGCGCTCCCCCCGGACAGGCTAATCAATTCGATGACTCTCGGCAACCAGGTCTGAATTCATGAAAAGCGACCCCGGAAAGCCCCCTGTCCGAGGTCGCTGTCGTGGAAGGAATTGGACTGCCGGTCAACGAATCAGAGTCATACGATTCGTCACAACGCTTGGCCCTGCCTGGAGCCTGTAGATGTAGGCGCCGGAAGCCACCGGGCTTCCGCGGTCGTCCTTCCCATTCCACGCAACCGAACGTTTGCCCGGATCCATGACATCACCGGCGACCAGGGTACGAACCAGTTTCCCCGACACGTCGTAGACGCGCAACTGGACCCGGGATCTGCTCTGGAGAT